>JBAZOJ010000040.1:0-18909 GCA_041648755.1 Candidatus Brocadiia bacterium
CCCGTCTTACCGCATCGTCGTAATGGACGAGCGCTCCGCGAGAGACGGGGCAAGTCTGGAGGACATCGGCCACTACGATCCGATCGTCAAGGACAAGAAGAACTTCACTCTCAATAAGGAAAGGGCCGCCTACTGGCTATCCGTCGGCGCCCAGCCTTCCGAGACCGTGATGTCCTTCCTCAAGAAGGAAGGCCTGTGGCCCCGGATAACTGCAGTGCAGTTCTACAACGATGCGGTAAACGCGCGGAAGAATCCGCCTGCCGCAACGACCGAGACGACCGCGGCACCCGCCGCTGGCGAAGAGACGAAGTAGCGTCACCGGGCACTTGCTCAAGGTGTGAGTGGTGCGTTTCGACGTGCTGACGCTCTTCCCGGAGTTCTTCCGCGGCTGGCAGTCCGACAGCATTATCAGCAGGGCTGTTGTCGCGGGGCTCGTTGACATCCATGTGCGCAATTTGCGCGACTGGAGCAACGATCCGAAGCACCACAAGGTTGACGACCGCCCGTATGGCGGAGGACCGGGAATGGTGCTGAAGCCGGAGCCAGTGGTTGAGGCCGTCGAAGAATTGCTGACCGAGGGTCCTGCGGATGTGGTTTTGATGTCCCCGGCCGGGCGGCCCTTTACGCAGAGGCTCGCAGAGGAGTTCTCGAAGCGCCCACGCACGATCATTGTGTGCGGACATTACGAGGGCTACGACGAGAGGATCCGGGAGATCCTCAGGCCCGAGGAGATCTCGATCGGTGACTATGTCCTGACCGGCGGGGAACTTCCCGCGATGGTGGTTATGGACGCGGCCATCCGGTTGATTCCCGGTGCACTGGGCGACCCCGAGAGCCCGATATGCGAGTCGTTCGCCACGCAGCAGCTCGACCACCCGCACTACACGCGGCCCGAGGAATATCGCGGATACAAGGTACCTGAAGTGCTTATTTCGGGCGACCATTCGAAGATCGCCCGCTGGAGACAAGAGCAATCGCGGAAGCGCACCGCCGAGCGCAGGCCGGACCTGATGGCTGGCCCCACAACCAAGGGCGAAGCGAAGCGCGTTCCGTCACAGTAAGGAGCGGTTATGAACGTTATAGACAAGCTCGAAGCTGAACAAATGCAGAAGCGTGGTTTCTTCTACGGTGTCGGCGATACCGTGGAAGTTCACGCGAAGATCAAGGAAGGCGACAAGGAGCGCGTATCGCGCTTCATCGGGATCGTCATAGCCAAGCGCGGCGGCGGACTCCGCGAGGTCTTCACCGTGCGGCGCATCGTCCAGGGCAAGGGCGTTGAGAGGACCTTCACGGTTCACTCGCCCAACCTTGTTGACGTGAAAGTGATCCGTCTCGGACGCGTTCGCAGGGCGAAGCTGTACTTCCTGCGTGAGCGTACCGGTCGCGCGGCAAGGCCCGAAGAGCTTATCCTTTCGAAGGATGAACTCAAGAAGCGTCGCGCAAAAGCCGGGATCGAAGTCCCGTCTGACGGCCTGCCCTCCGCCGAAGCCCAACAGGCTGTGGCCCCGGTGCAGGAAACTCCGAGCGCCGAGAGCAAGCAGTAACTGGCGCGGCGGGTGGAGCGACGGTGCATCCGAGGCTTCTACCGCAAGTTCGGCCGACGAACCATTCCTGATGGCGTAAGCCATCGGCGGTGGGATCGTCCGCAATGACGACAAAACAAGGGGCGCGCACGCGCCCCTTCTCTTTTTCCTCCACATTTCGCAACGGGTGGCGCGCCTGCTCGACGCGGGTATAATTTGCCCACACGAGGAGAGTTATGGCCCGGATTATCGTACCGGATGCAGAGGCGATTCTCGACCGCGAGTTCAAGGTGCTCGACCACGGCTTTGTGAGGCTCGTGGACTATATGGGCGGCGATGAGCGTATCGTCGCTGCAGCAAGAGTATCGTACGGACGCGGCAATAAGACCTTCCGCGAGGACAAGTCGCTGATAAACTACCTGCTGCGCAACGACCATACGTCGCCGTTCGAGCAGGTGGTCCTCACATTCCACTGCAAGATGCCGATCTTCGTGGCACGGCAGTGGGTACGCCATCGCACCGCCCGGCTGAACGAGATCTCCGGCCGGTACAGCGTTTTCGAGGAGGACTTCTACCTCCCCCAGGGCAACACCATCCGGAAGCAGAACACGCGCAACAAGCAGGGCCGCGACGACGAGGAGGCGCCCCCCGAGTTGCAGCGCCGGGTACTGGAACTCCTGGAAGGGGCGCAGAAGCGCTCCTACGAGGAATACCGCGAGATGATTGACGCCGGAATCGCGAGAGAGCTCGCCCGTATCAACCTTCCGCTCAGCCTTTACACCCAGTGGTACTGGCAGATGGACCTGCACAATCTGCTGCATTTCCTGAAGCTGAGGATGGACGCCCATTCCCAGTATGAGATCCGCGTGTATGCCGAGACGATGGCCGAGATCACCCGCCATGTCGCGCCGGTTGCCTACGAGTGCTTCGAGGAGCATGTGCTCCACGCGAAGAAGATGTCGCGCAGCCAGTATGCCCGTCTGAAAACAATCCTCAGTGAGCAGTCGGCGTCTAACGAGGAAGCATCGAAGCTGCTGAAGGAACTCGAGGGCTGAGGCGCCCTCCCCTGTCAGACAGCCTCTCACTTTACCGTCCACCCGAAATGTGAGGGACTATGACACGAACGATCATCTCCATCGCCGTCGGCCTTGTACTGGCTTTTGCCGCACTCTGCATCGTCACCGCGGGAGCGGAGACGCCCAACAAGCAAGCCATCTGGGCCGAGGTATTGGGCCCGACGCAAGCCAAATGGCCGGATGTCAATCCTCACGTTGAGACCAACTATCTTGACAATATCCCTGCCGCCATGGATATGGCGACACGGTCGCTGACGCCCATTGTCATCGAGTTGCGCTGCCCCAAGCTCGGGGGAGTTCCCACGCTGAACAAGATCGAGGAAGTTGATCCTGATGCCGCGAAGATGATGAAGTACTTCATCAAGGTTACACTGACCGACCTGTGGAGCGCCGACTATCGCTACCTGCCGTTCGAGGCCCTTGTTGACCCGGACAAAATGCACTGGCTGGTCTTCATCGGTGCGGACGGCACCCCGCTTGGGTGTTTCGGGGGATGGGAAGACAAGGCGGGCGATTCTGCCTACATCAAGGGCGCTCTGGCCGCGACGATGACGCGAATCCTAAACCACTATTACGACACCCGCAGGCCCAACTGGCGGATCGATCCTCCCGCGCCAAAGATCTCCGGGAACGTGATGACCGCCCGGGATGTGCCCTCGTTCAAGTCGTGGTCTTCCCAGTATTCGGAAATGGCGGGTTCGAAGTGCCTGCATTGCCACACCGCGGCAAGCATTTTCCGGCAGGCGACGATCGACGCCAAGAAGTATAACAAGAAGTCCGATGTCTATATCTTCCCACATCCCGACTGCATCGGGCTCATGGTCAGCCGCACCGATGGCATCACCATCGAGACGGTTGTCCCGGATTCACCTGCCGACAAGGCAGGCATCAAGGTGGGCGATGTGCTCGGAGCGGCCAACGGCCGAAGGTTGTTCTCGGAGAACGATCTCCGCGCGGTATTGTCGGAATTCCCCGGCAAGGGCGGCAAGCTGCCGTTCATCGTGCTTCGCCAGGACGCCGTGACCGTGAAGGACATTTCTCTCTTTGACGGCTGGAAGAAGTATGAGATCGGCTGGCGGTCTTCGATTGCATCGTCGAACATAGGGGCCTCGCCCGCGATGGCCTGGGCGTTGCGCACACCGGACGATGTCCGCGCGAAGCTGAAAATCGGCGACGACAAGATGGGGATGTCGCCGGTATTCGGTAACAACCCCAACGCGAGCCCCGCCTATGCCGCCGGGCTGCGGACGAACCACGTAGTGATTGCGATAAACGGCGAATCGCCCGACATCTGGGGCCGGTCATTTCTGGTCTGGTTCCGGCTGAAATTCGATCCCGGCGCCAAGGTGGAATTCACCGTCCTTGACGAAGCAGGGAAGAAGTCGGCGATCAAGTTCGTGGCGAAGTAGCCCGCCCCTCGACCACAAAAAAGCCCCTTCGGACGCAATCCGAAGGGGCTTTCAATTCTGCATGTAGAACTGACCGCTACTTCATCAGTATCCGGCTCTGCTTGCCGTTCGAGCCGTAATGACCGACGTACGAGAAGGCAATCGCCTTCTTGGAATTGGCCGGTATGGTCAGCTTGGTCTCGGCGGTGCGGTAGTCGAACAGCGAAGTAGGAGCATCGGCACCCAACTCCACGTCGCCGTCCCAAATGCGGCGAAGCTCAAAGGTTATCGGCTTGCTGCGGTAGTTGCGGATTCCGTCCGCCCAGGATTGCTGCTCGTCCCAGCCGTCAACGGTCTCGGTGCGAAAATCAACATGGTAGTGGAAATTGATTCGCTTGGTGTTCGACTTAACGGGCTCGTAGACCACAAGATCATCGGTGCCGAGGTTGATCTCGATTGGGGCCTTGACAGGAACGTACTCGACGCGCTGCTGGCCGAGGAAGGACAGCCCCTCGCGGCCGTTATCGCGGAACAGGCGTATCAGGCCGTCGGGCATTGGGCAATCGCCGAGCGAGTGCTCCGAGTCGTTGCGCCAGATGAAGAATCGCACCGGCCGGGGACCGTACTGGTAGTCGCGCATGCGGTACACGATGTCAAAGGCAACGCCGTCGGCTGTTACGGCTTCCATCCGCTTGGACCAGCCATTGCTGACAGTTTCAGTGCCTTCGATGGAGAAGATGAAGTACTCGCTGAGACCTTCCTTGATAATCTCTTTCTTGTCGTACTCCGCCTCCTCATCAACATCGTCCTCTTCGTATCTCCCCTTGGCGGAGCCCTTGGTCATCATCTCGTGCGCGGCCTGGTTTCTCATTTCTTTCCACGCAGCAGTCTGCTCGTCGGGCATGGGAATTCCCCGCCTGCGAGCCAGGTCTGCAATCTTTTCGACGAGGTTGATGGTGCCGACAACGAGGCGGATGTTTGCGCGCTCGTAGTCTTCGCCTGAGGCATTTGACACCCGCACGTAACCGCGGAACTTCATCTTCGTCTCATCGGGATCGGCAACGCCTACATAGTCCATTGCCCATGTGAGCCCGCTGGTGAAGTAGGTGACTTCCATCTTTACCTGACCCTCGAATTTCGATTCGATGTTCCAGATCAGGTGCTGCGGCTTCGCTCCCGGGAACATGGTGTCGATAATTTCGATTTCGGCCTTGTGCTCCAGCGCGCGGATTTCGACACTGGTGGGGTCTATGAGGGTGTTGGCCCAACTGAACTGAAGGCGGTTTGCACCGGTCTTAAGCGTGATAAACCGCGTTTCCTTGACAAGGGTGATGTCTTCGGAGTTGTAGATGGTGAGTTGCACGCTCCCACGGCCCGGCAGCGTTACGAGGTCGATATTCTCGCCCATCACCGCCTGAGCACAGGGGAAACACACGGCGGTTACAAGCAGCAGAAGGATGATTTTCTTCATAGTTGTCTCTCCAGTTCCGTTATCATTTCAGCAGAACTCTGTTCTGCTTGCCGTTCGAGCCGTTGTGCCCGGTGAACGTGAACGCAATCGTTTTCCTTGAATTCGCGGGGATGGTCAGCTTGGTCTCGGTGGTCTGAAAATCGAACAGCATAGTTGCGGGATCGGCTGTCAGTTCCACGTCACCGCCCCAGATGCGGCGCAGTTCGAACATTATCGGCTTGCCCCGATAGTTCCGGATGCCGTCAGTCCAATACTGCCGCTCATCCCAGCCATCAACGAATTCTGGCCGCGCGTCAGCACGGAAGTGGAAGTTGGATCGCTGCGTGTTCGACTTAACGGGCTCGTAGACCACGAGGTCGTCGGTGCCGAGGTTGATCTCGATGGCTGCCTTCACGGGAACGTACTCGACGCGCTGCTGGCCCAGGAACGAGAGGCCTTCGCGGCCGTTTTCCCGGTACAACCTTATCAAGCCGTCAGGGAGAGGGCTGTCGCCGAGGGAGTGCTCCGCGTCGTTGTTCCAGATGAAGAATCGGACCGGCCGGGGGCCGTACTGGTAATCGCGCATGCGATATATGATGTCAAAGGACACGCCGTCGGCTGTTACGGCTTCCATCCGCTTGGATGCTCCGTTGGCGATCGTCTCGGTGCCCTCGATGCTGAAAATGAAGTACTCGCTGAGGCCTTCCTTGATGATCTCCTTCTTGCGCGGAGCACCGCCACCAATCCCAAGCGCGCCGATAGCATCGTCCGACGAGGGCTGATCCGAAGGGGCTTGCGGGTCCATCATCTCGCGAGCGGCAAGCTCATTAAAATCGTCGTAGTACTCGGTCCCTTCGGGAGGCACAGGAACCCCGCGCCTGCGAGCCAATTCGGCGATCTTCTCGACGAGGTTGATGGTGCCGACAATAAGGCGGATGTTCGCGCGCTCGTAGTCTTCGCCGGAGGCATTGGAAACCCGCACGTAGCCGCGGAACTTCATTTTGGTCTCATCGGGATCGGCAACGCCTACATAGTCCATCGCCCATGTGAGCCCGCTGGTGAAGTAGCTGACCTCCATCCTGACCTGACCCTCGAACTTCGATTCGATGTTCCAGATGAGGTGCTGCGGCTTCAGGCCGGGGAACATTGTGTCAACGATCTCGATATCGGCCTTGTGCTCCAGCGCGCGGATTTCCACGCTGGTGGGGTCTATCAACGTATTGGCCCAACTGAACTGCAGGCGGTTCGATCCGGTCTTAAGCGTAATGAAGCGTGTCTCCTTGACAAGGGTGATGTCCTCGGAGTTGTATATGGTCAGTTGCACGCCTTCGCGGCTGGGCAGCGTCACAAGATCGATGTTCTCTCCCATCACTGCCTGCGCGCAGGGGAAGCACACCGCGAAAACGAGGAGAACAAGGATCGCTTTCTTCATTACTTCAGCAGGATCCTGCTCTGCTTGCCATTCGTTCCGTAGTGGCCGACGAACGAGAAGACAATCGCCTTTTTCGAATTCGCGGGGATAGTCAGCTTTGTCTCGGAGGTGCGGTAGTCGAACAGGGTGGTCGGGGCATCGGCAGTCAGTTCGACATCGCCGTCCCAGATACGCCGCAGCTCGAACATTATCGGCTTGCCGCGGTAGTTGCGGATTCCGTCCGCCCAGGACTGTTGCTCATCCCAGCCGTCGACGTACTCGTTCCGTGCATCTGCGCGGAAGTGGAAGTTGATCCGGTTGGTGTTCGATTTAACTGGCTCGTAGACCACGAGGTCGTCGGTGCCGAGGTTGATCTCGATTGGGGCCTTGATGGGGACGTACTCGACGCGCTGCTGGCCCAGGAACGAGAGGCCCTCGCGGCCGTTATCGCGGAACAGCCTGATGAGGCCGTCGGGCATAGGGCTGTCACCGAGAGAGTGCTCGGCATCGTTACGCCAGATATAGAATCGGACAGGCCGGGGGCCGTACTGGAAGTCGCGCATGCGATAGACGATTTCGAAGGCAACACTGTCCGCCGTAACGGCTTCCATCCTCTTGGACCAGCCGGTCGTGACGGTTTCGGTGCCCGCGACGGAGAACATGAAGTACTCGCTGAGGCCTTCCTTGATGATGGCCTTCGCTTCGGATTGTTCCCCGCCCGGCTTTTTGGCGCGGTCTGCCCTGCCCATGGCCTCGCGAGTTGCCTCGTTTTTCAGCCTCGTATAGTCCTTTGACGGAGCGGGCGGAACCTGGATGCCCTGCCTGCGGGCGAGGTCGGCGATCTTCTCTACAAGGTTGATGGTGCCGACGATCAGTCGGATCTCGGCGTCCTCATAGTCTTCGCCGGATGAGTTGGCAACGCGCACGAAGCCGCGGAACTTCATCTTCGTCTCGTCGGGATCGGCAACCCCTACATAGTCCATCGCCCACGTGATCCCGCTGGTGAAGTAGGTCACTTCCATCCTTACCTGGCCCTCGAATTTCGACTCGATGTTCCAGATCAGGTGCTGGGGCTTCTGGCCCGGGAACATTGTGTCAACGACCTCGATATCGGCCTTGTGCTCCAGCGCGCGGATTTCCACGCTGGTGGGGTCGATGAGGGTATTGGCCCAACTGAACTGCAGGCGGTTCGATCCGGTCTTGAGCGTGATAAAGCGCGTTTCCTTTACGAGTGTGATGTCCTCGGAGTTGTAGATAGTCAGTTGTACGCCTTCGCGGCTGGGGAGGGTGACAAGGTCGATATTCTCGGCCGTCACCGCCCGCACTCCGGAAAGCAGGATCGTAACAATCAGCAGTGCCAAAATGGTCTTGTTCATATTTCCTCCCGCCTGTCACCTCCGGGGTGACGAAGCAGATGGTTACTTGAGCAGAATCCTCTGCTGTTTCCCGTTCGTGCCGCAATGGCTTACGTACGAGAAAGCAATCGCCTTTTTCGAATTCGCGGGAATGGTCAGCTTTGTCTCGGTAGTACGGAAGTCGAACAGTGTGGTCGCCACATCGGCGGTCAGTTCCACATCGCCACCCCAGATACGCCGTAGCTCAAACGCTATCGGTTTGCCGCGGTAGTTCCGAATTCCGTCTGTCCAGGACTGTAGCTCGTCCCAGCCGTCGACGTACTCGTTCCGTGCATCTGCGCGGAAGTGGAAGTTGATCCGGTTGGTGTTCGACTTAACGGGCTCGTAGACCACAAGGTCGTCGGTGCCGAGGTTGATCTCGATGGGGGCCTTGATGGGGACGTACTCTACGCGCTGCTGGCCAAGGAAGGACAGGCCATCCCGGCCGTTGTCGCGGTACAGGCGGATGAGGCCGTCCGGCAGCGGGCTGTCGCCGAGGCTGTGCTCGGAATCGTTTTTCCAGATGTAGAAGCGGACCGGCCGGGGGCCGTACTGGTAGTCGCGCATGCGATAGACGATGTCGAAGGACACATTATCCGCGGTAACGGCTTCCATCTTCTTGGATTCGCCGTTCTTAACCGTCTCGGTGCCTGCTACGGTGAACATGAAGTACTCGCTGAGGCCTTCCTTGATGATCTCGGGCTTTCCGGTTGCAGCGGGAGCACCACTGGGCGCCATTGTCATCGGGGCGGAGGGAGAAGGTTTTCCCAGCGTCCCTCGCGCTACATCGTTCCTGAGCTTTCTCCACTCGGCAGACTTCTCGGGAGGCACTGTCATTCCGCGAGCGCGCGCCAGGTCAGCAATCTTCTCGACGAGGTTGATGGTACCGACGACGAGACGGATGCTGGAGTTATCGTAGTCTTCGCCGGAGGAATTTGACACTCTGACGTGACCGCGGAACTTCATTCTGGTCTCATCCGGATCGGCGATTCCAACGTAGTCCATAGCCCACGTGAGCCCGCTGGTGAAGTAGCTCACTTCCATCCTGACCTGGCCCTCGAACTTCGATTCGATGCTCCAGATCAGATGCTGAGGCTTCAGGCCGGGGAACATTGTGTCAACGACCTCGATATCGGATTGGTGTTCAAGCACGCGGATCTCAACGCTGGTGGGGTCTATCAGTGTGTTGGCCCAACTGAACTGCAGGCGGTTGGAACCCAGTTTCACTGTGATGAACCGCGTCTCCTTGACAAGCGTAATGTCCTCGGAGTTGTAGATGGTTATCTGGACGCCCTCGCGGCTTGGCAGTGTGACGAGGTCGATGTTCTCGGCCAGCAACGCTTTGGCTGTCGGCAGGATGGCTGCGAGGACGAGCAAGGCAAAGACTGCCCTTTTCACGGCTATCTCCACCACTACCAGAGGTTCTTGATGGTGAAGTGGAAGCGGACGATCTTCTTTTCGACCTTCTTGTCCTTGTCGGTGGGCGCGGCTGCAAGGTCAACGCTGAGGATGGGGTTAACCCCGCCCTTCTCGATGTCGATGCGGATCTCTTCCGAGGTCGTCTTGCCCTTTTCCCACTCAACATCGCCGTGCAGCGAGCCGAAGTACTCGGCCGCGAGGTTGTTCATATGTTCTTGAATGCGCAGTGTGGCGGCCTTGGGCTTGAAGTTCTCGATCTCGTACTTGATGATGATTTCCTGGTTGTACAGGTTGCCACGGACATTGCTGCGCACGTTCGACTCGATTGTGCGGGTGCAGACGATGTCGCGAGCCTCACCGAGGTAGATCTTCATTTCGCCGTCAAGCGGGACCAGGCCGGATACGTCTTCGCCGAGGAACGCTTCGCCGCCCTTGCCGTCTTCTATGAAGATGCGGACCTTGCCGGGCTGCAGGGGGAATACGCCCATAGCGTTCTTGGCGTCATTGATGAGCTTGTAGTGCATCAGTATCTTGGAAGCGAAGGGCTTGTCGGCACTGAGCGCGCCGTTGGCGTACCAGTCCATAGTGAAGGTCTTCTCCACGGGCACGTTGTCGAAGCGGCGCAGCAGCATCTTGATTTCCTGCTGGTTGTCGATGACCTTCGTAAAGGCCTCGCCAAACCCCGCCCAAATGCCGGAGTTGCCGAAGTTCTCGCCGGAATAGTTGCGAATCTGCATGTAGTTGATGAGGCTCAGCTTGGTCTCTTCCTTGTCGGCCAGAGCCCGGTAGCTGAAGTACCTGTCGAAGTTGGAGATGAGGTAGCTTACGCGAACCTTCACGGCGCAGGCGCGGGCGGCAAAGACTTCCCACACGAGCGCGTTCTCGTTTGGCGGATAGGCGACGTTGATGACGCCTATTTCGTCAACTTCGGTCTTGTCGTTGATCTTGACCTTCTTGATCGCCACGAACTTGTCGCCTTCCCGTATCGAGATGGGGCGGAACTGGATGGAGTCCTTGTCCACGTTCGTGTTGGACCAACTGAAGTCTATGGCGTTGTTGCCGATTTCAGGCGAGGACTTCAGCAGCGGGACTATCCGCTCCTCCTCGACCAGCGTGAACGCGCCGTTGTCGAGTTGAACATCCACCCGATCGCGGGCTGGCAGCGCGGCGAGCTTGATTCTCGCAACAGCCATTGGCCTGTTTGCGGCGAAGCCCAGCAGCAGCAACAGCAGCAGTGCCGGTACAGTCGCTCTGATTAGTGTTCGGTTCATATCTACCTCCTCGTTTCTGGATTAACGATTCTGCATTAACGACGGACTCCACGGATGAAAGTGACGGAATCTCGCGGCAACAGGGGCGCAAAGCCCCTGTACAACTGGCTTGAACCCCGCAAAGGGGTGTGGATAGCAAGCACGGCCTGCTTGCCGCGTTCCGAAGCAACCAGTATACTCACGGCACCGATGAAGGAAAGTGCAATCAAAGATCAAGCGACCGAATCGCATGAAGACCGCTCTTACCTGGCGCGGATGAAGCGTAAGCCCGGCATGGGTTGCCTGCCGAAACTCGGCATCGCCGCCGGAGTCGTTATCATTATCTGCATCGCCATCTACATCTACTGCTTTTCGATGCCCGGAAGCAGTTTCAGCGGGGTAGCACCCACCATGACTGCAGGCCGGATCGAACTTCGTAACCGGCTCGAATCTCACGTGCGAGCCCTTTCGCAGACCATCGGCCCGCGCCTGAAGGGATATACCGACACGCTGCAGCCAGCGGAGGACTACGTTGCGGGCGCTTTCGCGCTGGCCGGATACAAGGTAAGTCGGCAGGAGTTCAGTGCCCGCGGAGCAACATACCGCAATCTGGTTGCGGAGTTGCCCGGCGTTGGCCAGGGCGGGGAGATTATTGTAATCGGAGCGCATTACGACTCCACCGGGGATACCCCGGGCGCGGATGATAACGCATCAGGGGTCGCGGGATTGATCGAGCTTGCGCGGTTGCTGCGCGAGAACAAACTTGAAAGGACCATACGCTTCGTCGCCTTCTCCAATGAAGAGCCTCCGTTCTTCATGACCCCCGGTATGGGCAGTTTTGTCTATGCAAAACAATGCCGTCTGGCAAACGAGAAGGTTTCCGCGATGCTCTCGCTCGAGTGCATCGGGTACTACAGCGACGAGGGCGGTTCGCAAAGATACCCCTTCCCGCTGAGCGCGATCTATCCGGACAGAGGCAATTTCCTGGCCTTTGTGGGCGACTTGGGCACACGGTCATTGGTCAGGGATTGCGTGCGATACTTCCGCGAGAGATCTGAGTTACCGTCCGATGGCGGAGTGCTGCCGGGGAGCGCGGCCGGGGTGTTGTGGTCAGACCATTGGTCGTTCCGGCAGGTGGATTATCCCGCGATAATGGCCACGGACACGGCCTTCTTCCGCAACCGTGCGTATCACACGGACGAAGACACGCCTGACCGGCTGGACTATCTACGTATGGCGCTGGCGGTGGAAGGGCTCGCGGAGGTGGCGAGGAGGCTCGCGCAGAATTGATGACCCTCCTTCGCCGCGCCTACTGAGGGCGAGATGCGGATTGATGATTGATGAATGAGAATCGGGCCAAAGGCCGAGGGCCGGAGGCTGGAGGAAAGAAAGGAGATTCTAACATCGATGTACAGGATGAAGAGGATAGGAGAACAGCAGATAGAGCCTTGCGAGGCCCTCTCAACCAAGACATTTTACATCGATTCTCAGGATAGCATGATAGCAGCCGAGCTGCATGGGCTGTAGACCGGGGGTCGGAGGGAAGAAAGGAGATTCTTACATCGATATTCAGGATGAAGAGGAGCGAAGCGGAGAATTGCTGCATTCTCACGCGGAGGCGCGGAGACGCGGAGGGAAGAGAGAACCAAGAGGTCTAACCGCAGAGCCATGCGAGGCCCTTCGAACCTGGAGATTTTACATCGATGTACAGGATAGCAGCCAGAGAGCCGGTAGGCTGTGAGCAAAGCCGAACGGAGAACTTCTTTACCACGGCATACACGAAGACACGGAAGAAGACCAGAAGACAGATGGTTATTACGACTGATCGAGAAGGCTCTCAATCTGCGGTCGAAGTTCACCGATAACGGTTTCGTATGGTGGCAAGCCCGGCACGAGTGGACCGAGCCACTGAACCCACGTCTTCTCGACATAGACAAGCATAGTCTCTTGGAAGAAATCCTCCGGACCACGGAATGTGACTTTCCGAAGCGCGCACTTTTCACGCAGGAACGTTGGGAAACCCTCCAAGTTCATTTTGAGCTTGTAAGCAGCCAGTATGCGCCAAAGGTCGTAGTAGTCGCGTGCTCGCGACCGGCTCCATCCGCGCTCTTGGAGCATTCCGACGTGCTGCAGAATGGCGCGCAGTTTCTCCGCGATAACCTCCTCCAGTGCGTAAACGCGGACTTGCGCGTCGAGAAGCTCGCCGTAGCCGTGGATGATCGAGCGTCTCGGCGTAGGTTTGAGCACTTTCTCATCCATCGAGACCTCAACCATCACGCGCGTATGCGCCTCCCTCTGCCAGGGAAACCGGGCACGAATTGAGAAAGCTTCCTGCCCTCCCGGATGGGGGTTCTTTTCCGTGTATCGTTCGCAGGCTATTTGCACATTTGCATACTCGTCCAACAGCCGCGCTGCGGTTCGGCAGGCTTCGATCATTGAGTCTTCCAACGCTTGTCCGGCGGGCACATCTCTTGTCCCGGAGAAGTCCAAGTCTTCCGAGAACCGGTAGTCACCGAACCAGCACTTCTTTAGCGAACTCCCGCCCTTGAAGACGAGCCCATCGCCAAGCGATGGCACTCGGACTATGCCAGCAAGAATCCACGAGAGGAGATAGTCCCTTTCGAGGATTTCCCAAGGGATCCCGTACTGCTTTCTTGCCTCTTCCAGACGCATGCGTAGAGGTTTCACAAGAGGACCTTTCCGGGAAGGTTCTCCTGTATCATCCAGCGGCGATTGCACGGGCCAGCACGCTGGCTTGATGGATCGAGAGGCCGGTAACCTCTGATCGGCGCATGTAGAAGCGGGAGGATAAGGTCTGAGTCAATGCCCTGATTTTCGAGCACCCACCCAAGCCGCTTGATGGTTGCGGTATCGAGCCTGAGGGCATAGCTGATGATTTCACTTAGAAGCAGATGATCGCTTGCTGTTTGAAATGCATGAAGCACTTCGGAAAAGTCTCCACAAAACTGAGGTCTCATCAGCCCGTCAAGCAGAGTTCGCGCCGGGTTGGTCATTGTCACACGAGCGTCACCCACCCAGACCTCTTCCGTTCCGAAGAATCGATCGGGCTTGACTTGGATGAATTGGTAAATAGCCTCGCCGATCACATATCCGCCCCCTTCCGACTTGGCTTTCTTGCCTCGCGCACGGGGAATCCGCGCTTCTGTAGTCGTCAGGACGAAAACTCTCCTTGGTATTTGCTCCGTCAAGCCATTGTAGTGCAGAGCAGACCAATGACTGATCGCGGCAGGATGGACGAGAACCATGGCGATCTCAAACTCGTGAGCGACAGGTACGCCTGGAATTGCGGATGCCAAGGAGTAGAAGCCACGCCGTAGCGGAACAATCCATCCGTTGCGGTGTAGATGGTGGAGAGCTTCCAGAAGGTACGGCTTCTTGATACCAGCACGCGCGCTCAGATCCCGCGCCTGTTCCGTGGAAAAGACCCGGTTTCCCTCAGCGGCCAAAAGGCGAACAAGCTCTACACCGACAGAGGACTTCTTGAGCTTTCGTGTTGCATTCATTGGAGAACCTCCAAGTTTTGCCGGTTCACTTCTACCACGTTCGTCATTAGCCATTATAGCGCAATACTTGGATAGTGTCAAAGGAACGGCTGTCGCAAGCTATTGCCCGGGAAGTGCCCACAACATCTGGAGGTCCACAGATGGCAGGAAATGACTGGGTTGCGAGGCCCTTCGAGCGAAGTACCCTAACATCGATTTTCAGGATGAAGAGGATAGGAGAAGATGTCTGATTTCGTTCGAAACAGGGGTCGGGACTGGATCGGAAAGCAGCTATCCTGATTATCCTGTGCATCCATGTTAAGAGTCTGAAGATTTCACATCGATGTACAGGCCAGGATTTCCCGCTCGGTCGGCCATTCATCGGGGACTCCGATCATGGGACAGGCACATTGCGTCCTTGATCATCATTTCTTTGCAAGTTCCGGTGCAGCAACCACCCGGATGCCCTGGTCAACAGCCTTACTGATGGGGGCCGACGCTCCTCGGCTGGCGGAGCGTGCACCCTCTGGCTTACTCATGAAGTAGCCACTGCGGTATACCTTGATTTCGCCTTTCGCCGGACCTTCTGGATCGGCCTGTTCGTCTGAAGGATATTTGTCTGCAAACCAGTCCTGGCACCATTCCCTGACGTTGCCGTGCATATCGTAAAGGCCCCATGCATTCGGCTTCTTGGTGCCAACCGGATGCGTCAGGCTATTGGCGTTCGTCAAGAACCAACCGTATCCGCTGAACATGCTCTTGTCGTCGCCAAAGCAATACTCCTTAGTGTTACCCGCCCGGCAGCAGTACTCCCACTCGGCCTCGGTCGGCAGCCGGTAAGCGTATCCATCAGGCAAATGGCCTTTCCCGCGTTCGGATTCCGTCACTTTGAGACAGAAATCCACGGCATCTTGCCAAGATATGTTCTCCACGGGATTGTCATCGCCCGGAATGAAGCTCGGGGATGTTTCGGTCACTGCTTTGTACTGTGCCTGTGTTATCTCCGTTGCACTCATGAAGAACGCCTTGGTCAATTTCACCTTGTGGACGGGTTTTTCCTGTTCATCGCCCTTATTGGAGCCCATCATGAAGCTTCCGGGGGAAATGGCGACAAGACGGAAAGGAGCGTTCTTTATCATGTTGCGCATTGCTTCGGCCTTCTTCTGCGCCTGGTCAGGATCCTCGATGACAACTGATATTTTCCTCTTCGCGAAATCGGCCGTCACGATGGTCTTGAACGCCTTCCTTATCTCAATGGTCGTCTTGAGAGTTTTGTCGTCCGACGCCAAGATGAGTTCGTACATCCCCACTTGCACATCCTCCATACTCCATGCCTCTCTGGTCTTTTTGCTTCCCAAGACGCCGATATTCGAGCAGTCGATCTGGCATCCCACAGGTGTGGTGCGAACTTCAAGGCTGCCAACTTCCTTGGGAACGAAGGCGTCCAGTTCCACCTCCGTAACGCGGTCCTTCTCCACTGTCACAGATCTGAATTGTGGGGCCAGATCACCTTTCCAGGCTTTCAAAGCATGCACTCCCACGGCGACATCCGAAATTGCGAGCCCGCCGGACTCCTTTGTGCTCACCCCCTTCTGAACTCCGCCAAGCGTGATGGAGACCCCGGGCTCGCATTTAACCTGTATGCTGCCTTTGTCCTCGGCGTAGACCAAGGTCTGCGATGCGAAACAGGCAAGCAGCAGGAACATGGCAATCTGACGGAACATAGCGCCTCCTCGACAGGCAAAGCGTCATTGAGAGAGCAAACACGCCGCGAAGACTTGCTGCAACGTCAATACATCAGGTTCGGCGATTTCCCACGGACCAATCTTACCACTGTGGCAGTGCATATCAAACAACACATGATTCGCACGGGCTAGGAAAAGAAAACTGGCGTTCACGCGAAGCGGAGGAAGCTGAGAAGCACATGGAGCCTTAACATCGATATGCAGGATGTGGGCGTTCCGCCGTCTGGCGTCCGGCGTCCGGCGTCTGTAGCTGAAAACTGAAGAAGAGGCAGGCCCAACCAGCAACAACCCTCACCGCAACCAGTCTGTAGTCCGGCGTCCGGCGTCCGTAGGTGAGAACCAAAGAAGAGGCAGGCCCAACCAGCAACAACCCTCACCGCAACCAGTCTGGCGTCTGGCGTCCGGCGTCCGTAGGTGAGAACCAAAGAAGAGGCAGGCCCAACCAGCAACAACCATCACCCAAAGGTAGAGGGGCGGAACGGCTGCATAGCCTGCTCTCTCATTCATCAATCCGCAATCCGCAATCAGCAATCAGCAATGCTGGCACTGGATGACGAAGATAGGAAACAGCAGAATTCCTCATTGCCCGCCGAGTTCCGGGCCGACAACCACACGGAAACCAAAGAAGAGACTGAATCTCTGGTCAGAGCCGCCTCTGATGCGACTGGCGGAACGCGACGAGGATGCATCGCTCTGCCATGAGCCGCCGCGAAGTGCCCGGAATTCGCCCTGATCCGGCCCGATGGGGTCGGTCTCTTCAGCAGCACCACGGGGATAGTCCCCGTATCGGTCATAGCACCATTCCCACACATTTCCGTGCATATCAAACAGCCCCCAGGCATTTGCTTTCATATTGCCAACAGTGTGCGTAGTTTCTGCTGAGTTGAGCGAAAACCACGCAAAGGCACCCAAGCGATCATCGGAATCTCCGAAGCAATACTCTGTGGCACTCCCCGCCCTGCAGCAATACTCCCACTCAGCCTCGGTAGGCAGACGGTAGGCCATTCCCTCCGGCAATCGTCCTGCTTTGCGTTCGATCCCAGTCAGCTTGCTGCAGAACTCCGTCGCATCGTTCCAGCTTACACTATCCACTGGAAGATCGTCGCCCCTGAATCTGCTCGGGTCGGCGTTCATTACTGCCCGGTACTGCGCTTGTGTCACTTCGGTTGCGCCAATGTAGAATGCACGCGTCAGCATTACCTTGTGGACAGGCTTTTCGTCGTGCTTCCCTCTGTCTGAGCCCATCAGAAATGAGCCGGGGAAAACCGAGATCAGCCGGATCGGAGCTTTCGCAAGACAATCCGGCAACTCCGTGTGCTTCTTGAGTTCTTCCTCAGCCTTGCGGGCCTCCTCGGCTTTGCGAGCAATTCTCTCCTCGCGGATTTCCTTTGCTGTTCGACCTTTAACGCCAGCGAGTTGCTGTCCTACAACAATACGGAAGCCGTTGAAAGAGCCCGCGTAGTCAGGGCTATTCCAGCCACGTTCCGCACAGCGACAGCGGTCGGCCTCTTCGCACCAGGAACCGCCGCGCAGGACGCGGGCATCGCCTGCCGCCAGGCACACGGGATCGGTCTGGTCACCCGGCTGATATGATTCAGCATACAAGTCATAGCACCACTCCCACACATTGCCATGCATGTCGTACACGCCCCATGCGTTGGGCCTCTTAACGCCCACTGCATGCACCATGACGTCGGAATTCCCTAAGAACCACCCGAAGTCATTGAGAAGCCCCTTGTCGTCGCCAAAGCAGTACTCCGAGGTGCTTCCAGCCCGACAGCAGTATTCCCATTCAGCCTCGGTTGGCAGCCGGTAAACCATCCCCTCGGGCAGTCGTCCCGCCTCGCGCTCGGACTCGGTCAGCGTACTGAGGAACTCATCGATGCTGTCCCCGTCAACGCACTCCACGGGCAAGTCACGGCCCTTGTAGTAGCTGGGGTTGTCGCCCATCACAGCGGTCCACTGCGACTGTGTCACTTCGGTTGCGCCAATGTAGAACGCATGCGTAAGCGTTACCTTGCGGACTGGCTTTTCATTTGGCTGGCCTTTCTCGGAGCCCATCTGGAAACTGCCCGGGGAAATGGCAACGAGGGGGATAGGCGCGTCCCTGGTCCAGTCTTTTGGGGCGGTATCCGTCGCCCTGGGTTGAACGGGAGTGAGGGAGGGAGCGGGAGACAGCGAGTTTTGCACAACCCCTGGCCCAAGATAGAGATATGCGCCACCTGCACAGACGATGGCTGCGATAAGAACCAGCGCGAGGATCGGAACAGTTCGGTTCATTGGTCACCCCACTGAATTATACTACCTGGATGGGAAATGAGGATTGAGAATCGGGCCGGAGACCAAGGGCCGGATGCGGGAGAGAAGAAAAGAGATTCTTACATCGATATTCAGGATGAAGAGGATAGCAGCAGAGGTCTGGTTCCGTCAGGACCAGGGAATCGGGACTGGATCGGAAGGCAGCTATCCTGAGTATCCTGTGCATCCATGTTAAGAGTCTGAAGATTTCACATCGATGTTCAGGATGAAGAGGATTCGATCCTCGGCCGGGACTCCCAGCTACTCCAACTTCGTATCGAAGCTCAGGATCACCGCGCTGTAGCCGGATTTGGGCAAATCCCCCTTGTACAACACCGGGGTACAGCGGCCCATGTTGAAGAAGAGAAAGACCTTCGACCCGTCGAAGGCACTGACCCCGGAGCTTGCTGCCGCATTGAACAAGGATTGCTTTCGGACAGTCAGCGACTTAT
>JBAZOJ010000041.1:0-18564 GCA_041648755.1 Candidatus Brocadiia bacterium
GGAGGTAAGACTCGCCGCGTCAGTCGGACTCGGATTCCTGAGCCATCCGGATTCGCTGGACGGCCTGATTGATCTGGCGACCAAGGATGCCAACTACAAGGTCAGAGCCTATGCTTGTGCGGCGATCCCACTGCTGAATATCCTGCCGGAGAATGAGGAGAAGGCGATCGGCATGCTGCTGAAGGTTGCGGCCGACGACAAGCATTACCTCCCAAGGGCGTATGCCATTCTGTCGCTGTCGAAATTCCGCGAAAGCAATGCCGCTTTCAAAGCGATAATGTTCGGGCTCGGGGACAAGAATACCGAGGTGCAGGCCTATTCCGCCATTTCCCTGGGATTGTATGGTAACCGCAGCGCCGCAGGCGCGCTGTCCAAGTTCATCATTGCGAACCGTGGCAGCGGCCTGTCAGCCGCGGGGTACTACGGCCTTGCCTTCGTTGCAGGCCGGGCTGACGCCAGAGACATCCTGCGGGAATTCGAATACACGCTGAGGTCGGACGAGTTGCAGGCAATGGCCTTTGCCTTGGGTATGAGCGCGGATGCATCCATCGCCCTGGACCTGACAAGGTTCCTGGAAAATGAAGACCAGATCCTGCGGGACAGCACTATCAAGTGCTTCGGGATGATGCGCAATCTGGACCTGGAGACCCGCAAGGCCGTTGTCAAGGCCCTTGCGAGCTATCCGGCAAAGCTAAAGGCAAAGGACCGGGATTTCAAAGAGGACAAATTCACACGCTTCTACGCAGCGGCAGCCCGGTATGCACTTGGCGATTCTTCCGCACTCGCAGAGGCTGTCGATGCTATGTACTCGCCGGATTACTACACCGAGTTGAAGATCGATATGGATTGGGCGGCGCTGATGCGGCCCGTCAACGACAGGATCCCCGAATACAGAAGGCTACGGCCCTTCTTCGGGCTCGAAGATCTGCCGCTGCAGCCAAACGGAGGATATTAACGGGAATAGTGGTGGCCGAGGTGGGATTTGAACCCACACGGGGTATAAGCCCCAAGGGATTTTAAGTCCCCAGCGTCTGCCGTTTCGCCACTCGGCCGAAGACGAAAATGGAGGCGACGACCGGATTTGAACCGGTGATTCACGGTTTTGCAAACCGTTGCCTTACCGCTTGGCTACGTCGCCTCTCGCAGGTCAGTATTCTACACAGTCTTGAGGGCGGGTCAAGGAAGTCCGTGAGGCGCCCGCGACCTGCTGTTTGCTGTCAGTTCTTCGCGGAGTCCGATGGCGTCATATTCGTCAGAGCCCAAAGGTAATCCACAAGCGAGTAAGCGGTCACCGTTGTGACTATGAGCATCGTCCACCAGCAGGCCGCATGGGACAGTATCATATCGGGGTCGTCAAAATACCTGAGCTCGCGTGCGAGGAGCACCGCGATGATGATGAAGATGCCGCCGCCCTGGATCATCGCTTTCAACTTACCGCTAAAACGCGCACCCATGACGATGTTGTTCAGAGCAGCCCCGATGCGGACGTAGGCGACGATCATGTCGCGGAAAAACAAGATGATCAGCATCCAGAACGGGGCGAATCCCGCGTACATGAAGGTAAGGAAGATCGTAAAGCGGGTTAGGGTATCCGCGAGAGGATCCAGCAGCTTGCCGGTAACCGTGACTCCGGAGAATTTCCGCGCGATGAGTCCGTCGAAAGCATCGGTCAGCTCGAAGAACAGTGCAAAGGCCATGGATATTGCGTAGCCGGTCTTCCCGCCGTATAGAAATGCGATAATAAAGCCCGGTAGCAGGATCACACGGGCCAGGGTCAGCCCGTTTGCGATCGTGAAGATGTTCTTCAGTCCACTGAGACCCATCTACACCTGCTTCTTGCCCCGAAGGTAGTTCTCGATGCTCCGGTCATAGGTCTTTTCCTGGGCAGGAGTGAAGTAGCAGGCCGGAAGCTCGCCGCTGGAACGGTGATAGGCGATGCACTCGCAGCACTTTCCCTTCTTGGCGCAAGGGTAAGTGCAATTGCACGATGCCTTGTTGGAGTCTTTACGGTCGCAGGTCATTTTACTTCTCCCCGGCAGTGGATTCCAGGATAATCTCGCAGATCTCCGCCGCCTTCAGCTTGTCTTCGAGTCCGCGCTCCTTGATTCCGTCCTCCAGCATTGTCAGGCAGAACGGGCAGGCAACAGCTATCGTCGACGCTCCCGTTGCCGCAGCCATGTCGGTGCGCAGACGGTTGATGCGTTCTCCGCGGTCCTCTTCAAGGAACATTCTACCGCCACCGCCGCCACAACAGAAGCTCCAATCTCTGTTTCTATCCATTTCCACGATCTTGGCGCCGGTCGCCTTGAGCAGTTCGCGCGGTTCGTCGTAGATGCCCGACCAGCGTCCAAGGTAGCAAGAGTCGTGATAGGTCACCTTCGCGCCGCTCTTCGCGACCAGGTTGAGTCGGCCTTCCGAAATCAGCCTGCGCACGAACGTGGTGTAGTGTTCCACCTCGTACTCTCCGCCGAACTGCCTGTACTCATGGGCCAGGATCCGATACCCGTGCGGGCAGGCGGTGATGATCTTCTTGACGCCGTAGTTCTTCATTACCTCGATGTTCTCTTGCGCCGACATTTGGAAAAGCAATTCATTGCCGAGCCTCCGGGCAGGATCCCCGCAGCAGCCTTCCTCCGGGCCGAGGATGGCGAATTTCACATTCGCCTTCTTCAGAATCTGAACAAGCGCCCGGACGGTCTTTTGCGCGCGCTGGTCGTACGAGCCGGAGCAGCCGATCCAAAGCAGGTACTCGAACTCGACGCCGTCGGAGCACTTCGGCACGTTCAGGTCTGAAAGGAACGAGCCGCGCTCTGAACGGGACAGTCCCCACGGGTTGGCCTGATTTTCCACGTTGCGGAACATCGTCGCGGCCTCGGCTGGAGGCTTCTCTTTCTCCATCGTGATGTGCCGACGCATCTCAAGAAGTTTCTGCGGATGCTCGTTGCCGACGGGGCACATTTCCTGGCAAGCATAGCACGATGTGCAGTCCCAGATGCGGTCTTCGGTGATGACGTCGCCAACGAGGGCAGGGCGCTCGATTTCTGCGGTGTTCTTCCCGGCTTTCTTCGCGGCAAGCAAGCGGGGAGCCTCGTGCAGGAAGTGTTCCTTCATGTCGAGGATGACTTGCTTGGGGCTCAGGTTTTTTCCGCTGATATTGGCGGGACAGACATCCTGGCAACGGCCGCATTCCACGTAGGCGTAAAGGTCCAGCAGGTCGTGAACTTTGAATTGTTCAATGCGGCTCTTGCCGAGAGGGGGAAGCTCGTCGGCTTCGAGGTTGATCTCGATCTTCTCCTGCACTCCTCTTGGTCCAAGGTCGGAGAAGAACTCGTTGATCGGGCAGACAACAAGGTGCATGTGCTTGGAGTTGGGGATGAAGACGGCGAAGGAAAGAAGGACCGCAAGGTGCAGCCACCAATTGAACTTGTAGCCGGTCATGGGGTCGATTCCACAACCGGGAACGAACGAAGCCAGGTTCCCGGAGATCAGCATGTACTTGGCCTCGCTGAAGTTCCCGACCAGATTGAACTTGAACGCCTGGCCGAGGAAATAGGTGACCATCAGCAGGAAGATGAAGAAGATGATGATGGCCGACTCATTGCTCGGGTGCGTCAGGCACTTGGGTCTGAAGACATAGCGCCTGACCGCGAGCCCCAGGATGGAAACCAGCGTCAGCAGGGCGACAATGTCCAGGAAGGCGAAGTAGTAATTCTTCATGATGCCGGGGAATATGGTGGCTTCGAGGCCACCGTAGCCCTCCACGATGTGATTGAGAGAGGCGACGGCAAATGCGCAGAAGCCCCAGAAGACCAGGGCGTGGAACATCCCGGGGATCGGCTTGCGGAACAGATAGTACTGGGCTATGACGCGCTTCAGGAAGATGCCCAGTCGCTTGCAGTAGTCGCCAAATCGGTCAGAAGGAGCCCCGATTTCCAGGTAGCTGAGTTTCCGGACAAAGAAGAAGATGGACAGCCCGAAGCCGAGAACGAGGCAGAGCGTGATGATGATCGCTTCAAGCATTTACCGTTCTCCTATACAGGCAGGGAGTCGATCAGCTCGGGCGGCACTTCTACCGTGCCTATCGGGCGACCGACATAGTTCTTTATCACTGGATGAAGGAATTCGGCCATTTCCGGAGAGAGCGGCTCTTTGATTATTCCGAGCTTCAAGGCCATCGCGGCGACGAAGGGGAACATTCCTCGCGTAGCTCCGTCGTTGAGCTTCATCACTATCCCGGTCTTGTGCGACCGGTCGGCAATCAAGTACATGGCCTCTGCTCCCACCTTGCCAATGGCGCGGCCGGAAGCCGCCTGGTTGAAAGCGGTGCAGAAACGTGCGGCGCCGCCGATGAGATAAGGATTGGCTGAAACCGAGCGATAGACTCTCTCCACGGCCGTCCTGAGGCTTTCCTCCGGCAGGGAGGACGGGTCGGCAATGCGCGCGGCCCCTCGTGCGGCAGCCCGTGTTGTCGTAACAAAAGCTGGCGCATCGCAGCCGTCATGGCCAATCGCAACTTCGCTCTCACTGACGCCAGCCACCCGGCAGTAGGCGCCTTTCATCAGCACCTGCACAGGATGAGTGGGTTCGAGGTAGCCTTCGGTCGGAACGCCGATGTGCAGGGCGAGAGCCAGCATCCCGGCGTGTTTCCCGGAGCAGTTGTTGTGGATGACGCCAAAGGACTCGCGGGCCGCATACATCGATCGGCGGTAGGCGTCAGCGTACGGAGGCTGGGCGCCGCACAGGAGATCGGATTCGGACTTCCCGATTTTGGTCAGGATCGAGCGGACGGTCTGCTGGTGAATCGGCTCGCCACTGTGCGATGACGTGATAATGGCGATTTCGGCATCGGTCAGGCCGAACCTGTCCGCCGCGCCGGTCTCGATGATGGGGAGGGTCTGAAAAATCTTGGAGCATGACCTGATGTAAACAGGACGGTCGATATCACCACCGCTCCAGATGATACGGCCTGCTGGATCGCTGATGGCGAACACCGCGCAGTGCATGGATTCCATCACGCCGTCGCGATACACTCTTGATACGATTGGGTCGCTCATTTACTCACCGGGTTGTGTGTATTGTAAGAGCAGGAAACCACGGGGGCAAGAACGAAAAAGGGAGTCCGTCCGGACTCCCCATTAATCTCAGAGATGCAGGCGGCCTAAGCCTTCTGGATCTTACCGGCCTTGATGCACTTGGTGCAGACGCGGATCCTCTTCACAACGCCATTGATGTTGACCTTGACGGTCTGGAGGTTGGGGAAGAAAATGCGTCTGGAGATACCGGTCGTCTTGAGGCCGAATCCGCCGGTCTTCTTGGGGAGACCCGTGCGAGTAATCTGGTTACCACGAACGGGGATTTTTCCGCAAACAGCGCAAATACGAGACATTGGAGCGCTCCTTTCAGCGTGGAGAATTCTAATGCATTTTCGGATTTGTCAAGGCTTGAAGTCGCCGACAGGGGTCGCGCTTGCGGGCCCGGGGAGTGTCATTTTGTCAAACGCCGGGTAGAATGCCCCGTGATATCGCGAGCGGTCATTTTATACGGCCAGAAGGCCGTATTTTTCTACTCACACGCGGGCGAACGGCAACACTATGGCTCTGCATCCGCCTTCCGAATTGCGGAAGACATTCAGGATCTCGATAATTGACGCGATCTTCGCGGCTGCGTTCGGCGCTCTGGCCGTGCCGGGATCCGCTTTTATGACCAAGCTGCTGATGGAGCTTGGCGCCGGTAAAATGGCTTTCTCTCTCTATTCCGCCATCGGTCCTGTCTGCTCCATCTTCCTGCCGGTCGGCGTTGCCATTACGAAGAAGATGACCGCCCGCAAGAGCGTCGTTGTCTGGATGACTCTGGTCTCCAGGGCGATGATGATCCCACTCGGCATTATACCGTTTATCGTCGAGCCCGATGTCGCGCTCGAGCTGATCCTCCTCTTGCTGTTTATTTCCACGCTGCTCGCGACGGTCGCTTCCAACGCCTGGACAGGCTGGATCGCCGATAACGTGCCCGGCCGCGTTCGTGGCCGCTTCTTCTCGGTCCGCTCCCAATACTCGATGATCATCGGATTCATCGTCGGGCTGCTGTTCAGCGTCTTTGCCGACCTGTACACCGATAACGCCGGTCCCGTGGCGAACTGGATCAAACTGCACATGTTCAGCCAGGGCACATTCGACAACTCGGACCTTTTCTGGGTGCTGCTGAAGATTTTCGCGGCGGGCGGGATCATCGGAGTCGCCGGTTGCATAGTGCTGTATTTCCAGCCCGAGAGCCCCAAGAAGGCTGAGCACGAGCCCTATCTGCGGATGCTCGTTACCCCCATGCGCGACAAGAACTTCCGCAGACTGCTGCTGTACGCAATCTGGTGGATGCTCGCCACGGGAATTGGTGCGCAGTTCTGGGGGCCTTATATGCTGGACACCCTGGATATGAGCCTGACCGAGATGCAGTTGTACGGGATGATCTCGACCACATCGGCCGTGCTGGCTGTCAGGCTGTGGGGCAAGATGATCGACATGTACGGCAACAAGGCCTCCATGGCCTTCGCGATCGTTCTGGGTGGCATCAACCCGATTATCTGGGTTTTCGCCAGCGGCCCGAGCACGAGGTGGGTGGTGTTCTTTGAGGCAGCCACTTCCGGCTTTATGTGGTCCGGCGCGAGCCTGATATGGATGAACTTCGTGCTGTCCATCGCGCCCGATGAGAAGAAACAGATGTTCGCAGGGGTGTTCGGCGCTTTCGCAGGCGTGGCCTCGATGACGTCGGTCCTCGTTTCGGGCTACTACATGCCCATAGAGAACCTGCACTTCCTTGGGCTCGACCTCAAGCCGGAGCAGGTGCTGTTCGGGCTCGGCGGCGTGGTTCGCTGGACGGCTCTGATCCCGCTCAGCTTTGTCCACGAGCCGACATCCAAGTCGGTCTTTCATGTGATAACGCGTATGCAGCAGGCCGCGACGCAGCACATCGTGAACATTATCTCGATGGTGCGGGGCAAGAACGGGGACAACGGCAAGCGGCAATGAGGCAGGAGGGGAGGCTGAGTCGGGGTCAGCGAAGCAGCACTGCCTTTCCGGCTTCCATGCAGGCATTCCGAAGGGGCTCGGAGAAGAAGATGGCGAGCAGAATCGCTCCGCAAAGGATGACAGCGAAGGCTCGCGTCGGAGAGTCGCGGAACGATACTTCGTCGTCGGGAGTATTTAGAATCATGCAGCGGATGATCTTGAAGTAGAAGAACAGCGAGATGACCGTGGCGACAACTGCCGCAACCAGCAGGAACATCATATCCGCACTGTAAGCCTGGTAGAAAATGAGGAACTTGCCTATGAAGCCGATGGTAGGGGGCAGGCCAGCCAGGGAAGCGATGAACACGGTCATCGAGAAGGTAAGCGCGGGGTCGGTTCGCCAGAGGCCGTTGAACGCCTTCAGTGAGGAGTCTTTGCGTTTGCTCTCAATGGTGTACAGAACGACAAATGCGCCGATTGTCGCGCTCATATATGCCACAAGGTAGAAAAGCAGCGAAGCCACCGCTTGGGCTTGTTCCGCTGCGGCCGGCCCGGACAGGTGACGAACATCCCGCATGGTTGCGATGGCGATCAACATGAACCCCGCGTGCGAGATGCTGGAATACGCCAGCAGCCGCTTTGCGTCGGACTGCAAGAGCGCGGCGGTGGAGGCTGCCAGCATGGTCAGTGTTGCCAGTGCCACGAACAGGATCTGCATGTCGCCGACGAGTGGCAGGATGGGCCAGACCACGACCCGGATAAGGATGGCGAAGCCCGCTGCCTTGGATATTGTGGCGAGGAACGCCGTAAAGGGGGTGGGAGAGCCTTGATACACGTCGGGCGCCCAAAGGTGGAACGGGAATAGGGTGATCTTGAATCCGATGCCCACGATAAGGGCCAGAATGCCAAGAAGGTGGAACGGTTTAATCTCAGGGGTCATTGAGGAGCTTGCCGCAAAGTGGTCGAACGAGCTATATACAGCGGAAAAATCCAGGCTGCCGGTGAGGCCATAGATTATCGAAAGTCCCCACAGCATGATAGCAGTTGCGAAAGCGCTGTTGAGGAAGAACTTGACTCCGGCTTCCACCGAGGACCTGTCGCGACGCATCGACGCTGCAAGCGTGTACATACCAAGGCTGGCGGTTTCAAGCGCGACGACGAACGTTATGAAATTCGTCGCTGAGGTTACGAGCATCAGGCCAAACACAGAGGTCAGGAACAGGAAGCAGAACTCCGAAATGCCGGAAACTCTCTCACGCAGATATGGCCAGGCGTAGAGAAGGATAAGAAGCGAACCTCCGACAAGGAATGACTTCACGAGCGAGGAGAATGCATCCGCGCGAAGAACAGAGCCCCAACTGTAAGCGGGAGTGAACCAGAGGGCGAGAAAAGCGCCAAGGAGCGCGAAAGCCGCGAGGATAAAGGAAGACCCCGACGCTCTGCGCGGCGCAACAGCTTCGAACATCAGCACGACAAATGCCGCGCCGACGACAATCAGTTCAGGAAGAAATGCCATGTACTGCATCTGGCTGGTCAAGCCCTCCCGCTACATACTCGCGACACGCTTGGCAATCAGGTCCATTGCCAGGCCAATTGACTTCAGTATTACCCCGGGTGCTATCCCGAGGAACACGACCAGGAAGCAGAGGGGGAGTATGGAAACAGACTCGCGCACGTCAAGGTCGGACAACATCCTCCATTTTTCGGGAGCCGGTCCGGAAAACACTTTCGCCACGAGACCCAGCATGTAGATAACGCCGATAAAGACACCAAAAACCGCCGCGGTCATCAGCAGTGGCATCGGCGCAAAGTAAGTCTGGAACCCGCTGAAAAGGCAAAGGAACTCGCTGACAAATCCGTTCAATCCGGGCATCCCGATGGATGCCAGGGCAAACAGCAGGAATATTCCATAGTAGAAAGGCATCACGCGGTACAACCCGCCGAAGTCGTTGATGCCCCTGAGATGGGTACGGTCATAGATGATCCCGATCAGAAGGAACAGCCCGCCTGTGATGATGCCGTGATTGACCATCTGGAGGGTGCCAGCCGCAAATCCGCCTGCCGTGAGCGTCGAAAGCGCAAGGACCACAAATCCCATGTGGGAAATGGACGAACTGGCGATCATCCGCTTGATGTCCTTCTGCGACATCGCCAGGAAAGCGCCATACAGGATGCTGACCACCCCGAGCACGGCAATGTAGGGGGCATAATAATTCGCGGCCGAGGGGAACAGGGGGAACAGAACCCGCAGGAATCCATAGGTACCCAGCTTCAGAAGTATTCCGGCCAGCACGATCGAACCGGCCGTAGGGGCCTCCGTATGGGCATCAGGGAGCCACGTGTGGAATGGGAACAGGGGAATCTTCACCGCGAGCCCGATGAATACTAGCCAGAAAAGCAAATCCTGGCTTCCGGAGGCTATTTGCCGGATGTGTGTCAGATCGCCGCTTCCGCCAGCCACATAGTAGCCAATGAAGCCCAGAAGCATGAACAGCGAGCCACCCAGTGTGAACAGGATGAATTTCAGAGAAGCGTACTGCCGGTTCCTGCCGCCCCAGACCGCGATGATGATGAACATCGGGATCAGGATAAGCTCCCAGAAGATGTAGAACAGGAAGATGTCTGTCGCGGAAAAGACGCCAATGCATCCGACCTCGAGCATAAGGAACACGGCGTAGTACTCGCGGACCCTGTTCTCGATATTCAGGGATACGATAAGCGCCACGACGAACAGCAGGCAGGTCAGAAGCACCATCACCATGCCAAGCCCGTCGACCCCAACCGAGAATAGGATGCTGGAATTGCCTACGGCGAAGAGCGGGTGCGAGAAGCTGTATGCGAATTGCTCTGCGTTCAGCACGCCGGGGTTATTCATTCCGATGGCGAGGTAAATCGCATAGGCCAGGGCGACCACGGATGCAGCAACGGCGATCTGACGAATCAACCTGACTTTGTCCGCGGGAACCAGCATCAGGATGAGCATCCCGATAATCGGGACCATCATGAGCAGCGGGAGGTGCAGTGTTGTGCCTTCCATGGCCTAAGAGAACCTCGTGATGTTGTACATGAAAATCAGGATGAGCAGGGCAATGGCGATGGTCAGCAGGTAGATTTGCACGCTGCCGGAGTGCATCTGCCGGAATGACATCCCGGCTCGCACCGACAGTCGTCCGAACAGGTGGTACAGATCGTCGACGATGTACCAGTCAAACTGCGCGACAAGCCACGTTACGGCCCTGAAAAGGCGACCGACTGTCGCGTCGTAGATTTCGTCCCAGTACCATTTGTTTTCGAGGAATCGGGCGATCGTCGGCATGTTCTCAACCATTGCTTCGGCCTTGACGATCCGCGCGGAATAAATCGCCCACGCCAGCAGGATTCCGCCGATGGCAAACGCGATGGAAGTCAGAAGAACATTGGTTCCGCCATGGGGGATTTCGCCGCCGATTCGCACGGGCAGCAGCCACCCGAAATACCCGGCCGCCACAGAGAGGATTGCCAGAATCACCAGGGGCATCGTCATTGCCGATGAGGACTCGTGAGGCTCGTGGTTTTCATCGGCGTTATCATCCCCGGAACTGCGCTTGGGAACCGATTGCACGGGATAGTTGAAGAACGTCAGGAAGATCAGGCGGAACATGTAGAAAGCAGTCAGACCGGCCGTCAGAGCGAGGACCCAGAATGCCCACGGGAACTTCTCATAGGCAGCGGACAGAACAGCTTCCTTGGAGAAGAAGCCAGCAGTAATGTACGGGAATCCCGCCAGGGCCAGGGCGCCAACGGCGAATGTGATCGAGGTCGTTCGCATGAATTTTGCTACCCGACGTATTCGGCGAATCTCAAGGGAATGGTATGCGTGGAAAATGCTTCCGGCCGCGAGGAAGAGAAGAGCCTTGAAGAAGGCATGTGTGCCGACATGGAACATCGAGGCAACCGCCGAGCCCAACCCCAGAGCAGCCATCATGTAGCCTATCTGGGATATGGTTGAATACGCCAGGACCCGCTTCAAGTCATAGCTCTTGAGAGCAATAGTGGCGGCCATAAATGCCGTGAATACTCCGACGAGTGTGATAATCAGGGCCAGGTTCGGATCTTGCCCGAACAGGAAGAACATCCTCGCCACGAGGTAAACGCCTGCTACGACCATCGTCGCGGCGTGAATCAGCGCGCTTACAGGAGACGGGCCTTCCATTGCGTCCGGGAGCCAGACATGCAGGGGGAACTGTGCGCTCTTGCCAATGGCGGCAAAGAACAGCAGCAGTCCGACAATGAAACTCCAGTCCTTGAGCAACGGGTAGGCGGCATTCCGGGGGGCCAGCATTGTCTTGAGCGACTCGAAATCGAGGATCTGTGCAAAGGTCTGAGTCTGCGCGCCGATCGTCAGGAGTATCAGGATGGCGGTGATGAAGCCCAGATCGCCCAGCTTGGTGGTGATGAAGGCCTTCTTGCCCGCAGCGGCTGCCGACGGCTTCTCGAAGTAGAAGCCTATCAGGAAATATGAGCACAAGCCTACGCCTTCCCACGCCACGAACATGGTCAACAGGTTCGACGAGAACACCAGAAGCAGCATGGAGGAAGTGAACAGTGCGAGGAAGGCAAAGAACCTGCCGAAGTGCTCGTGCTTCTCCATGTATCCGAAGGAGTAGATGTGAACCATCAGGCTGACAAACGTAACGATCAAAGCCATCGTGGCCGCGAGCCCGTCTATCATGATGCCGAATTGGAAGAAGAATTGCTTATCTACAAAGAACCAGTCGGCGGACATTGCGGTCGTGGGGGGGCCGTCAGGAATGGTCAGGAACAGGTAGCCCGCGATTCCGGTTGCGGCGGCAAGGCAGGCCGTCGAAAGTATTGCCAGGGACCGGGGAGCAGCCTTGCCCCAGAATATCAGGATGATGAAATTCACCAAGGGAAGGAGAGGAATAAGCAGGAGAGGAACGGCAAGGGGTGAGTTCATTCGCTATCCCTTGAGCGTTCCTGCGGCATCCGCATCAACCGAGCCAAACTTGCGAACAAGCGCCAGAATGAGCGCCAACCCGACGGCAGCTTCGGCAACCGCCAGTGCCATGATGAACAATGCGTAGACCTGTCCCTCGAGGGGGTCTGCGATCCGCTCGGAGAACCGCCCGAAAATCACCAGGTTCAAATTGACGCTGTTCAGCATGAGCTCTATTCCGAGAAGCATCCCGATGGCGTTCCTTCGCGTTACTACGGCGAGGATGCCGAGCCCGAAGATCAGTGTGGATACTATCAGCAATACCGAGAGAACCACGTTACTCCCTCTTGCGCGCGACATAAAGCGCGCCGATCAGGGCGACCAGGATGGCAACCGACAGAACCTCGAACGGGACAAGGAACTTATCCGTGAGAAGAGCGGAGATGTCCTGGAACATCTTGTCATATGTGATCCTGGGCGTTATCCGGATCTCGTGCCAGAACTGACCGGTGTAGTAGTAGAAGATGAAGACCAGGAAGGTCGTCAGCAGCCCGACGCCGATGATCGCGACCATATGCCATTTGACCATCGGGGGAAGTCGATCCTCGTCGCGTGCGGGAGTGAGCATTATGCCGAAGACAAACAGAACCACAACACCGCCCATATACAGCAGAATCTGCAGGACGCCAAGGAACTCCGCGCCCATCATGAAGTACAGACCTGCTATCGAACCGAGGGTCAGAAGGAGGGCGAGCACGCTGTGGAACAGCTTGTTGGCAAAGGCCGTGTAAAAGGCCCCGGATATCGCCAGAAGCGATAACACGAGAAAAGCGGCTGTCTGTCCCGAGCTTACGCCCATCAATACCTCTTGAAAAGCTTCAACAGTTTGTCGAGGCCGAACCGCAGGTCTTTCTTACGCTCCACGCTCTCCTCGTATCCTGCGTCCATCACGAGAGTCTTCGTCGGGCAGTTGACCGTGCAAAGCCCGCAGAATATGCACCGTTCGTTCTTGATGTCGAACTGTACCACTTCGCGGTGATAGTCCTCGTGCCACTGAGTCTTGATCTCAAGCGTGTTGTTTGGACATATCAGCGCGCAGTACCTGCAGCCGGTGCAGATCTCGGCAAGGCAATCCAGGCAGCGCCACGATTCGCGCAGTGCAAGCTCCTCGCTGAATCCGAGTTCCACTTCCTTGAACCCCTTCATCCTCTGGTCGAGGGGAAGGGCAGGCATCCGGCTCCGGATTTGCCGGACCAGCCTGTACTTGGAGAACTCGACTTCCTGAAACATCGACATCGCTTACCTCATCCAGCCTTTGGGGCTTGCCCCTTCAAGTATCGTGCAATTGCCTCCGAAGCAAAACGTGCCTGGCCGATTGCCACGATGACTGTCTGTGCGCCTACGACATTGTCGCCGGCCGCGAAGACTCCCGGCACGTGCGTCATGTAGTTCTCGTCAACTATCATTGTCTTGTTCCGGCGCAACTGGAATCCGAGTTCGAGAGGCAGGAAACTGTAATTGGGCTCGCGCGAAATGGCGGTCAGAATATCATCAACCGGCATAATGTAGTTGGAGCCGGGGATGGGAATCGGCTGCGGCCTCCCGGATGAGTCACGGTCGCCCAGGCGCATCTTCTGAAGCTCAAGGCCTGTGACGTGACCATCCTCGCCGATGACGCGGATGGGCGCGACGAGTTCCACCAGTTTGCAGCCCTCGGCTTCGGCGTCGGCTATCTCATGCTCCGGCGCGGGCGCGATATCGCGCGTACGGCGATACACGAACGTCACTTCCTCCGCGCCCATTCTCAGGGCACAGCGGGCGCAGTCCATTGCGGTAAGGCCAAGACCGATGACGACTGCCTTCTTCCCGATGCGCTTTCCGCGTCCGAGGCAGACTTCCTCCAGCCACAACTCGCCGGCGTGAACACCGTTCAGTTCTTCACCAGGGATGCCAAGACCGAAGGGGACAATCGCGCCGTTGGCCAGGAGAACTGCGTCGTAGTCGCGATAGATGTCCGTGAACTTAATGTCGCGACCGACCTCGCAGTTCATCCGCGCTTCAACTCCATAGCGGAGGACACTCTGACTTTCGCGCTCGATAACCTCGCGCGGCAGGCGATGAGGTGGAATTCCGGTGTACAAGTATCCGCCGAGAACAGGCTGTCTTTCAAAGACAGTGACGCGATACCCGTATCGCGCCAGGATGAATGCGCCGGTCATTCCGGCAGGACCTCCGCCGATGACTGCAATGCGATAGCGCTCTGCTCCGGCGTGCTTTTCGACAACCGGATCCCATTGGTCCATCGGCACGTTTTCCGCAGCCCAGTCGGCCACGAAGCGCTTAAGCTGGCAGATAGCGATGGACTCGCCTTCCTCGCCCATACGGCAGGCATCCTCGCAGGGACGAGTACAGATACGGCCGAGGCAGCCGGAATAGGGCATTGTCAGGCGGGAAATCTGCAGGCCCTGAAGGTACTGCTTCTGCTGGATGAACCTGATGTAATCGCGCGCGTGCTGATGGTCCGGGCAGGCTTCCATACATGGAGGCATCTTGCCGGGAGCGTCTGTGCAATCAACAGCCTGCTGCCAGTTGACGGGGGCAATAGGCGATTGGATGACATCCTTGATACGCAAAAAGCCCCTGAAGCGCGGAGGGAGAACGATCTTCCGATCGGGGTAGGGAACGTTGAAATGCCGGCGGAATATGTAGCCGAAGGTAACTTTCATACCCTTCAGCAGAGCGCCGGTGCCTTGGAGGACTTCACGCAACGTCGTCATCTACTCACTTGCCCTCAAACAACAGGATCAGGATCGCGGTAACGAAGAGATTCACAATCGCGAGCGGGAACAGGAACTTCCACGAAAAGGAAGTGAGCTGGTCAACGCGCAGCCTCAGGAAAGTCCACCTGAAGAGAAGCGCGACGAAGACGAGAAAGAATATCTTGATGCACAGCCATACGAACGGCCACTGAAGCAGGAATGTCCCGCCCAGTGCGCTTCCGGCCACATGCATTCCGATGAAAACAAGACCCGCAAGGCAGATGATCACAAGACCAAAGAACTCGCCCGTGCGTCGGTACTGGCGCAAAGCGAAGAACGCAGTCCCGATCATCAGGGCGATTATTGCGGTCCAGATGATGCCCGAGTATACGATTCCGAAGGACAGTTTCGCTGCGGTGAAATCCGCAATGGCAGGAGGACCGTTCCAGCCGCCAAGGAAGAGGACTGCACCGAGGGCTGAGAAAGAGAGCAGGGCGGTGTATTCGCCCAGAAAGAACATTCCGAACCGGATGCCGGAATACTCTGTGTGATAGCCTCCGGTGATTTCGCTTTCGCCTTCGGGGATGTCAAACGGGGTGCGGTTGGTTTCGGCGATCATGCAGATCAGGAACAGAATGAAGCCGACTGGCTGGACAAAGGCGAGCATAAGTCCGCCCGTCTGCCAATCCACTATCTTGCCCAATTCGAAACTGCCCGCAACCATAGCGGCAGCCAGCACAGCGAGAATCAAAGGCACTTCGTAGGTGATCATCTGCGAGGCTGCGCGCAGTCCGCCGATGAGCGAAAACTTGCTGTTGGATGCGTATCCGCCTGTCAAGATGCCGATTACAGCCAGTCCGGAGAATCCGAGAACCATCAGCAGCCCGGTAGCATATGCTGACATCTGGATGCCGGGGCCGAAGGGAACCGCGACAAGAATCATCACCGGGCCCACGAATGCGAAGAACGGCGCCAGCTTGAATGCGGGCTTGTCGGCCGCATCGTGGATTATGTCTTCCTTGAACAGCAGCTTGGCGACATCAGCGATTGGCTGCAGAAGCCCCCATGGTCCCGCGCGGTTGGGGCCCGGACGCTCCTGTATGAAACCAGCCACTTTGCGCTCGAGAAGCACCGAGTAGGCGACCAGCATCGAGAGTCCGAAAGCCAGAATGCCAGCGCACACTATATATGTGATCCACATTCCGAGGACGCTATCGGTCGCCACTCGAATGCCGATGGAATTCAGCAGGGGAGAGATAGCGTGCCAGAGCGGTGTCACGGATTCCACTGGGGCTACCTGTCCAATCCGGGAGCAACGATGTCAAGCGAGGCGAAGATCGCGATGAAGTCGGCAAGCTTGTGGCCCTTGCTGATGGCCCCGATGGCCGACATCGAACTGAAGGAGTTGTCGCGATACCTTACGCGATAGGGTTTGTCCGAGCCATCGGAGATGATGAACACGCCGTACTCGCCGCGGGGGCCTTCCATTCGGCGATAGGTCTCGTTGGGGGAAGGGCACAGGCGGCGGGGAATACCTGTCCGGATATGCGCGTCAATCCCGCGCTCTTTCAGAAACTCCGAGGAAATATCCCTCTTCTTCAGGGGCAGCTTCGCCAGAACAGGGCCTTCCGGCAGCTTATCAAGGCACTGGAGGACAATTCGGCAGCTCTGGCGGGTTTCGGCAAGCCTGACTAAGTATCGGGCGTACACGTCGCCTTCTTCACGGGTCGGGATGTCGAAATCCAGTTCCGGATACGGCCCCCAGGGCTCTTCCCTGCGCAGGTCGAACTTCACGCCAGTGGCCCTGAGGTTCGGCCCGGTGATTCCATACGCGATGGCGGTCTGGCGGTTCAAAACGCCGATGCCCTTGCAGCGCGCGATGAGTATCGGGTTCAGTGTCAGCAGGTCCTCAATTTCGTCAAGATACCGGGGGTACTCGCTTAAGATCTTGCGGCAGAGTTCAACCCAGCCTTCGGGCAGATCCTGCTGGAAGCCGCCTATACAGGGGTAATTGATCGTTATGCGTTCACCGGCGACCGATTCGAAGAGGTCGAGGATTTTCTCCCTCTCGCGGAAGGCGTACATATACCCCGTGAAGGAACCCAGCTCAAGGGCGAAGGTCCCAAGCCAGAGCAGATGGTTGGCCAGTCTCTGCAGTTCGGTCACTATCACCCGGATGTACCAGGCTCGTGGCGGTACTTCGAGTTCGTACTTCTCGAACAGCGACTCGACCGAAAGCACATAGCCGAGAACGGCCGTCATCGCGCATGTGTAATCCACGCGGTCGCAGTACACGGGCACCTGCTCGTACAAACGTCGCTCCGAGATCTTCTCGATCGAGCGGTGCAGATAGCCTACTTCAGGATCGACACGCCGGATTATCTCGCCGTCGAGGTGCAGTCGGAAGTGCATCACCCCGTGCGTGGACGGGTGCTGCGGGCCGATGTTGACGATCATCATGTCGCCGACGGCAAAGTCTGAGTTACTCACTCATAACCTCCGGCAACGGCACAATGCGCAGGTCCTGGTAGTCTTTTCTCAAGGGGTAACCTACCCAGTAGTCCGGACAAAAGAGCCTGCGAAGATCGGGATGACCGGCGAAAACTATCCCGAACAGGTCGAACATCTCGCGCTCGTACCAGTCGGCCGCAGGCCAGACAGCCGAGAGAGAATGCAATTTTGGCTCTGCGCGATCTACGGATGTCTTCAGAGTGAACTTGTGCCCGTGCCGGTAGGAGTAGAGCATCACGAAGACTTCCATACGGTCGGGCGGGAAATCGGCTGCGGCGTAATTGTGGAGGAAATCGCAGGCGAGGCGCTCATCGTCACGGCAGAACTCGGCAATATCCCGGAAATTGTCTGATGGCACTACGGCCACGAGCCCTATCGCCTTCTCGTAGAAGGTGACGCCGGGAAAACGATCAAGGAGGGCCTGCCTGATGACCTCGCTCATTGCTGTGGTCCGTTCCCGTCAGCAATGGGAGACTCAGGTTCGGGCGATTCCATCAGCGGAGGGTCGCCCTCGGGGTTTTCGCCGAAACGGGCAGCGTCCAAGAGAGCTTGTGTCTGGAGAAGATGGCGATCATAGCCTTCCAGCAGTTCGCGATGCACGAATTCCTTCCAGCGGTCACCATGGAATGCCTTCATGCGGTCAATGGACATCTCAGTAGCACTTTCCGAGAATTGGGTCATGTCGATCTGCTTAAGAGGATATTTGTCTTCCCACTTCTCGCGCCTGATCTTATCCTGAAGCTTCATGATCCCGTTCAAAAGGGCATCAGGGCGGGGAGGGCAGCCGCCTATATAGACGTCAACCGGGAGGATTGTGTCCACTCCGCGCACAACGCTGTAGCAGTCATGGTAGTAGGGTCCGCCGGAAGTGGCGCAAGAGCCCATTGATATCACCCATTTGGGTTCGGGCATCTGCTCGTATAGGTGTTTCAGCTTGATGGCCATTTTTTCGGTGAGAGTACCGGCGACGATCAGGAGGTCGGCCTGCCGGGGGGATGGGCGAAACACTTCAGCGCCGAATCTGGACATGTCGAATCGCGCGCCGCCAACAGCCATCATTTCAAGGGCGCAACAGGCAAGTCCGGAAGTCACGGGCCACATGCTGTATGCCTGTGCCCAGTTGAAGATGTACTCAAGGGAACTGACCGCGAAGCCGCCGCCCGGATATTTCCTGAACTGCGGGACTACTCGTTCGCCTATTCCCACTCCAGGTCACCCTTTCTCCAAGCGAAGACAAGGCCGAGAACGAGTATCGCGACGAAGATTCCGATTTCTATCAGGCCACTCCAGCCAAGACTGCGCAGATTCACAGCCCAGGGGGCAATGAACGCGACTTCGACCTCGAACAGGATGAAGGTCA
>JBAZOJ010000042.1:0-18511 GCA_041648755.1 Candidatus Brocadiia bacterium
CAGGGATGATGTATCTGCCGCGGAAAAGGTCATATATCGGGGCGCCGCGCTGCCTGATGATGACGTTGACTGAGACCACTGCGGGCATTGCCTTGGCCGCAACCCAGGCTGATGCATCCGAGAAGGCCTTGGCCATCCTGAGCGCTTCCTCAGGCGTTTTGAGATCGTCCTGACTGCTCTGGAGGGCCTTGTTGGCGTCTTCAGCCTTGCTAGAATCCTGTATGTTCAGCTTGGCGGTGATGACAATGCCGACAAGTATCCCGAACAGTACTGCCAGGAACAGGAAATTCGACTTTACCTTGTCCATCTTGGTTCCTCCTGTTTGCTCTATAGTTGACGCTCCCGGAGAACCGGGTCCCAAGTTTTTTGCAAGCAAACTCCGTTCCAAATACTCAGTGCGCTGGCTGCTCTCCCCGATACAGCAGGTCGAAGTATGCTACTCCAACAATGTCTTCGCGGCGGATTCCAAACGCAGCCGTCAGACGGTCTACGCGAAACGCCGCATCTTCGGCCTTTTCGCAGGACAGCGGATGCTCGAACTCGATAAAATCACCGAGACCTTCGACGGAGTCGAGGTGGATTCGAACACCTTCGAACAAGTATAGCTCGCGCGTCTTCCGGACCGCGCCTTTCACATCAAGCAGATCCCCGAAGAACGCGACGACCTTTGCGTGGCAGTCCGGGATCACCAGGATCTCGAAGTCGGATTCCCGCGCGCATTGCACATCCGGCCGACTGTATTTGATCAGCATAGGCGATTCGCCGTCTTCGATCCGGAGTTTCAGCCGAAGAGGTGGCTCGCAGGCGTAGAAGTAGTCGGCCTGATGCCTGCGCCATTCGAAGGAAGCACCAAGAGAGTCGCATACCGCGCGGGCATGGTCGAGGTCACGGCAGACGGCTTTCAGTTCGAGATTGTGCATTGTTCGCTTTCCTTTTCGATATCGCTGGTACACTATAGGTCGTTTTGGAGTGATGCAATTATGAAGACGACCGGAATTATCTGCGGATCCAACCTGTGGCGCTCGAAGGGCATTTCGAGCATCGCCCGCACGCCGATTCGGACGGAGTGGGGCGAAGTGGAGGTGGCGCGCAAGGGAAGAGTGATCCTTCTTCAGCGCCACGGATTCGGCACTCCCCTCCCGCCTCACAGGATCAACCACCGCGCGAACATAGCAGCGCTCGAAGCGGCCGGGGCCGCGGAGATCGTGTCGCTGTGCTCGACAGGTTCGCTGACGACAGATCTTGCCGTGGGCGACATAGCCGTTGCCGCGGATATCTTCTGCCTCTGGCGAAGGGACACTTTTTTCGAGTCCGAAGCGAAGTGCTCCGTGCCCTCGATATCAGGGGAACTATCCGCGCGGGTGGAAAACACCGCCCGGTTGCTGGGCGAAAAAGTGCATGGCTTCAGCGAGGGGGTTACGTACATTCAGACAATCGGCCCGACCTTTGAGACCAGGGCCGAGATAAGGTTCCTCAGCGCAATGAACCCGGCCGTTGCGGGGATGACTGCCGCTCAGGAGGTCTTTCTGGCCTGCGAGAAGAACATACCGATCGCCGTGCTGTGCGCGGTGGACAATATGGCTCACGGAATCGGCAAGCCGCTGAAGATGGAGGATGTCCTTCGCGCCAGTGCCGCTCACGCTCCCTATTTCGAGGCGTTCGTCGCAAGGATGATGGAATGACGCACCCCACGGAACCCGCAACCTGCGATCTGCTGCTGCGCAACGCTATTTTGCCTGACGGGAGCATCACCGATATCGGTATCCGCGGCGACAAGGTCGTCCAGGTCGGCGGGAACATCGCTGCCCCCACGCTCCTTGACTGCACCGGGCTTCTGGCGGTGCCTGCGATGTACAATGCCCACACTCATGCCGCGATGGTGCTGTTCCGGGGCTGGGGCGACGATATGCCGCTCCACGAATGGCTTCAGCACAGGATTTGGCCCGCTGAGGCGCGAATGACCCCTGACGACGTGTACGCTGGGACAAGGCTTGCCTGCGTCGAGATGCTCCGAAGCGGCTGCGCGTTTTTCAACGATATGTACTGGCACCCCGGCGCAGTCATTAAGGCAGCGCACGAGGTCGGGGTCCGAGCTTTGGTCAGCGGCGTAATCATCGACAAGTTCACCCCCGCTACCTCCGCCAAGCAGCGGGATGACGCGGTGGCGTTGTACGAGGAATGCAAAAGGGGCTCGGGATTGACGCGCTTCGCCCTTGGCCCTCACGCGATTTACACCGTCTGCGAGGAAAGCCTCCGCTGGTGCGGCGAGTTCTCGCGAGCCCATAGGGTACCGCTGCACATCCACCTGTCTGAAACCGAAAAGGAAGTGGCCGATTGCCGGGCTGAGTACGGCTGCAGCCCCGTGGAATTTCTTGACCTGTGCGGCTGCCTTGGGGCCCTGACCCACGCCGCGCATTGCGTATGGCTATCTGAGGGCGATATCCGCCTGCTGGCCGACAGACGCACCAATGTGGTCCATCTGCCGACCTCGAACATGAAGCTCGCGGTGGGCGAACGCTTCCCCTATCGGAAGCTGATCGATGCGGGGGTACGCGTTACACTGGGCACGGACGGAGCGGCCTCCAACAACAACCTGGATTTGTTCGAGGCGATGAAGTTCGCCGCGCTTGGCGCAAAGGCGCGGTCAGGCAACCCCCTGGAGGTCACCGCGCAGGACGTGTGGCGTTGCGCATCCGTTGACACCGCGGCGTCGTTCGGTTTTGACCTTGTGGGCCCGTACGAGGGTGCGCTGGCGGACATCGCCCTGCTGGATGCCTGGGACCCGATGCTCGTGCCTTCGCACGACAGGGCGTCGAACTTAGTCTATTCCGCCAGTGGAGGAGTTACCAAGGCGATGATCATCGCCGGTCAACTGCGGATGTGGAACAGAGAGGTGGCAGGAGCCCGGGAGATTGCCGAGTGCGCCGAGCGGGCGTCACGGCAGTTGTGCCGGTAGGAACGGCATGGCGGGGCGAGGCTCTTACATCGATGGTCAGGATGGGCAGGATAGGATGCGAAGATCGGGGTGAAAAGCTGATGCGAAAACAAGGAGCATCGCGAGGCGGGTCATTGTTTCCTCTTAAGGTTGATGCGGCAGTATTTTTCGCCGGTGTACACGAGAAGGACATCTTCGGTCAGCGTAACTACTGCGCACGGACCGCTCTCCGGGCGGAAGACATCCTCGATCAGGAATGAGTATTCGGGGGAGTCCTTTCCCTCCCGGTACTTCCATACTTGCCTGACCTGCTTTCCGTCTGATTCGAACGGAACCGAGACGTTGAGCCCCGCTGTGGCCAATGACTGGAAGGCTGCCGTGTCATGTCTATGGCTGAAAATGAACCTGATGAGCTTCTTGCGGATGAAATCCACGGTAACCACACAGTAGTCGCTCCAGCATGAGATCCGATCGGTGTATGACCAGGATTGATATGTTCTCGCGGGCACCAAGGCCTCATAGGGCAACAGATTCCGGACGCCTGAACGGTCGAGGACCGCAAAACTGTACTTGCCTTTTGAGGCAACTCGAGGGCACATATATGTGTCGCCATCCAGTACCCACAGGTCAAAGATTCCCTCCGAGTCCAGGATCGTGGCGCCCGTGAGCAGGTCGATCAGCACTACACGGCTCTTCAACTCCGATGGCCTGATATAGGCTTCCTCTGCCCATTGTTCTTTCTTTGCGTTCGAAGTCCTCTCGCCTATCTGCTCTGGTTCGGGCGGAACAGAGTCTCTGGGGTAGCCGAAGTTCCGATCAATGACCTCTAGAATGGGGAATTGCGCGGAGGTGCAGCCAGTTTTCCTTCCCCGCAAGCGCGGTTCCGCATTCCAGCAGTTGACTCCGTATGCCGACTTGAAAGTGAAGGGAACCCTTTTTGTCGTGCCATCCTCACGCAGCGTGACGAGGCGCTCTCCATCCTCGAGGAACACCATCGCTCCTCTATGGGGAGATGTTGCACCCCAGTAAAAACTCAGCAACACCTCGCAGTCCTTAAAGGCGTCGAGCGGGTTGCTTGTTATTTCCCCCTTGTCGGAAATCCGCACGTCGAGAACTTCCTTGGCCTTGAAGATGCCGATTGGCTTCGGCTTCGCGCAACTCGCGACCAGAAAGTGCCCAGGCGCCAGACATGCGACCTGACACTCCCCCATCTTGTTGCAGAACGCTTCGAAGGCCAGCATGACGCCAATAGTGCCAAACACGGGGTCTTCGGCATCATTTTTGTTCACTTTGGGCCCCTTGGGCAAAAGCCGCCAGAACCAAGGACAGTCAAAGAAAAAGTGGGAAGAGAAGTCCTTGATTCTGCACCTTTTGCCGAGAAAGTCATCTCTCCCAAGACTCGGTGCAACCTTGCCTGTGACAATCTGCATTGGGATCTTCCGGCCGCCTGCAAAGGAGTCGAATTCCAAGGGGGCCTTGCACGAGGGATCGGGCTCGGGGAGCGGCGGCACTTCGTCGAAGAGCGAATACTCCTCGATCTTCCCTGCAGGAACATCCCACGCCAGCACTTTGTCAGTGATATCCTCCGAGTCTGCGAGACTCGCGAGTGGCGGGAACAATGGCTTGTCCTCCGCGGAGGCCGTCAGGACGGCAAGAAGCAGGCTTGCGAGAACAAGGAGCATCGCGAGGCGGGTCATGGGTACCTCTTAAGGTTGATGCGGCAGAATCGCAGGCTTGTCCGAATCCCCACAAACCAATCCTACCCCAAAGATTACGCAATGCAACTCAAACGCAGAGGCCAGCGAGAATTGATGATTGCGGATTGATGATTGATGAGTAAGAGAGCAGCCCGGGCGAACACATGTGTACCTTCAGGGGCAGGCTGTACTTTCGAGGGCATGCTGGGCATGGGCCGGTATCGCGCCTCCTCACCCGAAGCGGGCGGATCCTCCTGAGGCGGACCTCGTTGGAGTCGGTCGCGGTGAACGCGACTACACGGAAACGGCCTGTCAGGCCAATGTCTTTGAAGCCAGTCCGTCGGCGCGGGGAGAATGCACAATGAGCGATGAACAATGAGGAATAGGAGAGCAGCCAGCAGCCGGAGCAAGAACGCGCCGGGACGGTCGCGTTTACTTTGGCGACCAGCAGCCAAGGCTAAGACGCAGAATCAGGTTTGTTTGCGATGTCATGTGGGGTGCAGGGATAATGCGCCAGGGCACGTGGCAACGTGCCCCTACGATCCCCAACAGCCTTGCAGGCCAATGCCGCGCGGGTGCGCGGCGCTCCCGGGGTAAAGGCCTTCCGTTTGCTATAGGTTTTCTCTGAACCCATTATGGCCTGTATTGAGCATCGATACTCAGATTCCGGTCCCCTTCGCGCACTTGATGTCCTGGTGATTGGTTCTTCTCTTGCTTCTTCGAATCGGCCGCGCAAATCAAGGGATTTCCTATCCTCTGCGTATCTCTGCGGACTCTGCGGTAAAACTCTTGTCCTCTCGTCTTCTCCGCCTCTCCGGCCGCGCAATCCTTCTCTTCTCCGCCCTCCGAGCACAAACATGCCCGGCACAAAAAAAAGGCCCCGTTTCCGGGGCCTTTTGATATTAGTCAGAGATGGCTTGGCCTACTCCCACATCACGGCGGAGTCGTACATATTGTCGAAAATGTCGACCTCGCCGATCTTCCGAATCGTAAGGCCCTTGCCCCAGCTCTCGAATACGTTCGAGTAAATCCTGAAATCCACGCCGGGGTTCTTCGTCTCGCTGTCGACTATGAGAAGCGGCGTCCCTGAGAAGGTATTGCGCTCGACAATCGTCATTCCGCCCTTGCCGCTGGCAAAGAACCTGACGGAATCGGTCCGCTCGAAGCGGTTGAAGCGCCAGTCGCCGCTGACGTGGCCGCCAAGGCCCTTCATCATCTCGACCTTCGCGCACTTCTTGAAGACGTTGGACATCATTTCCCACATAAGGGGCTTCGCAGCCATCGAGTCGCCGTCGGTCATCAGGGCGACGGAGCAGCTCTCGAACTCGTCCTGGCTCATGCTGAAAGACACGGCGCTGTGAGCGGGCATTATGTTGCCCGGGTCAACCCAGTCGTAAGATTCGAGGGATGGGAGCGATATCACCCTTGCGAATTCGGGGGACTTGATATTGCGAACCTTGTTGGAGTCGAAGGCCACATGCTGAGTGCCGTTGGACTGGATGAAGCAACCGGTCTTGGGTGCTTCGCCGGTCCCTTCGATGATGTTGTCGTGAATATAGGCCTGGTTCAGGGCAACGCAATTGATGAACGCGGCCGACGAATTGCCGGTGAGAACGGATGAGAAGAAGCTGAGGTTCGCGGGCTGGCTGCCCTTGCGGCCATAGAAAGAGAGCATGTGTTCGGAGTTCAGGTTGCGCTTGATCCAGTTGGTGTTGAAGGTCAGATCATTGCCCGCGAGGGCGAGAAGATCGACATTCGAGTTATCCGTGAAGCGGTTTCCAAGGAAGTTCGCGCTGATGGCCCTGACCTTGAGAAGAGTGGTGCCCTGGCCAACGGCCGAGTTGTTCTCGAAGCGGTTGCGCATTACGGACGCCATATTGGAACTGCTGAAGAAGAACAGTGAACGTGTTCCGGCTTCCGAGTTGAATCCGGCGACGAGGTTCTCGATCACATCGATCGCGAAGAACTGGCGGCAGACAATGATATCGCCGTTATCCGAGGCGCTTGTGAAGTTGAAGGCATTCTTGTTGAAGCTCAGCGAGTCGCGCCCGTCGATGTAGATTCCGCGCGCTGCAATCTTGCAGTTGCGGAAGGAATTATGTGCGAAAAGTACGGTGTCGGCGCCCTTGATCGAAATCGAACCGGCCGGGATGTCGCGGCCGACAAACTTGTTGCCGTCGAAAATCACTGGGCAACCTTCGGTGGTAATGATCCCGCCATCCTTGGTGGCAAAGGTGCCCTTGAGAATCTCGACCGAGGAGGATCTGCCCGTCACGACCGGCCCGTTGAACTTGCCCGAGAACTCGCAGTTCTCCAGACGCAACCGGGCTTCGGTGACGATATTGCTGAGCCCGCTATAGCCGGGACCGACGAAAATGCCATCGCAGCCTTCGGCCTTGATAGTCACTTTCTTTACGGCCTGGGCACGCGCGATGAACTTGCCCTCGACCACCAGTTTGCTGCCCTCGGCGAAGCGAAGCTCAGCTCCGTTGGGTATCGACAGGGAGCCCATGGGCTCGATTACGACAAGCCCTTTGAACACGTAACGTCCGGGCTCGATTATCAGGTCGCCCTGTATCCGGCCCTTCAGTTCCTTTTCGGGCGGGGCACAGGATGAAAGCATCGCCGAGAGACAAATGAACACCAGCGCACCAAGGGTAAGGCATCTACGCATCAGAGCCTCCGATTTGTTGCTCCACAGGGAATTGTAACCGATAAACCGTAGAATTCAATGGATTGTGACCTTTTCTCTTTCGTTCTCCGAAATCAGGCCGTGTTCTCTGAACTTCGCGGACCCAAATCGGCAAGGGCCAATGTGATAGCGGCACCGGCCGCCGCGAGCCCGAACGCCGCTGTGACCCACACCGCGCTGCCCTGTATGGCCTTGCCCTGCCCTGACTGAAGCGGGGCGACCGGTTCCTCGCGGGAAAACACAGCGGTAATGCCCTGCGTAATTCCGATCGCCTTCAGACTTCTGCGCACGGTTCGCGCGAGCGGACATCCGGCCGAGGAAAAAACGTCCGCGGTCTCGATACGCGTCGGGTCGATTCTCCCTCCGGCCCCCATGCTGCTGACCACGGCAATCCCTGCCTTCACGCAGCCCGCCAGAAGCGGGATCTTACCGTCAAGCCTGTCAATGGCGTCAACCACCACTGTCGGCCTGAGTGACAATACCAGCTTGATGTTGCTCTCGTCCAGGAATGCCTCGACCGCTTTCACGCGAATGCCTGGCGCAATCAAGTGAAGTCGGCGCTCTGCCGCCGTCACCTTTGGCAATCCCAGAGTCTCCGTTGTGCAGAAGAGTTGCCTGTTGAGGTCGGTGGCGCAGTACTTGTCGCCGTCAACAAGGATGACCGTGCCCACTCCGCTCCGCGCCAGAGCTTCCGCCGCCCAGGACCCTACCCCGCCAAGGCCCACAACGGCAATGGTTGCGCGGGAAAGGGACTCGACCCCTTCGGCGCCGAGAAGGATCTCGAACCTCTTGAGGCGATCCGGAACCGGGGCGTCAGAACCCGAAGAGCTGGCGTGAGTTGGCAAAGGTAATCTCCGATATTTTCTCGAACGACAAGTGAAGCGAGTCGGCAACTCCCTGCGCCACCAGGGGCAGGTTGGCGGGTTCATTCACCGTTCCTCGCAGCGGATGCGGGGCCAGGTCAGGCGAGTCGGTCTCCAGAAGAACTCGATCAAGCGGGGTTGCGGCAAGTGCGGGATGGACCTTTCGCGCACCGGGGAAAGTCACCACGCCCGCATATGAGATGTACAGCCCCACGTCCAGCAAAGGAGGCAACTGTTCTGCGCTCCCGCTGTAGCAGTGCATGACGCCCGGCGGACAGCCAAAATCCTTCAGGATCGCCAGCAGACGGGGAAGCGCCCTTCGGCAGTGGATGAGTATTGGCTTGCGCGCGTCTTTGGCAATCTGCAATTGCGCGCGGAAGACTCTCTCCTGCTCCGGCAAATCCCCCGCTGTTCCGTCAAGGCCGATTTCGCCAATCGCAACAAGGGAATCGGCAACAGCCTTCAGCGACTCGATTGCGGCATCCGGATTTGCGGGCAGATAACAGGGATGAATCCCGCAAGCGGGCAGCAGTCCGGGCTCGCGACTGCACAGGCCGGGCGTCTCCCGGAACCGGGCGGGGTCCGACTCGACCACCACGATATGCGACACTCCGGCAGACCGGGCCCTGGCCGCGGCAGCCCCAAACCCGCCGGGGATTTCCGGAACGGTCAGATGGCAGTGAGTGTCGCACAAAGGCACGGGACAATCTCCATACGGGGAATTATATCAGGTGGCTCAGAAATGCCGCAATCAGCCTTGAGGGAAGAGATTTTGGCACGGGAATGAAGGGCTTTGAAAGGACAAACGGGGTTTGTGGGATATAATGCGGGAGCCTATGGACACCGAGAGAATCAAGAAGCAGCGCGAAAAGAAGCTGCTCGAAAAGCTGGAAGTGAAACCCGACGACGTGGCGCTGCGCGTCGAGTACGCGTATTACCTCGCACGGGAGGAAAGGCACGACGAGGCGGAAAAGCAGTTCGAGATCGCAATGGAGGGGGCCGCCGGAAATCCCGATGTGGTGGCTATGTACAGCCGCTACCTGATGTCACGGGGCCGCAAGGACCAGGCCGAGGACATGATATCGAGCGCCCTGGCAAAGAACCCGATGGAGAGCATTCTGCTGAAGGCCCACGGCCTCGCGCTCTACTCGATTGGCGAGTTCGAAGAGGCCCTGGACGAACTGAATTCCGCGCGGCAGACTTCCGGCGACGATCCGTCAATTGACTACCAGATCATCGAATGCTACATCGCCCTCGGTGAGTACGATGCTGCCATTGACACTGCCCGGGCAGCCGCCGAACAGTACGCGGAGGACCCGGTGCGGAAGCACTCTCTTGGCAGGGCATACTGGGCGGCCGAGATGTTCGAGCAATCCGAAACAGCCTTGCGGGAAGCAGCCAAACTCGACCCGCGTTCTCTTAACATCCTGCTCGACCTTGTGGGAGTCCTCTCCGAAATGGAGGACTACGACATCGCCCTCGACCTTATGATGGCCGGTGAACAGAACTTCTCCGCTTCGGCCGAGTTCCATTACGTGCTTGGCAACCTCTACAGCGACAAGAGCGAGATAGACAAGGCCCGCGGTTCCTACCTGAAGGCGATTACCCTTAACCCCCGCCACTACCACTCGCTGAACAACCTTGCCCTGATTATGCAGGACAAGAACGGCACGACCGAGGAAGTCGAAAAGCTCTTTCAGCAAGCCCTGGAAGTCAACCCCGAGGACGTGTACGCCAACTACAACTATGGCAACTACCTGCTGAACAAGGGCCGCCGCGAAGAGGCTCTCCCTCACTACAAGATGGTGATTGACCACGAGCCCAATTACATCCAGGCCCGCATCAACTACGGGCAGACTTTGCTCGAACTGAGCAGGCGCGAAGACGCGATGGCCGAACTGGCGTCCATCCTTACGTTGCCGGACGTTTCCGCGGAGGACGAGGCCTCGGTTGCGAGGCTCTATCTTCAGGCCGGTGAGGAGGAAGAAGGCGAACGGCTGCTGAAAAGGGCCGTTCGCGACAGCCAGGGGCGCTCGCTGTTTCCGCTGGAGTATCTTGGCGACTTCCTGTACAACCGCGGCAGGTTCGAGGAATCCACGGAGTGCTATCTCAGGGCGGTGATGCTCGAGTCCGGCGACACAACGGTCTGGATGAAGGCGCTGGGAACGCTGCTTGAGAATCGGACGCGGCCGGGGTTCCTGTTCCACGTCCGCGAATTTGCGCAGGTGAAACTGCCTGCTACGTACGGAATTCTCCCCGACGATGAGGTATTGAAGGCCGTAATCGTTTTCCTCGACGCAATGGAAACAGGCGATATCAGCCTTCTGACGGGATACGGCGAAGCCGCAAGCCGCACCAAAAACCCGGCGCTTCTCGCGGTCATAGCAAAACTCAAGGCGGAACTTGGCGATGCCGGGGGCGCCGAAGAAGCGTTCGAACTTGCCACATCCGCCGCGCCTCACGACATCTCAATTGTCCGCGAGTACATCGGGCTCCTGATTGAACGGAAAGAGTACGACAAGGCACACGCGGTCATCGACAAAGCTATAGCGGATAACCCCGACGAGCCAATGCTCGAAAACGACCTCGGGCTCGTCCTCTACTCACTGGCGAAAAAGGAACGGGCTCGCGAAGTCTTCTACGGGCTGTCGCGCCGGTTTCCGCTCGAGGCCACGTACATATACAACTACGCCTGGATATTGTCTCAGGACGGCTTGCGGGACATCGCGATATCGGTTCTTGAAGGCTACCTGGACAATGTCTCCTTCGATGAGGAGAACGCATATTTCCTCTCCCAACTTATCTCCGACAAGCGCGAACGGCACCTTTTCGCAAAGGCCGAAACGCTGCTTCGACAGGTTCTTTCATCCAATCCCGAGAACACCTCGGCATGGACGCTGCTAAGCTGGCTCGAAAGCGAACGCGGCGACTTCGACAGCGCGCGGTTCTCGATGAACCAGGCCATCGAGCTTTCGCCGGACGATCCCGCGGTACTGCTGTCCGCAGCAACATTCTATATGTCCATTCTGCAGTTCTCGACGGCTGCGAAGTACATCGAGGAATGCGAGAAGCTGCGACCCGATGACGAAGAAGTCGTGATGGAGAAGGCGCGACTGTTCCAGGCTGCCGGAATGTACGAGGCTAGCGTTCGGCCGATGAAGACGCTGTTTATGAAGTCTCCGGTCGAGTACGGGTTCCAGATGGCCTGCACGCTGCATCACCTCGGCCGTGTCGAGGAGGCGGAGCAGATAGCGTCCGGGCTTCAGGACAAGCCATCGAACCGGTCGGGCTCGATAGCACGGGGCTGGTACCTGTTCCTGCGTGGCGATACCGACGGCGCGATAAAGGAGACGATGGCCGGGATGGCCGAATGGGCGGAGATCGTGGACTTCCGCAACCTGTCCATTTTCCTTCTCGCCGCGGGAAGATTCACTGAAGCGCAGGAGTCCATCAAGATATTCCTGGCCAACGCGACCCAGCCTCTCGATGTTTACTTCTTCATCCAGGACATCACCGACTACAAGGCGAGGTTCAACGAGGCACAGGCGGATGAATTCCACATGGCGCTTGCGATGAAGCTGAAGGACATGATCGGCCGCATCAAGCAGACCGGCCAACCGGCTTGACACCGTGTCATTGGCGCGTATAATCCCGAAGACAAGTGAGAGATAAGCGGGTGTAGCTCAATGGTAGAGCACCAGCTTCCCAAGCTGGCTACGAGGGTTCGATTCCCTTCACCCGCTCCATTTTTTTATGCAAAGCCTGTTCCACTACTCCCTCTACACCGATGGCGCTTGCGCGGGCAATCCTGGCCCCGGAGGGTGGGCGTTTGTGCTGAGTGGCCCCGCGGGAGAGATATCCTCCGAGTCGGGCTTTTCCCCCAATACGACGAACAACAGAATGGAACTCACCGCAGCCATCGAGGGGCTCAGAAAGACCTCGGACTCGGCAATGGTCGAGGTCTTCACGGATTCCAGCTACCTGCAGAACGGTTGCGAGCGCTGGATGAAGGGGTGGAAGAAGGCCGGTTGGATGCGGAACGGCAAGGAGATCCCCAACGCCGACCTGTGGCGGGAACTGGACCTGCTCACCTCCCGCAGAAGAGCGGTTTTTACCCATGTCAGCGGCCACTCCGGGCAGATGCACAACGAGATGTGCGACCGGCTCGCGCGGCAGGCCATCGAGCGCGGGAGAACCAAGGGCGTCCCAAGAGACAAGCTGTCTCCCAACGCCGAGAGGATCGTGAAGTTCCTGTTCTCGATGGGAATCGAGGACAAGAACGAAATGGCGCGGATCCTGGCTGAGGCAAAGGAATTCCTGCTGGGTTAGCCCGGCACGTCATATGAAACTGCTTGTCCTGTCCGACTCGCACGGCAAGAAATTCGAAGACATCTCTCCCCTGTTCCCCCCTGATTGGGCCGAGTGCGACGCTGTCGTACACTGCGGCGACATCGAAAGCATGAGTTTCCTCGATTCGCTGTATGCGTATTTTCCGACCGCATACGTTGTCCGGGGGAACTGCGATAAGTACGACCATGAAGATCTTCCCGGGACGCTCCTGTTCCGGGTCGGGTCCGTTTGTGTGGCTGTTGTCCACGGCAACTCCGCACGGCATACCCCCCACGGCCTGATAGCCTCCTTTCTTCCTGAGCGCCCTGACCTGCTGCTTTTCGGGCACACGCACCGCCGGTTTGCCGAGGTGGTCGAGGGGGTTTTGTGTATCAATCCCGGGTCCGTGGCACGTCCAAGGGATGGCAGAGCGTCGCTGGCCGTCGTGGAGATATTGGGAACCGATATTCAATATCGCTTCGAATATCTTTGAGCATCGGCGACACGGTTGTAGAATTACGATTTCGGGCGAGTTTTCGCATCGGTTCACGAAACGATGAATCGAGGGTTGATGTTCGAAATACCACGGCCCAACGTGGATCTCACCATTGCCGCGCTCAAGTCGTTCGTACGGTCAGAGCACGCGGCCACCGGCGCAGCGTCGCTTGTCCTCGGGCTTTCCGGGGGCATCGATTCCGCCGTGGTGGCCCTGCTGGCCGCGAATGCCGCGTCAGGGACTCCGCTGCACCTGTTCTGGCTGCCATACAAGACATCTGACCCGCGAAGTTATGAAGATGCCGCCAAGGTGGCTGCCCTGCTTGGCATCGAGTTGAAGGAGCGACCGATCACGGAAGTGGTTGACGCCGCTATCTCGCAATGGAAGATCGTGGACAAGCTGCGCATCGGAAATCTGGCGGCGCGCGCACGGATGATGGCGCTCTTCGACGCTTCCGCTGAATATGGCGGAGTAGTTCTGGGAACCTCCAATCTCAGCGAACGCCTTCTCGGGTACGGCACACTTCACGGGGACCTGGCCTGTGCCTTCAATCCGCTGGGCAACATCCTGAAGACCGAACTGCGGGCAATCGCTCCGACGCTCGGAGTGCCGGAAAGCATCATTGAGAAAGCCCCGACCGCCGACCTCTGGGCGGGCCAGACTGATGAAGGGGAACTGGGGTTCACCTATGCCGACGCCGACCGCGTGCTGTATCTACGCTTCCGAATCGGGCTCTCGCGCGGGGAGATCAGCGCAATCGGGCTCGATCGTGTCCTTATTGACAAAGTCCTTGACCGGGTGGAGCGGTCCGCGTTCAAGTCAAGGCCCATTCCTCTGGGCCCTGCCCCGCAGTAGCCACTATGAGCTTCCCCAAAAGGGCGCTGTTCATCATTCTGGCTGCGGCCGTTCTGGTCGCGGGCGGAGCGTCCTGCCTGGCGGAGATTGTCTATCGGCGCTCCCTTACCCCCGTTGAGGAAGCGGCGATTGCCGACTTTTCGGCCCGACTGAAAAAGAGTTCCGCTTCCGAGATCGAGAAGGCGTCGCTGCTGGCCAAGCTTGCGGAGATGAGGCATGAGCGGGGAATTTCCGCTGTTGTCCCTTTCCTTTCGGCTTCGAGGGAAATCCTTCAACTGACTGCCGCAGGCGCGCTTGGCGATATTTCCTCCCCGCGTTGCGCGCAGTACCTTATATCTTCCTATCGCGAGCCGCGTGAAACGGCAGCGATGAGGCTCGCGTGCCTCGAGGCCCTGGGGAAGATCGCGGATTTCGAGCTGCAGCAGTCGGACAACTCGACGACCAGGTCCGAGTGCATCGTGGCTCTAACCCCCATGCTTGACGAAGGCCGGATATTCTTCGGCTCCCTTGCGAATTCGGAGGTTGCGGAGGGAATCGAGTGCTGGCCGCCGATCCTTCGATTGCTGGGAATGACGCCGGAAATCGAGAAGCGCATTACTGATGCCTTGGGCTCGCCCGCCATAGAGCCGAGCCAGAAGACACGGCTTTGCAGGATCTACCTGACGGTAACGCCTCTGTCCAGGGACGATGTTGCGAGGCGCCTCGAGGACGAGTACAGCCGCTCAGTCCTGCTCCGTTACAAAACGGTTATTCTGGCTGCTTTGGGCGCGATGAAGGCCAGTCGCAAGTTCCTGCTGGCGCAGGCGATGGAAAAGTCGGGAAACCCGCTGCTTCGCCGCAGTGCGCTGGACGCGTTGCTGGAGATGCTCGAACTGCTGTCCGTCTCGGATGTCCTTCCGCTGCTTGCAACAGAGAATGATTTCCCGTCCGACAGCCTTATGCACCTCGCGCGGGGTGTGATTCGGATTGACACGATCGCGGAGTTCTGCACGAAGGCCCTGGCGGCGTCTAACAGCGTTGCTGCTGGCCGGGCCTGTGCGGGTATCCGGGATGCTGTCACCGGATGGCGCAAGAACGACCGGAAAACCGAATGGCTGGCGATGTTCGATACCGCTGTCCCGTTCCTGATGGACCTTATGGCGGTCGATTCTCCCGACCGCTCCGAGCTCAGGCGGCAGGCTTACCTGGCTCTGCTTTCCCTTTTCCCAAGGGGAGAGGAACCCCCGACCCAGTTCGAGTGGACCGCAGCCCCTGACAAGCGCAAGTCGGAGATCGACGAGATTCGGCTGTGGTTGGCCCCCGAGAATATGGCGCGAATTCGCGAGGGGATATCGCGCAACTGAGCGTTGTCAGGGCCGGAAAATGTCAGCGCATGTCTGCCTCCCGGGCATTTTTTCCCGAACAATTCCTGCTATCGCGCGAATATAATGGTGAAGATGGTCACACCGAAGTCGCTCCTTATCTTTCTTGCCCTGACCCTGCTTCTGTGCGAAGCCGGAGCCGGAGAAGTGCCGCCCCCGTTCCCCGATCAGCCGCGCGATATTGTTTCTCTCCTCGATGCGCTGGAATCCCCCAGGATGGACATTCGCACCCATGCCCTGGACCTGCTGCTCGATGGCCCGCCTGTTGACGCGGCCCTGCTGACCGGGCGATTGACCACTGCCCATACTGCTGCCCGCATCGCTCTCTATTCTGTCGCGGCGAAGTGGGGCGACGAGAGTACACTGGCCGTAATGCTTGACAGATATCCCACGCTGAAGCCTACCTCTTTCGAGGCTATCAGGATGATGGAGAACATCCTGGCGATGGGCGTACGCTATCGGCTTCCACCGGATTTTCTCCCGAGCCTCCTGCGAGCCTGGCTTGAAGGTGACGAGGATTTCACTGACAACGCGGCGCTGGCGCTTGAGAAAATGGGCCGTGGGGCCTTGCCGGAGCTGCTTCGCCTGATGAAGTGGGGGGATGAGGGCCAGATTTTCACTGTTATGACGCTGATGAGCGAAATGGGCGTCGTTCCGGAGCGTGAAACAAGGGCTATCGCGATGTCGGATTTCAGCTCGGCGGATGTGGCACTCGATGCCGCTGTGATGTGGCTTCCCAATGGCCTGGAGCTCGCCGGGCAACTGCTTAAGAATGAGGACAGCCCGGAATCCGTAAGGCGCCGGGCCCTGTGGTGGCTCGTGGCATCCGGACTGGCGCCGAAGGCGGAGGAACTGATCGCCCTCGCGAAGGGCGACAGCGACGGACTGGCTGCTGACGGGCGGTTTGCCCTTTACTGCACTGCGTTCCCGGACTGGATGGCGCGCGAAAAGACGTTGCGCGAAGGGGCGAGGGAACTGACGGCCAGAGATGCCTATCTGCTGCTTTACTGCGGCGACAGGGAATCAATACTGACGCTGGCGCTTGCGCACGGTGACAAGGAAGCGGACAAGCTTCGCGAGCCCTTTTTCAAGCGCGTGCTTGGCAGCGAGGATCCGCCAGGGAATATCGCGTTTCGGGAAATCCCCCGGCTGTTCCCGACAATGGATTCGCTCATCGCATCGCGCCTGAGGGATCTTGCCGGGCCGCTGGCCAAGGGGGGCAAGTACGAGCAAGCCGCGCAACTGCTCAGCCGGTCCTTGATGCTGGCATGGGACAACCAGTCGTCGGCAGAGCTGATGGAGATTATGGCAGGGGAGCCAGGGATCGAGTCGGCCCTGTTCCTGGCGCCGTGGCGCAAGTGGAATTGCAGCGGGGAGATCGGCGAGAGGGCGGAGTCATTTGCGCGAGCGGTATCGGGGTCGCTGGCGGACGCATATCACCTGGGCCTTGCCCCGGAGGAAATCCCCCAGGAAAGGCTGGATCCTGCCATAATGGCAGAGAGGATTGCGTTCTAAGTCTGCTGTGGCTCCGGAGGAGGAACCCGGCGGCGGCCGATGACCGCCATCAGAAGAAAGCCAAAGAAGAGCGCCCCGACGCAAGAGTACCATGCTATCCACAGGTTCGAGACCTCTTCCTCCACTGCCAACGCCCATTGGAGCAATAGCCATACGCCCACGAAGAGCAAAGCCGGCAAGTTGAAAGTATCGTGCCAGAACAAGGTAAACACCATTGACCCTGGATGGAGCAGCATGTATGCTCCAATAATGCCTGAGACCGATCCGGCAACACCCATCGTTTGTTCGAACGAGAGTGGATCGAGGCTGCACAGAAAGAGCCCTGAGGCCGCCCCGGACAGGAGATAGAACGCCAGGAAGCCAAAATGCCCCAACCGGTCTTCCACCCTTCCGCCAAACACCCCAAGAAACAGCACGTTCACCGGGTGGCTCAGAATCCCGCCGGGAAGGAACTGGCAGGTGAAAAACGGCAGAAGGCTCAATCCGAGGAACGTGTCGTTGTTGTAGTGTTGTGCCGGAACCAGGGCCATATTCGATAGGAGTTTGTCGAGAGCCCCTGAAGGGATGAACCACTGCCCGATGTAGACCGACAGGTTCACTGTCACTAAGAGCCACTTCATCCAGGGGAATTTCTCGCGTCGGGGGTCCACCATCAAGGGGATCATCGGGTTCTGCTATCTCCCCTGTTCTGCGATCTTCCATTCGATGTGTGATTCAGGAAAGAAGGCTTCAGGACGGCCCTCTAAAGCCTTTGCCGCGCCGCTGCTTCAGGGGGCGGACCTGCCATAATGAATCGTAGCATCGCGCCGCTGACAAACCCGCCGACATGCGCCCACCAGGCCACGCCCGCCTGCATCTGGACGTCGGTTGAGGCGAGTATCATCTGGACCACGAACCACTCGCCAATGAAGAACCACGCAGGCAATGTCAGCACAAAGAACGGGGGGATGAAAGTCAGGACTCCCGCGCGCGGGTACAGCATCAGGTAAGCGCCCAGCACACCCGATATCGCGCCGGATGCGCCAACTGTAGGAATTGCGGAATGCGGGACAAAGCTGCAAAACAGCAGCCCTGCGACGAACCCTGTGAACAGGTAGAACACCAGGAATCCGAAATGCCCGAGCCTCTCCTCCACATTGTCGCCGAACACAAACAGGAAAAGCATGTTCCCAAGCAGGTGCATCCATCCGCCGTGCAGGAACTGGCTCGTGAAAAACGGCATAAGGCTCAGGCCAAGGAAAGAGTTGTTGTCGTAGTGCGTGGCCGGTGTCAGGGCGAAGTTCTCGACCAGATTGTCCAGCGCGGCAGGCGAAAGAGATATCTCCATTATATAGACCAGCACATTGACCCCAATCAGGAGCCACGTGACGATCGGCGTGCTTTCGCGCGGATTCTTATCGTAAAGCGGGATCATGCTGCGCTGATTATACTACCGGCGCGGCGCAAATGCTCGTTTTTTGGTCGGAGCCCCGAAGACAGAGCGAAGAAGCCTGAGAAGAGGATTTTACCACAGAGGACTCAGAGGTTCACAGAGGAGAAGAGGCATTTTGCGAGGCCAAAGAGTCGGTGAAGACCAACGAAAGAGGTTTTTACCGCAGAGTCCGCAGAGATGCGCAGAGGAAGAAGATGAGCATTCTGGTTTTGCGAAGCCCAAGATTGGCCGGAAAAGAGGGCCACAACTGTAGGGGCGGTACCCATATGCGCTAACTTAGTAGCTGGTTTTTCGCTTGACTGAGGGGGTTCGGCGTGCTAAAATGCTGGCATGAAG
>JBAZOJ010000043.1:0-18504 GCA_041648755.1 Candidatus Brocadiia bacterium
TGAAACTATCCCAGGTTAGCCAGTCGCCCCCCTTTTCAGACATCTCAATGAGGTTGTCAGCCGTACCCTCGTCCAACCCCACACCAATCGCACACTCGTGAAGCCACTTTTTCATTTCATCAGCGGTAACCGGTTCTGGTGAGCCGTCGGGCTTACGGATCATCGAGGCGAGGTAACCACCATAGCATGCATCAACATGATGCCAAAGATTGACGCCTCGCTCACGTCGTAAATCGTCGAGCTTTAGCTGGATTTTGGCCAAATCGTCGAGGGCACCCTCCTCGGTGGTTCCGAAAGTCGAACAGACGGCGAGCGGCCATCGCGCTGGCTCGCCGGACAGGTCTTCTGCGATGAGTCGGCACAGGTCGTCGATGTCCATATCGAAGCCGGAGCGATGCTTAACCCCGCGAAGGCTGTCCTTACCGAGACCAAGCACATCACCAGCTTTGGGCCAGGAGTAGTGGTGATTGAGGGGAGCGTAGAAAGAACACTTAAGTGAGCGCAGTTCCTTCTCATTCGGGAAGGTCTCGCGAATGGCGTCAGCGAACGCGAGGGTTCCCAAGATACGGATTTCAAAGGGCTTAACAAGTTCGTCGAGGAGCACATCGGCGCCTTTGTTCATCTGCAGGCGAGCAGCGACGGCGTCCACGCAATCCTGCCGGAGGCGCTTGAGGTCGCGAATAGGGATGTTCGCCAACTCCCAGCCGGTCATGTCCTTGAGAGGTTTCTTGCCGTCCCCTTTTGGTGTGGAGAGCGTCAATCCAGCCACGGCTTCAATGGCTTCCCGGCCGATGGCCTCGATCTCTCGTCCGGTAAGGGAAGCCTCGGCCTTGAGGAAGCCAGCCTTAACCGCGCAAGCATCCTTCACTTTCTTGAAGGCGACCATGCAACGCAGAGCAAGTGGGTAGGTTTTGAGGTTCCGCACGACCCACATACTGTAGATGTTGGCGGTTGTTCCTCCGCTTGTGAGATAACCCCAACCTCGTTCGGAATCGTAGCCAACCATCTTCAGAAGCATCTTGCTGACGCGGACTTCGAATCTAGCGGTAGCGGGAGAAGATTCCTCGGCAACATTGTTAGAGTTGTAGAGCATCGCGCCGAAGTAGCCGACCATGGCAGGTATGAGCAGGTCGGTGTTCATGTGGGCAATGTAACGGGGAGAAAAGAAAGGGACGCCAGCTTTGGCTTCCCCCAGAAACTCGAACAACCCGTCACGCATCCGGTTGACAAACCGCTGGTAGTGAGTATCCATACGGATGTCGGCGTCAATGAGGGACATGTCCTCCGGGTGGTAGTTACGGCGCCAGAAGGCATGGTCGAGCATCGCCTCCTCGACCAACTGGCGGAACAGGTCCAGATTCTCGGCCTTGGGGCCCAGCATGTAACCAAAAACATCCCGCATATTGTGTTCTCCTTTTCTTAAGGCTTCACCGCGTAAAAGTACACAAGTTGCCAGTATAAAAATGTGCGTCCCCAAGGATCGTCGTAGAATCCCAGAAACTCCTCGAGCAAGTTGATAAGCCGTTCGCTATCGCAGGGCGAAGAGTCGGGGCGATCCCACGACGCCCCGAGGCCAAACAACTCGTGGACGAACCATGCAGCTTCGGCTTTGTTCGGGAAAAGCCAGGGCGCTGGCAGTGTCGCAGAGCGGATGTCGATCATGCCTGCGGTGCAGAGGGCATCAGCAATACTGGTCTCGCGCGGAAAGAACCCGAAGTGACGCGGCGTGCCGTAGCCGTCGACCACCATCTCAAAGAAATCGGTAGGCACCATGGGCCCTGACATCTTCATCACGTCGGATGGGATGCTGTAGCTGCCGAGAAGCGAGGCCATGTTTTTGGGCGGGGAGTTGAGCACGCTCTGCAGATGAGGATCTTGGCTGGCGAAATGGCCCCAGGGGCCATGGAGGTAGCGATGGAGTTGTTTCGGACTGATGCGCAGGGGCCATGCCGATAGGGATTCCTGGGTGCTTTCGTAGTACGCGCGCGTATTGAGGGTGCCCTGACGCTTTCCGTCCCAGAAGCGATCCCACCGTTGGTCGGGGTAACCAGGCACATCGATCAAGCAAAGCTTGCCGCCAGGACGGAGGACTCGTGCCCAATCACGGACCGCGTCATACTGGAGCTGCAGGCTGCGGTGAATATCGAGGTAGCGCTCTGGGCCCCAAGAGCGGATTCCGGATTGCGCGAAAGTGGTGCCCCGTCGCGGTACCTCTGGCAGATGGACGTGATGGAAGGACGCCAGACACGTCACGACATCAGCACAGTCACACCCGACAGCTTGAGACGCGGTTGCCATGTCACCGACTATCGTGTTGCTGCTGCCGCTTTGGGCAAGCATTTGGGGAGACTTGTCGACGCGAGTGACCGAGCGGACCGCACCTTCGAAAAAGTTGGCCAAGTAACCGGTACCGGAGCCCATGTCAACTAGGTCCGCCTCGCCAAGGGTCTCGTCACTCAGCCAGCATAGCAGCGGAAGAACTTCCAGGTACCGCGCCGTTGGGCAGCGCTGCATGGCAGTAGCGTACCGACGGGCGCGTTCCTCACCAAACATGTTGTTCTGTGCTTGCAGGGTCATTGGCTATTCCTCCCCGGGAGGTTCTGGTGCGACGGGTGTCCAGCGAGCATCCACCTGCGCTCAAAATAAAACAGCGCGTAACGTGTAAAACCACGAACAGAACCCACTTTCAAGCAAAGGAGAGGGCCGACGAATTCGAGGATGCGATCCACGTCTTTGGTCGACTCGGCCTTGGATGTCCCCAACGCGAATTGCCGGATCGCTTGGCCCGTAGTCATCATCCGATGTGCTCCTCCGACTCGGTGCCGTCAAACCCAAACACACTGTCGATCTCTGCACCCAGGTCAGGACACTCCTTCCGTATTTCGAGGAGCTTCCTTCCAAAGCCGTTCACGGGGTTCAGACCAAGTCTGGACGCAGTGCGCTTTTTGAGCCCGTGTTCGCCGTGGGTCCGCTCTTCCAGATAGACCTGCCGTATTAGCTGCCAAGCCTCGCGACACAGGTGCGTTCGCATACAAAAGCCTTCGGAAGGAGACTTTACCCTCGAACTGGATCCCGATTTCTTAGGCAAGACAGTCCTGATCGTGTCGGCAGAGATGAGCCCATCGTTTGTGAGAATAAACGCCCTCTCAACCGCATACATCAAATCCCTAACGTTCCCGTCCCAGCCGAATCCTTGGAGAATACCCATCGCTTCGCTTGAGAACCCAGCAATCGGCTTGTGCCGTTTGTCACGTTGTATCTCCAGGAAGTGGTGGGCCAAAAGCGGGATGTCCTCCGGGCGATCCCTCAAGGCAGGTGTAGTGAGCGGAAACCCGTTGAGACGGTAATAAAGATCTCCTCGAAATGCCCCCTCGGCGACCATCGACCTCAAGTCACAGTGGGTTGCCGCCACGATTCTTACGTCGGCTTTTCGTATCTGGGTGTCGCCGATTCGGTAAAACTCGCCTCGGTCCAGGAACCTCAGGAGCGATGCCTGGGCAGGCGGTTTCAGTTCAGCAACTTCGTCAAGAAAGAGAACTCCGCGATCTGCCGCTTCGATCTTCCCCATCCGATCGATTGCGTCGTTAAAGGCCCCCTTCCTTGTGCCAAACAGCTCAGCCTCAACCAATGAATCCGGGATGCTTCCGCAATTGACGGCCACATATTGTTTCTTCGCTCGAGGGCTTCTGCGATGGAGTTCCTTCGCTACCAGTTCCTTCCCCGTACCTGATTCTCCCTCGATAAGTACTGGTATGTCGTACTCCGCAAGGACTGCAATACGCTGCCTGAGTTGTTGTATCGCCGGTGAGGATCCCAAAATCAGATCCGTCGGTTCGTACCTGGCAAATCGCGTGACCTTTTCCTCCAACTCATCGCTAAAGCTATCGCACCCTATCTGCTTGATAACATATCCACACGCGCCGCGGTCCCAACTCTGGATTAGTATCTCCGGGTCACGCTGTCCTGACATCATTACGACCGGCAGGCTAGGCCATTCCAACCTTAACTGCGACAGGATCTCAATGCCATACCGTTCCCCACCAATGTGGTTATCAAAGCAAATGTCTAGCAGCACAAGACAAGGGCGAGGTTCGTCTGCAAGCAACCTTCTCGCTTGCTCAGGACCATCCGCGAATTCGAAGCGGAATCCCTTGATGCCATGGCATTGCGCAAACAACTCAGCGTTCGCCGGCTTCGCCAACTCATCATCAATAATGAGTATACGTCTCATGCTATCGTCCTCACTCGTACAAGCAAATCCGTTACTGAGCAGGCCCCCTCATTGTGGAGCAGTTTCGCAAGGGCCCCATCAACATCCTTGACTCTAGGGCTCCAGCACGACACTAGAGAGTCGGTAATTCGCAGCCCCTCTGCCATGGACGCCCCAAAGCGGTCATCATCTGGCCGCAACCCATCAACTGCCGCAGCGACTCTGCCCACACGTACTGTGAAGCGAAGATTCTCTGACCCTTGCCAGTAAGCCGCATAGGATACCTGGTTCCAGGCAGAACTAAGTGATTCCGCACTAGGCAAAAGACGATCACGCAGGAACTCTATCGCCCTGCACCTGCACCACTGCGCGTCACGGCCCGCCAGATACGCCATCACCGCCTCTCTTGAGAAACTCACGTCGGGGGCTTCAATAGCTTGGCGTAGCGACTGCAGTTCCTCTATGAGCCGCCGGAGGTTCGCGCACACCAATGGATACGCGTGATCCTCTCCAGCCATGAATGCTAACGCCGCTCGCCTCACCCCGTCCACTTCCGAATGAATTGCGGGCAGTGTCTTCTCTGACAAAGTACGGCACGATAGCCCATACAATGTAGTCGTCACCGCTGTGAGTGATTCCACTGCCTCAGTAACCAAGGGCCACGCTGAGGCGTCCTTGAGTACATCATGCGCCACATGTCGACTAGCCAAGAGCAGACCCAGTCGCCCCTGCACAAGAGCATGAGTCACGTGGGCGCGGTGGCTGCAATACTCGTTCACAATATCGGCGATACGCATTTCTACTCCTTGATTTCGCAGAGCGCAACGAAGTCCCTATGAGCCTTACGAAGAGCATCTGTGTCGCATAACCTTGACTTCTCCGATTCCTCCAGCCGCTCCTTCGCAAGAAGTTCGGCCAGATGCAGGAGGGCCCCTTTAGCGCTTTGCGGAAACAAGGCCTCTCTAACAGCCACCCTATGTCCCACGGGTAACTGCTCAATTCCCTTCTCAAGCGTGGCCGCATTCCCATCGATAATATGGCATAGTGACGGCTTTGCGACTGCAAACCAGGTTGACGGGTCATTTCGAAATGTCAATGCTCGCTGTGCAAGTTGGCGGCGATTGAGGTCAGTGCAGGGCCATGGGGGCACAGTGTCCGCCCACCCCCACGGATCATCACGCTCTGCGTACAGGAGAATCAGCGCCCCCTGAATCAAAATGTCCAGCGGCGCAAGCGCCAAATACGCAGTCGCAATAACACCACAAGACGCACATGCGGCACCAGCCGCTGGGTTCAGTACCGTCCAGTCTGGCGCCCTCCCGGGTTCAAGCGAGCACACATGCTCAACAAACGCATGAATACGACGAGCGCACCCGCTGTCAACATTTGGATTTGCGGCTCCGCAATACTGCTGCCGACATTCACTTCTGATCTCATCTGGCAGTGTGAACTCTGCCCCTGAATAAAACACAAATGTGACAAGCCCACCAGTCAGTGCCCTCCACATCTCATAAATGCCTACGACATCGAGGTCTCTTTCCACGCAGCAGTCCCGATAATGCAGGAAAACAATGCTTTTCTCGCAGATCTCGACAACACCCGCTTGCAGCGGGTTGAGAAGGTCCTGCTCGTCGAGCACTTCTGCCCTACGACTCCACCATGCTATACGTGCTGGATTGTGGCTAACACTTTCCGTTTCATAAAACCCAATGAACATTACCGGCTCCTTGTCGTCAACCTGGTGATCGGAACCACAATGGTCGTCCGGTCAACGGGTTCTTCGTCCGCCGAATCTGCCCCACAGAAGGAATACACGCAGAAGGGCTGTTGTCCTGGGGCCACTTTTGGCAACGGACCGCCCAAGCAGGCTCTATGCCACGGAGGACAGTCATTTGCAGAATCATGATCAACGCCCCAATTGATCAACGACGGGGGATCGCCCGCGAGCTTGGTGAGGATTTGTAGGCCAGAGCCCAGATCCTGGATGCTACTGTCATTGCCAGGCAATAGTTGACTCTGCCGCAAGAAGCGCCCAGTCCCATCAAGAACAAGAAGCATTTCGTGCTTTTTCATGTTGTGCTGCGGAATGACAAGAAGAGCTCGGTCAATCTGAACAGCATCAGATCCCCCGGCACGATCACGCTTCTTCAGCGCACCCCACAGCAACCCGCTCAAGGCAGCACAGACACGAAGAGGGACCTCATTGACGACATATCCGAACACTTGGTTATGCGTTAACTCATCCCCATCACCGAAGAACAAGACCGGGTCATCAAGAAATCTCTTGAGCCCTTGAGGGGTCGTGAGGGGATCTTCCAAGGATCCCGAATTCCATTCCTGCCCATTCACTGACACACTCAGGTCACGTACCTGCAGCAAAGTCGCAAGAATCTGTGCCCCCGACAACTCCTTCTCGGCTCTCGGCATGTCAGCAATGAAGTGCTTGAAACACGCAAATATTCGAGACAACAGGTCGGGGTTTGCAGCATTCCCGCAGCAAAGATCACCGTCCCAAAGCTCAATCAGTGGCCTTATCAGATACTTGTCTTTTCCACTGTCTTTTCCACTGTCTTTTACATCCTTCCCGTTTGCCCACGTCCTAAACGACTCAACCATGCGCTTGACCTTCAAGATGCGTTCGGCTGTATTCGCCTGCAGCACCCGCTGTAAGTCGTGAGTCCCGCCAGCCACCTCACTGAAGGCATTTCGCAACTCATTCTCCTTAGTGAGTTGCAGGAATCCGTGACAAGTGGGGTTAATCCTCTCCTGAAGCCACACCGCAACATGCTCAGCCGAATGGATGTAGTCAACCAGCCGGCTAAGATGTGGGATGATCTGAAGATATGTCTCCTTCACGTAACGAGCCTCGCGGTTGTTCTCTACCTCCTCCTCCAACCGCAGCTTTGCGGAACGAGATCTCAAGAAGGAAACGATGTACTCAACCATGGCCGCTAAAAGTGTCTCCTGCAACTCGTCAAAGCATACGGACTTCCCCGCAGATGAAGAAACGCTTTCTTTTTGCCTTGGACGCGGGCAGAAAGAATAGAGATGGAGGAAGTGCTGGGCATCCAAGAGAGGAATGACGGTAATCAGCATCGGGCGGAACACCGCGAGCGGTGCGGCCTCAGCGTCGGCTAAGAACTGCCCGTAACGCTTCATATCATCGACGAACTGCGTCGGCACCTGTGTGAGCAGGTCACACTTTGATGGATGACCGATATTAGGAAGCACGCGATATGTCAGCCACTGCCGTTTGTCGCCGTTGGACATATAGTAGTCCCGTATTCTCGGGAGGAAGTCGTTTGCTTTGGCCTTCACCAACGCGGAGGCATTTCGTTCGAGCTGACGGCATAGCTTCTCGGATACGGCAGTACCCATCAGAAACACATCTTTCGTCAGTTTCCAGAGCGTTCTAACCGATGGTTGCTGACTCGGCAGACCGCGTAGCTTCCTCTCGCCGTCAGCATGGAAGTCCATCCGCATCGAGCCGTCCTTGTCAATGTATCGATGGACGGCGGTAAGGGGCGTGAAGCCACCACTGTCGGCTGGCGGACAGGAAATGGCAGTCTCAAAAGGCCACACTGTAGCCTCCAAGCCGATACCGCTACAGTGCTTTAGGCACTTCTTAGCCCCGTTTCGGCAGCTAAGCCGCACGCAGACATCGTCACTCTCGCCTGTCCAGCACAATACGTCGTCATAGGCATCCCCTTCCCATCGCGAGAGATCGTCCCGGCTTGCGTTAGCCAGGTAACGCAGCACTTGGTACACAGGGGGACGAACGAACGCCTCGAGATACTTGGATTCCAGGTCCTGAGAAGCCATATGCCAGATTGGCTGGCTTGATGATGCCCAGAGGACGACGCTCGCTGGAAGTCTCCCGCGATCGGCAGGAACTTCCGACATAAGAGACAGGAACTTGGCAATAATCCCAGTTGCTTCGTCGGACAGTGCCACGAGGTCTTTGCCCTGGCCTAGGGAAGTAGGGCTCGTCGCAACAGGCCGAATTCCACAGAGGTCGCGCCACACAGCCAGCATAGTTGGGCTAATGGATTCGCCCACGAGCCACTTGGAGACAGTGTCCCCAAAGAGCGAAATGAGCGCAGAACGGCAACGCTGACCTGGCAATTCAGCGATAGAAGCGCCGGGTGCGAAAATAGCCGTGACCTCATCGAGAACCAGATTCGACAATATTGACCTCAGAGCTTCCACCGCCCTGTCAAGTCGTTCATCGTGCCCCGCCGACTCGGTGTCGAATACTTCAATTCGCACCGCCAGCGGCGAGTCTGGAATTCGTATCTCGCGCACAATCGGCTTGCAGAGACCGGCCTTCGCGACAACTTGCGCAAATCCTGGATCCTCAAGGGACCATGCGTTCTCGGATTCTGGTTCACTGCGGCGCACCACCAGTTCTACGGCCAACTGCCGCAGTCTGTCCCGTTGGAATCTGCCGACGCTCCTAACTCCGAATCGCGATTCGACAACAGGCTCATTGCCGTCATGATGACTGATGATCATTGTGGCTTCCGTGCCCAGTGGATGCGGCGAGCAATTTTCGAAAAAGAGCCGCTCCAAGAACGGAATCCATGTCCAGACAGTGCTCTGGTTACACGCACTAAGGTCGGTAGCATGCGAGAGCGATTCGTTGACGCTGCTGATGCGGGCCAACTGCATGGCCATGCCAATTGAGTCCTTCTCAGTGTCTGCAACGGCTTTCAGAGTCTTAAGCACACAGCCTCTTGCACACAATTTTCGCCAAGCATCTCGAATCGGCAGCAAGACGCCGAGGTAGCACTGTCCTGCCGTCATCTGCCAGGACTCAGACTGCGGCAGTACGACCGGCCATGCAGCGTAAGACAGGTTCCCTATCAGGAGGTCCTCGACCGCAACCGCGCCCCTGGGGTCATACTCAGTGGACAGCAAACACAGACCTTCCCCGCGCTCCAACGCCAGGCCGGAAGATCCATCGCCATACCGCACTCGCATGGTTTCCGCCACATATGCGGCCATTTCGCTTGAGACAGAATCGTGCAGTATCATCCCCTCCGCCCCCGCCAACATCACGAGCTCATCGATATTCGGATCGTAACAGAACAGCCACATGCCATAGTTTCCCTTGGCATCCTCGACATTTTTCCCCAACCGTCTCTGCAGATGGCCGAAACTCGACTGGTCCACACCGTAACTGACCACGGTGCCAAGAGACTCAAAAGCCGCATGTGAGCGCAACGAAGCCAACTTCCTTTGGATGAACCCGTCACCAACTCGCCGTTTCGGCGTCGAAGCAGGCGATCCACCATTCATTCCAGCCATAGCCACTCCTTTCGCTTAGACGACATGTTTGTTCAATCTCTCTCTGACCGCCTCGAAAAACCCGCTCGGCAGCGAGCCAGCGCTAATCCGAGGCGGACAGCCATTGTCGAGGCAACGACGCCACTGCTGGCCGACGATATTGGACTGCCAGAGATCCCGAAGCAACTGACGGCGTATGCTGCCTATCCGATAGTGATGCGCTGGACAGGGGAACACTTCGCCCTGGATCGTGACGTACATGCCGTATCCGAGCTGCGTGCATGCCTGACCTCCAGCATAGGAAGATACTATGTCGGCTCTGATCCCGCGAGATACGTTGTAGGCAAGAATCCTCGTGAACAAATCGATCTTGTCTTCATCTGAAACGTCGAACCGTTGGATGTTATCTTGTTTGCTCGTCAGCCCGCAGGGAATATAGGTGTTGATAACTGGGTAGATATTGCGTTCTTTGTAATACACATAATCGTCAAACACTTGCTCTCGCACCTGTCTAAGCACCACTAGGTCACAGCCGAGTCGGGTGGGATTGCACCCGTTGAAGGCAAGATCCATCAGTAGCTTCATCGCGCGGTCCCGCTGCTTGGAGTAGCCAGGTCGCAGAACGAGGTCATCCTGAATACTCTCGACTCGGCTGTTCGCTTTCAGCACGATTGAGACGCCGAGGTCATTGAGTCTCTCCGCAAGTGCGCGGCAGGACATTCCAAAGTATGTGTTGGCGAGCCCCTCGCTGGCGAACACGGTTCCGTTCGTGAAAACAACCGGCTGAATGCCGTGTCGCCGCATCACCTCGCAAAGAAGAAGGATGTTTCGCGTCGTATCGATGAACGGCTCGCCTGCCCCTACGACCTTTATGCTCTCGACTCCCAGGGATGCAGCGCTGGCGACAAGCGCCACGAGTTCCCTGTACTCGAGGCTCTGGCTCTGTGGCAGAACGTCGCGATCGTCGCTGTTGCGGTAGCAGTACTGGCATCGGAGGTTGCAACGTTCTGTCGGACAGGAATCTATGTCTAGCGTGAGCATCCTCCCTGATGCAGCGGCCCTCCGTATACTCTCGGCGGAAAACACCCAGCCCAGGAGGCCGTTGGCGAAATCGGCCTTGTACTTCCCGTTGCTCATGGGACAATACGGTGCTGGCAGTTCGTTATCTGACGGACCCCCGGAGTGAGTAACGGGAGACGCACATGTCCGCCGACCCTCGGGCAGTGCGAAATCTCGCACCGCCCTCGTCAGATCTTCATAGAACTGGGTGTTGCCCCCCCATTTGATGACATGGGTCATTGCCCCAAAGTCCTTGGCCGTGTCAAGGATGGAACGGTCTTGGACAGCGGTCAGCATGACAATCGGAATCTCACAGCCCCGCGCGACGAGGTGCTGTAGAATGTCCAATCCGTGGGTCGGCCCTTTAGGACCAAAGTCAACGTCCAGGAGTACGAGACAAATATCAGCACTATTGTGCAGAATCTGATCTGCCTGGTCCCCAGTTGCCGCAAACCGAAACTCGCATCCGTCGATTGGGTACGCTCTGCAGAATGACTCAGACTCAGATGGAACTGCCAGCTGATCGTCGATAACGAGCAAGCTCTTCATAAGCATTGTCCTCCGCCGTTAAGGAGGCGAACTGCAGGTGCTGTAAGAGCGACTAAGAGCCCGTCGCCTGCAGTCACATCCGTGCTACCATTTCGCAAAGGATCCTGACTTATGCCAGGTTACAATCACTCCGATGGTGCTGTCAGCCTGATGTGAATCCGCCGGTTCTTTCTGCCCTTGTTGTCGACCTTGAGGATCCTGCAGGGGCCGATCTCTGAAGTCCTGTGCACATGGGTGCCGCCGCAAGCCTGCGCGTCGAAATCGCCGATAGAGACGATCCGCACCTTTCCATCAACGATGGGTGGCGCAACATCGGCGGTCCGGATAAATGATGGACAAGCCAAGAACTCATCCTCGTTAATCCAATATGAGATGACTTCCGCATCGCTGCTGATAACTTCGTTGATCTTATCCTCCAGAACAGATCTCTGCTGGAGCAGCAGCAATGGCAAGTCAAAGTCGATGCTGCACCGTTCCTGTCCGATGTGAACGCCCGTTATCAACCCTTGGAGGTCTCGGAACACCAGGGCGTTGACAATGTGAAGCAGCGTGTGGCGACGCATAAAGGCGAGACGCTTAGCCCAGTCGATCTCACCACTGATCTCCAAGCCCACGCGAAGGTCCTCTCCCACATCGTGCCAGATCTCCCCGGTCGCGTCTTGTCGAACCCCGACGACAGTCAGCACTTGACCGGAGGCTTCCAGCGTTCCGCAATCACTAGGCTGCCCTCCGCCGCCTGGGTAAAAGGCGGTCGCGGATAGACGAGAAGCTCCGCCTTGTGAGTCCGTCACGATTGCGGCGAACTGACGGATGTAGGCGTCATCGTGGTATAGCTTTCCGGATGAAGCCATAAGTCCTTGTCCGCTATTGACGATACCCGAAATAAGCTTGCCGCACGAATTCGTCATTCTGCAGTTCCTTGCCTGTTCCATGCCGAACGACCCGGCCGACGCGAAGCAGATAGCCGCGGTCTGCGATCGAAAGGGCCATTCTGGCTCGCTGTTCGACCAACAGGATCGCCTTGCCGCCGTCACGGATGTTAATTATACTCCTGAAAAGGTCCTCTGTCAATCCTGGTGAAAGACCGAGTGAAGGCTCGTCCAGCAGCAGAACGGTCGGGTCCTGCATCAGGGCCCGACCGATGGCGAGCATCTGCTGCTCACCGCCCGAGAGGGTCCCAGCGGGCTGATAAAGCCTCTCCTGCAGCCGAGGGAAGAGAGCAAAAACGCGCTGCACGCGCTCAGACCAGGCGCCCTCATCTGGCTCCCGGAAGAGCCCCATGCGCAGATTGTCCCTGCAAGACATCCTCGGAAAAAGCTCACGGGTCTCGGGAACCAAGCTTAAACCTGCACCGACCAGGAGTTCCGTCTTGGCCTGCGTGACGTCTCTGCCGTTGAATCTGATCCGCCCGCTTGATCTCGGGGCCAAGCCCATGATCGCCTGAAGCAGCGAACTCTTGCCAGCCCCGTTGGCCCCGATGATTGCGACCATCTCGCCCGGACGCACGGCTATCGTCACGTCTCGCACAGCAGCTACACCGTTGTATGAGACAGAGAGGTTAAGCGTTTCCAGCATGGCAGCCTCCCTCCAGCCCCAGATACGATGTAACAACTTTCGGCTCCGACATAACCTCCGCAGGCAGACCTTCCCCGATCACCTTTCCGGCATCGAGCACGACCACGTACGATGCAACCATAGAGACGAAGGCAACATCATGCTCTACAAGGACGATGGGAATCCCGGATTCCGCGATCTGCTGCAGCAAGTATGACAGCTCCTTCTTCTCAGCTTCATTCAGGCCAGACGCTACTTCATCCAAAAGAAGCAACTTCGGTCGGTGAGCCAGTGCTCTGGCAATCTCAACCTTACGCTGCAACCCAATCGGCAAGGTGGCAACCTGAACGTCCGCCAAGTGATTCAGGGATAGGAACTGCAAAGCAGCATCGACTTCCCCAATAGGTTTGATTCTGCCGAGAAGCAGTTCATGAAGCACCAGGCCCGCCCGCCCGTTAAGCGCCCCAATCTCCACGTTCTGGCGCACTGTCAGGCTATTGAACAGCCTCACCTGCTGGAATGTTCGTCCAAGTCCTAGACGTGACCGCTTATCGGCCCGCAGCGAAGAGATCTCGCCAATGCCGACGACCGTAATGCGCCCGCTGTCGGGCTCAACCAGCCCTGACAGACAGTTAAAAAGCGTGGTCTTCCCAGCGCCATTGGTCCCGACCAGACCGATGATTCGGCGCTCGCACAGCAAGCGAATGTCAACTGGCTTCAGAGCCTCAACACCTCGAAATCTCTTTGAAAGGTTTTCAAGAAGGATGGCAGTGGCTGGCGGGCCGAGAGGGCGGAGTGAATCCGGAAGTGCGCGTTTTAAATCCTGAGGCAGAAGGTCAGTCGCAGGCACCGCATCGCCGTGAGACCTGCGCCGCCGCAAGATATCGTCCACAACAGTGAAGACCACAAGAAGCACACCAAAAATAAGCAATCGGTACTCAGCGAAGCCGCGCAGGACCTCCGGAAGACCGAAAAGCACTGCACAAGCTACAGCTACCCTTGCCAACGAGCGACCGCCCGCCAAAACGACGATTGCCAAGACCAGAATCGCTTCCCCTAGACCAAAGGATTCCGGCGTAACAAACCGCTGGATCGATGCGAACAACACACCGGCTACTCCAGCAATCGCCGCGCCGATCATGAAGGCAACAAGAAGCCAATTGGTGGTATTGAAGCCACAGGCCTTGGCTGCTATCTCATCGTCTCTGATTGCCTCCCACACTCTTGCAAGCGATGACCGAGCTATGCGAGTTGAGATGGCGACAACGAGAAGAGCAATCCCAAGCACGACCCAGTAGTAGTGCATCGGCATAGCCGCTGTGAGCCCGAAAGCACGCGGTCCGTCAATCCCGGGGATACCTTTTGCGCCGCCGGTAACGGGTACCCAATTCAGCAGAATTTCCTGACAGATCTGGAGAAATGCAAGGCTTACGAGCGCAAGGTAGTCACCCCGGACCCGCAGCGTAGGCAGTCCTATAATTGCCCCAGTGGCAGCAGCAGCCATAGCGCCAAGCGGTATGGCAGCCAGGAATGGCAGCCCGTATCGACTGTTGAGGACGCCATAGAAATAGGCCCCAACTGCAAAAAAGGCGACATAACCTATGGCAAGAAGGCCCGCGTGGCCCAACATGATGCTCAGCCCAAGCGAGAGAATGACGTACAACAAGAACACAGTTGCAACATGTATGTAGTATGGGTTGGCGGTCAAGAAGGGAAACGATATGGCCAACACAAAGAGGTTCGACAGCAAGAGCGAACGCCAAGGCACTGTAGACACCCCCGGCTGTGCAATTCGGGATGGCCCTGGCTTCTTCATTCGCCCTCTCCCAACAGGCCGTGCGGACGAACGATCAGCATAACAATCAGAAGGCCGAACACAAGTACGTCGCGGTAGTCTGATGAGACATAGCTGGCGAAAAGGGCTTCTGCAACGCCAACAAGAACGGCCGCTACGACCGCTCCTTGAACATTCCCGACGCCTCCAAGGATGGCAATCGTGAAGCCCTTGATGCCAGGGACAAACCCCATGTCAAAGCGGATCACACCATAGTAGAACGCCAAGAGGAGACCGGCTATGCCCCCGGTCAGGGATGCAATGCCGAATGTTAGCGCTGTCGTCCTCTCCGGGCTCACTCCCATCAGACGGGCCCCGGCACCGCTCTGTGCGATAGAGCGTATCGCCAGGCCATATCGATTGCGGCGAAGGAACGCCTCGAGCGCGAACGTACAGGCCAGCAGACTTCCTATCATGATAACCTCGACGGAGTTCATCCGTACCCCGGCAAACTCCCAACGCGACGGAATCCAACCGGTATTGAAGGCCACGGGTTGAGGGCCAACGAGAATGAGGATCAAGTTCTGATACACGATGGACATCCCCAGGGAGGTGATGAGCGGCTTGACCCTGGGTGCATGCCGGAGCGGACGTATGGCAACTCTCTCGGCAGCCAATCCTGCAGCGCAGGAGGCCGCTATGCCGACCGCAATCGCCACTAGGATCATAATGGGAAGTGGTATCCCAGTCGAGCTAAGCAGTACAACCATACCCAAGGCGGCAAACGCCGCGAGCATACTGAGTTCGCCTTGCGCAAAGAAAATCACCTGGATGACCCCGAAAATCAGCGTGTAGCCGATGGCGATCAGGCCATAGGCCGCCCCGATTGACAAACCATTCCATATCTGCTGGATCATCCTTGCTCCGGTCGTATGAGGCTCAAGCAGGCCACTGGTCGAACCCTCTCCCTACTGTCGGACCGTCTCGAAGTGGTCCCCCTTGATGGCGTGCATGAACACCTGCCGATCCCGCGAGTCACCATTTGGGGCGAACGAGCACTTTCCAAGTATCCCGTCGAAACTGTAGTTCGGATTCTGAAGCGCAGCGAGCACGCCATTGCGAGACTTCTCTTGGGCCTTCTCTATGGCATCCAGAAGCACGCACGTAGCTTCATATCCGAGGGGCGCGAATGCGACGATCTTGCCGTTCTGGGCGGTGAATTCTTTGTAGAACTTGTCGGCGGCAGGCGAAGGAGCGGTCAAAGGCGCAATGTTGCTCACGTAGCATCCTTCCGTGGCGGTTCCGGCGATCTTCATCAGTTGAGAGTCAAAGCAGCCGTCTCCCATCATGATCGGAACCGTCAGGCCCTGATCTCTGGCTTGCCTGATGAACAGCGCTGCCTCAGCGTAGTCACCTCCAAGGAACAGCGCCTCCGGCTGCAGGCGCAGAACCTTCCCGATCAGCGGTCGGAAGTCCTGCTCGTCTGCGTTGAAACCATCAAAATTCAGTGGCGACAAGCCCCGAGACTCCAGGTACTTCTTCGCCTCGCTGGCAATCCCCTCCCCATAAGCCTGCTTGTTATGGACGATAGCGATCTGCGTCTTCTTGAGATTGTCGAGTAGGAAGCGCATGCATGCCGGACCCTGGAGATCGTCCGTGATAGGGATGCGGAACAGGTTTCTGAATCCTTGTTGAGTAATCTTCGGATTCGTTGGAACCGGCATCACCAAAGCCAGTCCAGCATCAGCGTATATTTGAGAGGCCGGAAGTGTAGTTCCGCTGTTCATGTGACCGACAACACCAAGAACCTGTGAGTTGCCGACGATCTTCTGTGCAACGGTCACGGCATCTTTCGGACTTGCTCCGTCGTCCTCCACTACTAGCCTGATCTTCCTACTTCCGATGCCCCCTGCGGCGTTTCGCTCGTCCACAGCCATCCGAACGGCGGCCAGCAGGTCGTTCCCCATCTCAGAGTACTTCCCGGTCTGGGGGGCAACTGCCGCGATAACGATCTCGTCGGAGGTCGTTCTGTTTGCAGAGCGCCATACGACGATACCAACCACCACCACCAAGACGACGGCAACCACAGCAACGGTCAAGACGGTCTTCTTCATGTTTGGGCTCCTTTCCACACCTCGATTTTTCGGCAAAATGCCTAGCATTGCACAGAGGATCTCAGCAAACTTCGTGCCACAGAGGCGATGCATCGTACAAACCTGGCCAAATCTTACGTTGTGGCACGACACTCTCGTTCAGCACAGGGCTGGCTCCATCGCGACGATACCGTCACGTATGCATTCCATACCGGACTGTATTGCGGCGTCACCCCCAAAGTCACGGAGGTCAGCGCCAAGACTTTGGAACACAAGATGCTGCCGGCGTTCTGAATTTGTGCGGCTGAATCCCTCCTTCCTTCAGAATCCGTCCGACGCATGTACACGATGGGCGGCTTCGTCCGCTCGAACTCACCCTCGAAAGCGCAACCGTGGGGCGGGAACTGCGGAATGCTGAATGAGGAGTACTGAATAGGAACGACAAAAGGCGGGCTCCGCCGCGGGGCGATTCATCGTCACGAAGCAACGAAGGCAGGCGCGAAAATCGCTGTGCCTTCGCAAGAACCGGCGTGCTCGCGGCATCAACATAGGGCATGCACCGTTGTTGCACTTCGGCGTCCCTTGCGATACAATTAGCGGACGTCCCCTTGCGGACACACAACGGAGCAGCAAAATGAACGACGATTCCAGAATCATACCGCCGCCCGCAAAATCGAACACGAAGGTCATCATCATCGTGTTGCTGATCGTCGCTGTAATCGCGCTGGGCGCGACATATTTCGTATCCGAAAACTCGTATCTGAGGCAAGTCAGGCTGGCAAGTGAAGCCGTAGCCATCGCCAAGACAAAGGCTGACCCGGTCGCATGGATCGAGGCCAAGGGCAAGGCATTCGACGCCGAGTTCTGCTTCTATTCGCACTTCGGCAACGTTGACGAAGCAAAGAAATTCTCGGCCGACGCCATAGCAGGGCTCACTGCCGTTACGCAATTCACCACCGACCTGAACTCGGCGAAATCGCTTCTGATCGAGGCCGTTGCCGACCTCGATTACACTAAGGCCTCAAAGGCGCTAAAGGCCGCCACGGCGGCAAAGACCGGCGCATACTCGAAGATCGGCAATGTGTCCGACGCGGATATAACGTTCTCCCAATGCCTCGATACCTACAAGTCCGCATGCAGAAAAACCGGCGAAAAGGCCAAGGCCGACTTGATTGCCGCGCAGCAGGGAGACGACCTCCCAAAGCGGCTCGCGCTTTATGACAGCGCGACAAAGGCGCTCTCCACCATCGCCAGCGACGAATTCTCAAGCCAGTACGCGACAGACCTGGGCGCAAAAGACGCATCCCAGAAGGCTGAAGCCGAGGCCACCAAGTTCCGGGATTTCAAGGCCCTGTATGATTCGGCAGTGGAAAAGTCCGCCGCAGCCGACAAGGACGCCACCCCGGAGAACTGGTCAATAGTGGTCGAGACCGCCGACAAGGCGGCCAAGAGCGAATACGCTGCCATCGGCAACATCAAGCCGGCAACAGCCCTGGTCACAGCGGCCACCCCGAAGTTCGAGGATGCCTGCACCAAGCTGCTTGCCGACGCGGGCAAGACCCTCGCGGACGCAAAGTCCGGCAAAGGGTTCGATGAGCGCAAGGCGAAATTCACGGCCGCGCAAGCCGCCGCCGACAGGATCACCGCGCTGGCCACCGCGCAGAAGTTCCACGCCAAAGCCAAGGAGGCATCGAACGATGCAGCCTCCTGCCTGAAGGCATTCGACGAGTACATCGCGCTGTACAAAAAGGCCGAGGAACTGATCAACAAGATCGGTGATACCGAAGATACAGACAAGTGGAAAGAAGTCGCGATGGCCCTGCGCGCCACGAGCCAGTGCTCCTTCAAGGACAAGGGCGATCTGACCGAACTGGAGGACCTGGGCAAGCAGGCTGCCAAAGCAGCGCAGAAGTACGGCGACGAGATGCTGTCCGCTGCCAAAAAGCAGTTGGATACGAATCCCGAAACCGCTGCCG
>JBAZOJ010000044.1:0-18342 GCA_041648755.1 Candidatus Brocadiia bacterium
GTGGGGCTCGCCGGGGCGTTGAGGCTTGGCGTCGTCTGGGGTGTTGGTCATATTCCCTCCTGCATGGGGGGGATTGTAGGAGCGGTGGGGGGGCGTGTCAACCACGAACGAAGAGGATTGTCCGCTAATGCACGCGAATAAACGCGAAAAGAGCAGATTTTTGCGAGGCCAGAGAGCCAAGAGTCTTACCACGAAACACGCGAAACACACGAAATGAGCCTTTGCGAGGCCCAAGAACGGGCATTCTTACCACGAACGAAGAGGATTGTCCGCTAATGCACGCGAATAAACGCGAAAAGAGCAGATTTTTGCGAGGCCAGAGAGCCAAGAGTCTTACCACGAAACACGCGAAACACACGAAATGAGCCTTTGCGAGGCCAAGAACGGGCATTCTTACCTCGAACGAAGAGGATTCTCCGCTAATGAACGCGAATAAACGCGAAAAGAGCAGATGTTTGCGAGGCCCAAGAAGAACAGGGCAGGCCGGAGACCCCGCCTGAGGCGGACCTTGCTCCGGCCGGAGGTCGGAGGTCGAGCAAGAATGGGCATTTTTACCACGGAACGCTTCGTCGGCGAGGCCCAAAGACGAGCCAACACGCGGAACACACGGAAGCGGAGAGAGGCATTTTGCGAGGCCAGAGAGCCAAGAGTCTTACCACGAAAGCGGAAAGAGCCTGCCTACCGTCCGCTCAGCCAGATTTCGAATGCAGCACGATGGCCATCCCATGCGATGCGACTGAATCGGGGTGGGGGTGTGGTCGCGAACCAGGACTCCCGTAGATGCGTTGGATGGTCGCACATAAGCATACGACCGAATGGGTCGAGGATCACGCGCGAGCGACCAACATTGCATTGTACACAAGAGTTCTCAGAAGGCGGGTTACCGGGCTTTGCGACAACGCTGATGCCCATAGAAGCTCCAAAGCGGATGTAGCGGGCCAGAGAATCGGAATGTGCCGAGCCGCGAGGACAGGCGATCGTGATCGTTGAGACGTCCATTTCGGCACATCTGCGCATCAGTCCTGCGATATCCTGCTCGCATCCATCGCACAGGACTGTCGAGACCGCGACGCGAATTCCACGGGTGCGGCAGTCGTTCATCATCCTGATAATGCCCTGGAGGGAAACGCGATCGCCATGCAGGAAGGAAGAGGCTTCCGGGGAGAGAGTGTCCAGCCCGACCGAAATCTCCGGATCGGGGTTATCGGACAGAAGGGATACGACTTGGTCTGAAAGCGGCCTTCGAACACAAAGAGAGGACTTCAGGCCAAGTCGGCTCACTGAGGCCAGGATGCCCTCAAAGTCCGGATGCTCGGTTGGGTCGCCACCAGTCATTACAACGCACTCACAACCTGCTTCCGCAAGCGATTCAAGGATGCCCTGCCAATCACTGCCTCCCATCGGGGCAGGGGGTGTATCGAGCAACGGGCCGTAGTCGCAGAATGCACACTTGACTGTGCACCGGTATGTGAGGAAGAGAGTCGCGAAACGCAGCCTTCGGTCATCGTTCATCGATGCAGGTCTCCGTGTTGCCTGTTCCGAAAAGGGCAGTACTCATCCGGCCCGAACAAGGCTCCGAGCCTGCTCGATGACGCGTAGCAGCGTCCCGATTCCTGGCAACGGTCGAATTCAGTGCAGTCATTGCAGAGAGTGCCTTCAAATGCCTCCAGTCCGGGGGATGTGAAGGGGGATATTGCCTCCTCATCGATATACGGAACCGGGCCGATTTGGCCGACAATGATCTCTGGCAGATGCTGACACAAGCCGATATCACCGGAAGGAAACAGCGTCAGGGAAGTCCGTCCCGCATTGCAGACTGCCGAAGGACGCTTGCTCTGCTGAGGGATGTCGTGTGTCTCGACCCGAACCCTCACACCGCTGGATAGCAGATCAGCCGCCAATTGTGAAATGGCCGTGATTTTGTCAGGCGCCAGATATCTCGTCGCCAGATCGGTCTTGGCTGCTGTCCTGGGAAGTATGAAGACGAGATTAGAAATTCCACACTCGCGCAACCGGGTCACGGTCGAGGGCAGATCTTCAGCGTTGTCCCGGACGCAGACAATTCGCACAATGGTTTTCGCAGGGCCTTGGCGGGTCAATCCGGCAAGGAGCCTCAGATACTGCTCGCTCGGGAGGGGGCAGCCGATTCGCATGGCAGTCTCCGACGATAGGGAGTCAATGCCCTGTTCGAGAGTGAATCCGGGGAACGAGAAGAGCTTTTCTGCCGCGGCGACCGGGATCTCGTCTCGCGTCAGCAGGTTGACCGCGATGCCGGCTTCGAGCAGTTGCAGGATCTGCGACAACATTCCTGCGACTATCAGGGGTTCGCCGCCGGAAACCACAACGCGACTGAAGCCAAGTGTGCGCACCGATTCTACGAGGTTAGGTGGAATCCGGGCGGGGGATCCCATGTGTCGGGGGCGATCCTGAAAGCAATAGAAGCACCGCGCCGGGCAATCCAAGGTAACTATCCAATCGAGCATTCTCCACCGGCCGCGATGACTCATATTGAGGCGCTCCGTTCTGCGAAGGGGCAGGGGAGCGAACTGCGTTTTTCGCACTGCACGGAATCCGCGAACCCGTATATCCGCCAGTTGTGCAGGCGGTGTTCCACGGAATACGCAAGGCGGTCGCAGGGATACACATATCCGTCATCGGCGAAGATCAGATCGGCGGGATGTGAATCGCATTCGTCCTCAGGCTCAATTGGCTGTGCGCCAAAGACTGCCTTCGCGCCGATTTTCGACCGCAGCATCCGCGCGAATTCGGAGACCTGCAGCTCATCCGGGAACAGTGAACGGGGCAAGGGTCGCCCGTAAGCGGGCAACATCCGTTCGAAGCGGATCTCCCGAGCACCGGCATCCAGAATGCGCCTGACAGCTTCGATGTTGGCGGGCAGGTGCGAGACGTTGTCACGCGTGAGCACAACATTCACGATGACATCGAGGCCAGCGCGTGATGCTGCTTCAATGGAGCAGAGCATTTCGCGCGAGACGGCGTTTAACTCCACGCTGTGCTGGAGGAGCGCGAGCCCCCCGTGCTTCATTGCGAGCCAGTACTCAGACTCCTTTGGGATGCGCGTCGAGACCGAGATTGCGAAGCCAAAGAAAGCAAGCTGGGAGACAAAGCGGGGAAGGTCTGCGACAAGAAGGGGCTCGCCGCCGTGAAGGGCGAAGCCGACAATTCCGAGGGATGCAAGTTCGGCCACTTGGTCCCGCGAAGGCAGCGCGCCAGGCTGATGCGCATGTGGTGAATCAGAGCGCAGAGTGGAGATTGTGCAGTATGCGCATTTTGCGTTGCACAAGCGGGTAATGAGATATGTAGCGCGTATCGGAAAGCCTATGATTTGTCGTTTTGAATTGGAGTCGGCGGTTGCGACAGTGACAGGCAGAGCGCCCTCGGCGATGGGCCGTGAGCCAAGCGTCTGGTAATCGGCGTCGAGGAATTCGGGCGACGTATTGACGAAATGGAGGAGTTCTGCGGTAGACAATCCGGGGGGAGCGCCTGAATCCCCGAGCAGGTAACCGAGGATGTCACGCTCTCGCTCGGAAAGGACGAAGACGCGACCGCCCGGGAAGGGGTCGAAAACGAGATAAGGAGAAGGCTCCGCCCTCCATCGAAACGGAGAGCGGAGCGAAGCGAACTGCGTCACACGCACTAAACCGTGCGGAACTTCAGCATGTACGGCAGAACAGGCTCTGCCTCGATGGAAGCAACGCCGTGGATGAGGACTGTGTACTCGGTATTCGGCTGAAGTGGGGCGTTCGGTGTGATTTCAAGCTCCTCGGGGGATTGCCCGAGGGCGGCAGTCCACGCGAATGGCGGGGTGACTGAGACGGTTCCCTGATTGACGCTGCCGAGATCCGGCATGACGGTCAGAAGGAAATTGATCTTGGTGTCCAACGGAACCGCCATTGCGGACATAGCGGGTAGCGTGCCCTTCACAAGAGCGGCCACGGCACCGCCTCCAATCCCGCCCGAGTTCGAAGCGCAGCATTTTTCGCAGTAACCTGCAAGTTCGGTCATACGTACCTCCTGTTTATGTTTGCGGACGTTTGAGAGCGACACATGGGTATCCTATCCGGGCTTTTCTCGAAGTCAAGTGCGTTTTATAAGTAGTAGAAGCTACAAGACTGAAGGGCAGCAGTAGGAAGGGGACATAATATGAGATATGTGCCAAGACGTCGAATTGGGAGGCCGTCGCGTGAGCCCAGCTTCTCCTCCTTCGCTATAGCCTCTTTTTCAGCAATCAGCTCTATCAATCCATCAAGGTCTCCGCCCACCTTGCTTGCGCGGGTGGCTCGTGTATAATACCCCGAAAGGAGGCTGTGATGGATATCCTCAGGTTCTTCAGGAAGGTGCAGTTCTCGACGGGCGAAATCGCCCGCGTACGCACCATTCTCCGCCCCAACGGGACAACGATGATTCTGCCCTATGACCAGTTTATCGAGCACGATTGCCGCCACCTGGAAGGCAAGGCAGATAGCGGGAATCCGCATTACATCTGCAGATTGGCCATCGAGGGCGGGTTCAACGCCGTGGCCCTGCATTACGGCCTCTCGCTGCGCTACTGGCCCGCGACCGAGGGCGCGCTTCCCCTGATCGTCAAGCTTAACGGCAAGACCTCGATTCCCCCCGAGGACAACGCGCTCAGCACGCACACCTCCTGGGTGGATGACGCCGTGAGGCTCGGGGCGATGGGCGTGGGCTACACGCTCTATTATGGCTCGCCCGCGCAGGACAGGGATATCCCCCAATTAGCGGCCGTGCGCAAGGAATGCGGCCACTACGGAATGCCGCTGATCGTATGGGCCTATCCCCGTGGCTCGGCGATTGACGCGAAGGGCGGCAAGGAATGCAGCTACACACTTGAATCCGCGGCGAGGCTCGCGGCGGAAATGGGCGCGACGATTATCAAGTCCAACCTGCCCAAGGACGCTCCCAAGGTGGTTGATAACGACAAGATCCCGACGTACTACCGCAACCTGGAGAAGGAACTGCTGGCGCTGCCCGACGACGAACGCCGGGCTGTCAGGGCCAAGCGAGTGGTTGATGCAGCGCAGGGCGTACCGGTATTGTTCTCGGGTGGCCCGGAAAAGGGCGATGAGGATTTCCTGAAGGCCGCCGATGCCTGCGTGAAGGGCGGATGCTTCGGGTTCATTATCGGCAGAAACATGTGGAAGCGCCCGACCGACGAGGCAAAGCGCGTGGCCGCGCTGGTCTCGAAGGCACTTGCCACGGAGTAGCACTCACGGATGCAATATCCCGCCTTCCCGATGGAAGGCGGGATTTTTTTCGGGCAAACGCGCTTCCGAAAAAGGACAGCGGCTATAATTATCAAGAACGATTTGCAATAAGGAAGGAATGCCCGACCGGGCGACACCTGTAATGGAGTACACCTCGACTTTCCTGGATGAAGCAGCGATACATTCCGCGTTAGCCAGGGCCGCAGCCCCGGACCATGCCCTGATCAGCGACGTACTGGCCAAGGCAGCGGTCCTCAAGGGCCTGACGATGGAGGAGGCCGCAGTTCTCCTCAACGCAACCGAGCCGCATTCGGTGGAAGCGATATTCGCAGCCGCCCGCGACGCCAAGAAGACAATCTACGGCAGCCGCATCGTGTTGTTTGCGCCGTTGTACCTGAGCAATTTCTGCGTGAACAACTGCCTGTATTGCGGATTCCGCGTTGACAACAAGGACCTTGCCCGCGTCGCGCTGGACAAGGCCGAGATCGAGGAAGAGACCCGCATTCTGCTGAAGCAGGGGCACAAGCGCGTTCTTTTAGTCACCGGCCAGACCCCCAAGTACTCATCGCTGGACTATATCGAAATGGCCGTCAAGGCGGTGTACTCGATGCACGGCCCCGCCGATTCGAGGATCCGCCGCATCAACGTCAACGCGGCGCCAATGAGCGTCGAGGATTTCAAGCGGCTGAAATCGTTCGGCATCGGGACATACCAGTGTTTCCAGGAGACCTACCATCGCGAGACCTACCGCGTGATGCACCCGTCGGGGCCGAAGGCAAGCTACGACTGGCGCGTAACCGCTATGCACCGCGCCCTCGAGGCAGGGATTGACGATGTCGGAATCGGCGCGCTTTTCGGCCTGTACGACCATCGTTTCGAGACGCTTGCCACGATAATGCACGCGCAGGCGCTCGACAAGACATTCAATATCGGCCCGCACACCGTATCCATCCCGCGCCTGGAACCCGCGCTCAACGCACCAGCGGCGATGAACCCGCCTGCAAGAGTGGGCGATGACGACATGAAGCTGATCGTCGCCGTGCTGCGGTTGGCCCTGCCATATACCGGTATAATCCTCTCCACCCGCGAAGCACCCGAGCTGCGCGATGAGATGATACGGCTGGGAGTCTCGCAGATTTCAGCGGGCTCGCGGACGAACCCGGGCGGCTACAAGGATGCGGAGTCCAACGACGAATGCACCGAGCAGTTTGTTGTGGCCGACACGCGCAACATGGACCAGATCATCAACGCCCTGGTCAAGATGGGCATGGTGCCCAGCATGTGCACCGCGTGCTACCGGCTTGGCAGGACGGGCGAGCGATTCATGGAAGAGGCAAAGAGCGGGCACATACACACGTATTGCCTGCCAAACGCCATCCTGACCTTCAAGGAATACCTGATGGATTTCGCTTCGCCCCAGACGAAGACCGACGGCGAGAAGACCATCCGTGAGCAGGTGGCGGCGATGGCGGAAACCCCGCTGAAGCATTCACTTGTCGATCGGCTGGAGCGCATCGAAAAGGGCGAGCGCGACCTTTACTTCTAATCGGGTTTCGCGGCCGGTGCGCCCGTTGTCAGTTGGTACAGATAGGCGTACTTCAGGAACGAATTGTACGCCGACAGCCCGCAGACGACCGCCCCAAGGCTGCCGTCGAGGAATCCAAGCCTAAGCAGGAAATCACGCGTGAACCGCCACGCCGGGTGGAACAGCAGTTGCAGGAGCCCGGAACGTTTTCCCACGGCCGCACGGCCCTGCGCCCAGACCTTTGAGTAGCGCGTGACCTTGTCAATGTAATGATCCACATCGCGGAAGCTGAAATGCAGCAGTTCGCCCGACAGCCGGGCGGTGGCGCCGTTGACTATGGCATGTTCGTGAACCGCGCTGTCGGACCAGCGGCTTTTTGAGGTCCGCAGCAGGCGCAGCACACCGTCCGAGCCCCACGAGCCATACCGGACTTTTTTTCCGGCGAAGTGGGTAAAGCGATGGAGCCAATATCCGTCGGCCTTGTTGCTTGCGACAGCGTTGCGGATGGATTTCGCCAGTTCGGGCGTGACCACTTCGTCGGCGTCAATCCACAGAGCCCATTCGGTGGTGATGTGCGTTGCGGCGGCGTTTCTCTGGTCACCGAAATTGGTGAAGGGCCTTGTTACGACACGGGCTTTGCCTTGTGCGAGCTCGACCGTTTTGTCGGTTGAGCCGGAGTCGAAGACGAGGATTTCATCGCAGAAGGAGAGGGCGGCCAGGCAGCGCCCGATGTTGCGTTCCTCGTTCATTGTGAGGATGACGGCGGTGATAGCGTTCTGAATCCGGTCCATCACGACTCCTTGGGAGGGATGATGGATTATACCGCTCCGACGGGCTATTTCAGTATGAAACTGGCGATGCGGGAGGCCCTTTTTGCTTGAAGAAGCGGCCCCGTCAAGTACAATTTATTGTTTCGAATCAGCCTATGCAACAGAACCGCCGACCGATTTTCGCAGGAAACTGGAAGCTCAACCTCGACTCCAAGGGAGGTTGCGTTCTGGTTTCAGCCCTACTTGGCGGCCTACCGGAAGACGGGCCGACCGTGGTCGTTTTCCCGACGTATCTGGCTGCCCCGTCGGTTGTTGCGATGATCAAGGGCGCGCGAATCGAAGTCGGTGTACAGGATATCTTCTACGAGAAGTGGGGCGCATTCACGGGTGAGATATCACCGGCCGCCGCTCTCGCAGAGGGAATCAACTGGACACTGGTCGGGCATTCAGAGCGCAGGACGATAATCGGCGAAGGCGACGCGCTGCTTGCAAAGAAGGCTCGCGCCGCGCTTGCCGCTGGGATGAAGGTCATCTTCTGCATAGGCGAAACGCTTGCCGAACGCGAAGGCGGCCATACGTTTACGGTGCTGGAGCGCCAGATTCGCGAAGGGCTGCTCGTCGCGGATCCGACACTCGGACCCAATACGACCGTAGCTTACGAGCCGGTCTGGGCGATAGGCACCGGTCGCACGGCCACGCCGGAGATCGCACAGGAGGCGCACCAGTTCGTGCGTTCGCTCCTGGCCAAGCTGGCGGGTTCCGAAGCGGCGGAAGCTTGCAGGATTCTCTACGGCGGGAGCGTCAACGCCGCGAATGTTCGCGGGTTGATGAGTCAGCCTGACATAGACGGGGCGCTGGTCGGCGGCGCCAGTTTGAAAGCCGAGGAGTTCATTCGCATTGTTCGCTACAAGGAGTAACCTGAAGTGCTGAATTTCGTTTACTACACGTGCTGGATAATCCTGATTATTGACTGCATACTGCTGATCCTGCTCATTCTCGCGCAGGAAAGCAAGGCGCAGGGCCTGGGCGGACTCGGAGGCGGCATGGACTTGTCGTTCGCCGGGCACACCCAGCGCACAGCAAAGCGCATGACAGCGATCTTTGCCGTCGTTTTTGGCATCACGCTGATCACGATACTTGTCATTGCCCCGAAGGTTGGGCGCACCGGCGGCGGCACGTTGCCCGATGTTCCGCTTCCCGCTGTTTCACTGTCACCCGAGAATGTTCCCGGAGTGTCTTTCGCGCCAGTCGATGTTCCCCCGGGAGTGACTCCTCCTGTGCGCACCCCGCCCGCGCCGACTATCCCAGTGCAGGCACCGCCCCCGCAGGTTCCTCCCCAGAATACACCGCCGGTACCGGGGAACTAACATGGATTCCCATTCCGCGCTCGACAATTTTCACAAGACCGGCGCGCTCCTGAAGGGGCATTTCAAGCTGACGAGCGGCAACCACAGCGACACTTATCTCCAGTGTGCACTGCTGATGAAGCACCCGGAGGTCTGGGGCGCAATGGCTCCGGCGCTGGCCGAGCGGCTTCGCGCCCACCTGGGCGGAGTGAAGCCCGACGCGGTGGTCGGTCCCGCCATCGGCGGAATCATCGTAGCGTACGAGTTGTCCCGTGCGCTCGGAACAAGCGCGCTGTATATGGAACGGCTTTCCACGACCAATAAGTTTGCCCTTCGCCGCGGATTCTCCCTGAAGTCCGGCGATACGGCGGTTGTCTGCGAAGACGTGGTCACCACCGGCGGGTCGGCCCGCGAAGTGGTTGAAGTTCTGCAAGGCATGGGCGTGAAGGTTCTTGCCGTGGCCGGAATCGTTGACCGCAGCGGCGGCACGGTTTCCTTCGGCGTGCCCTTTGCCTCGCTCGTGACCCTCAATCCTCCCCTGTACAAGCCGGAGGAGTGTCCTCTGTGCAAGGCCGGTCATCCGGTCGAAACGCCCGGATCCAAAGGGGTTTAGGCTATGGCGATACGCAGCATGACGGGATACGGACAGGCCAGGTTTGAACTGGCCGGAGTGCCGTACGTGATCGAACTGAGAGCAGTCAATAACCGCTACCTGAAGATCACATTCAAGCTGCCGTCCGCTCTTTCCGCCGCACAGGAACCAGTACGCAAGAAACTCACAGAATCCGTCGGCCGCGGCTCGGTGGATGTATTCATCCGCTCGCTCGAAGGCAACGGAGAGCTTTACTCCATCAACCCGGCCCAGATCGAACGCTATCACGAGACCATGGCCCGGGAGTATCCCAACAGGCCGATACCCATCGAGAAGCTGATCCTGCTGCCCGGTGTGGCGACCAAGTCCGAAACGGCCTTCGATGAAGAGCTTCTGGGCAAGATGGACGGCCCCCTCAGCGAAGCCATTGACAAGTTCAATGTCTATCGCGAAGGCGAGGGCGACGTCCTTGCCAAGGACATGCTCGCAAGGCTCGCGGAACTGAACCGCGCCATTGCCGAGATCGAGGCTCGCGCGGCCCTTGTGCCCGAGGAATACAAGCGCAAGCTGACCGAACGCGTCAACGCGCTGCTGGCAAAGGCAGGCGAGGTGCGGCTGGACGAGGCGACTTTGTCGCGCGAGTTGGCGCTGTATGCCGACAGAATTGACATCAGCGAAGAGATCGTGCGGTTCAGGCATCATGCTGAGCGGTTCGTCCGTCTCATCGAAGCAGGCGGCTCGATCGGCCGCGAGGGCGATTTCATCGTGCAAGAGATGAACCGCGAGGCGAACACGATCGGCGCGAAGTGCAGCGACATTTCCATCACTGACCGCATCATCACGGTAAAGACCGAGTTGGAGAAGATCCGCGAGCAGGTGCAGAATATCGAATGAGCGCGAAAGACGGCGACGGCTACCATTCGGGTTCGGCCGGGCTCTTTGTACTCTCGGGGCCTTCGGCTTCCGGCAAGACCTCGGTGGTCAAGGGCGTGTGCGCTTCGACTCGAGTGTGGTTCTCGGTATCCGCTACGACGCGCGCCCCAAGGCCCGGCGAAACAGAGGGAGTTGACTACTTCTTCTACACTCCCGAGCGGTTCAGCCATGATATCGAGTCAGGGGATTTTCTCGAACACGCGCAAGTGCATGCGAACATGTACGGGACGCCTCTCGGGCCCATAATGACCAGAATGGGGCAGGGCATTCCGGTGCTTCTGGACATAGACGTACAGGGGGCGCTGCAGGTCAAATCGAAGTACCCCGGTGCGGTGCTGATTTTCCTGGTTCCGCCGAGTCGGAGAGTGCTGGAATCGCGTTTACGCGGTCGGGGCACCGAGTCGGATGAGGACATAGAGCGCAGGCTGACCATAGCGGATTCCGAAATCGCCCTGAGCGGGCGCTACGACTATCTCGTCATCAACGACGTTCTCGGCAAGGCAATCGAGGATGTCAGGTCCATCATCACGGCCGAGTCACTGAAAATGCCGCAAGGAGGTATCCACGACCCATGGCACAATTCAGAACTGAAGATCTGATCGAGAAAGTCGGCGGGCGGTTCATGCTCGTCGCTTTGATACAGAAGAGAGTCCGTGAGCTCAAGCGCGGCGCGCGTCCCTTGGTGCGCACGGAGACAGCCAACCCGTCCATGAAGGAAATTGCGCTTCAGGAGATCTGGGAGGGCAAGATATCTCTCCAGCCTTACGAGCCCAAGCAGGAAGAGTTCTTCGATATCGAGGAGGATCTCTTCGGTGACATCAACGCCCCGAGATAACACAATCTCGAGCCCGCTCAAGGGCAAGAGGATAGTGCTGGGAGTGTGCGGAGCCATCGCGGCCTACAAGGCTGCGGAGGTTACTTCGCGACTGCACAAGGCAGGCGCGGAAGTGCGCGTGATAATGACCCGCTCCTCCCTCCGGTTCGTTGGTGAACTCACATTCGAGACACTGTCGCACAATCCCGTTATCACACGGCTTTTCTCCCGCGGAGGGGATTGGGATCCTCAACATGTAGCCCTCGCGCGCCAGACCGATGCAGTCGTGGTGGCGCCGGTTACCGCAAACATGCTCGCCAAGATGGCCTGCGGAATCGCCGACGACGCACTTTCCACGGCACTCCTCACAAGCACCTGTCCTGTGTTTGTCGCACCTGCGATGAACACGCGAATGTGGGCGCATCCGGCCACCGTACACAACCGCAAACTGCTCGCGGAGCGCGGGGTAGTGTTTATCGGCCCGGACAGCGGCCCCCTTGCGTGCAGGGATGAAGAAGGCCCTGGGAGGATGACCGAGCCCGTTTCGATACTGGCTGAGCTCGAACGTCATTTTGCTCACGGCAAGAGCGAAACCCACTGAAATGAACATCATCATCACTGCCGGACCAACCGTCGAGCCGATTGACGATGTCCGCTGCATCACCAATTTCTCAAGCGGGAAGATGGGCGTTGCCCTGGCCGAAAGCGCTATCGCCCGCGGCCATTCCGTCACGATGATCTGCGGCCCGATGACCGCTGTGCCGCCGAAGGCAGCCACGGTCGTTTGCGTGCGTACGGCGAATGAGATGCGCGATGAACTGGCCCGGAACTTTCCGGCGTGCGACGCACTGATCATGGCAGCCGCGGTATGCGACTTCCGGCCCGAACACAAGGCGACGGGAAAAATAAAGCGCAACGGACCCGGTTTGACACTGAACCTGATCCCCACCCTGGATATTCTCGCGGAAGTAGCAGAGAAGAAGGGCTGGCGGGTGGTCGTGGGTTTTGCGCTCGAGCACGAGAACGGAATTGACTCCGCACGAAAGAAATGTGCGGAGAAGAACTGCAACTTCGTCTGTCTGAATTCGCCGAAAGCACTTGATTCCGACCACACCGAGATTACCCTTGTATACAGAGGCGGCAATGTGCTGCCTCTACCCAACCTTCCCAAGGCCGAGGCGGCCGGACTGATAATCGGGGCCGTCGAACGCATACGGGAAGAGAGGGCATGAGCATCGGAGGAGCCTGATGGACGTTCTCAACGCGCTTATTCTGGGTGTCGTGCAGGGAATCACGGAGTTTCTCCCGGTTTCCTCCAGCGGGCACCTCTCCCTGGCCCAACTCATCCTCGGCCTCAACGTGGACGAGGCCACCGTGCAGACGTTCGACATGTTGATACGTCTTGCCACGGCACTGGGAATCGTCGTCTATTTCCTCAATGATTTCGGCAAGCTTTTCACGAAGAACCGCCGCGAGTTGATGTGGCTGTTGATTGCCTCGGTTCCCGTGTTTCTTATGGAGGCCTTCTTCTCAGGCAATATCGACGCCGCAAAGACCAAGATACTGGTCATCGGCATCGGCTTTGTCGGAACTGCCATATTCCTTGTCGGCGGCGAGGTATTCGCGATAAAGAAGGACGACGATGAGCCCGTCAAGTTCTTCGATGCTCTTCTGATCGGCCTTGCGCAGGCTGTTTCGCTGCTTCCCGGCGTCTCCAGAAGCGGCGCCACAATCGGCAGCGGCCTCATTTGCGGAATAAGCAGAACCAAGGCAGTGAAGTTCGCATTCATGCTGGGCGTTCCGGCCATCCTCGGTTCTGTCGCATACAAGCTGGTCAACTTCACCCCCGATATGGTTTCGATGAGTTTTACGGCTATCCTGGTCGGCACCTTCTCAGCGTTCGGCCTGACCTTCCTGGCCATCCCGGTGACTTTGTGGCTCGTCCGCAAGGGTAAGCTGTACTGGTTCGCAGGATACTGCTTCCTTGTTGGTCTGGGCGCCATCTTCTACGCGTTGTACAGGAGCGGCTTCTTCAAATGAGAATGCGCGAGATCTCTCGCGTCCTTATTGCCTTGTTCCTTGCGCTGCTGGGCGTGTTTTTCGCCCTGGCGCTGTTGTCCTATTCCAGCAGCGACATCTCGTTCATGACTTCCTACCCGACTCCGCGCGGAACCTCCAATTTCTGCGGGCCTGTCGGGGCGTGGTTCTCATATCAGATGCTCAAGCTGTTCGGGCTCGCGGCATACACTATCATCCTGATACCCATCGGCTTCGCGATCCTGATGTTCAAGGAGCAGGAGATTGACGGCTTCTGGTTCAGGCTTTTCGGGATGCTGCTGTTCGTGTACGCGCTGGCTTCCCTGGCGGCTCTTATTGACGGTCGCAAGCTCTTTGGCCTCATCGCGACACCCTTGACCGATCCGGTCGCTGTGGGGTTGCCGATTTCATATGGCGGGCTCATCGGCCGCGAATTCTCGCTCTGGCTCTCGAGCATTGCCGGTATGATCGGCGCGATTCTCATACTGATTGTCGTGCTGTTCGGCGCTGCGGTAATCGCCAGCAATCTCGCCGTTTACGAGTGGACACGCGACTTCATCGTCGACAGGATTCACAAGGCGCGCCAGAAGTCCAAACACAAGGGCGAGGTCGGTGGAGTGTTGAAACCCGGTCCGCCTGCTCCCGCGCCGCAGCCCGAGATTCCCGCGGCCCCGGTCGTTTCGGCCAAGCCGGAGCCCGTGGAAGAAGAACCTGAAGAAGAACCGGAGGACGAGCCGGAGGAAGAAGACGAGGACGAGAAGCTTGAGGAGAAGGAGCCGGTAAAGGCTCCTCCCCGGAAGAAGGTTCCGGATACGCCGCAACCGGCATTGTTCGACCTCGATGACGGCAAGCCGAGAACCCGCGCCGGAGTGCCCGGCCCGTACAGCGACTACAAGCTTCCACCGATCACTCTTTTCGACGAGCCCATCACGGTGCGCAAGGACTTCCAGAAAATCACAGAAGAACGGGCGCGCGTCATAGAGAAGTGCCTGGCGGATTTCTCAATCGAGGCCAAGGTTGTCAACTGGGAAACCGGGCCTGTAGTCACGTTGTTCGAAATCGAACTGAAGCCCGGCATCAAGGTTGGAAGCGTCAGCTCGCTTGCGGATAACCTTTCGATGACCCTCAGCGCGCAATCCCTGCGAATAATCGCGCCCATCCCCGGAAAGCCGACGGTCGGAATCGAGCTTCCGAATCCGGAGATGGAGATCGTGAAGTTCCGGGAGCTGGCCGAGCACCCGTCCTTTGCGCATACAAACTACAGGCTTCCGGCGTTTCTGGGCAAGCAGGGCGCTGGCGAGCCGCTTATCGCAGATCTCACCAAAATGCCGCACATTCTCATCGCGGGCGCGACGGGCAGCGGCAAGTCCGTCTGCATCAACGCGCTGATTATGACTCTGCTGGCCTATCGCAGGCCCGACGAGGTCAAGTTTATCCTCATCGACCCGAAGATGGTCGAGTTGTCAGGATATCAGAACGTGCCGCACCTTATTACACCGGTTGTAACGGATATGCGTCAGACCCCCGGCGTGCTCGAATGGGCCGTGAGCGAGATGGAAGACCGTTATCGCCTGTGCAGCAGGACGGCCGTGAGGGACATAGTCGGCTACAACAAGATCGGCGCGGACGGATTGGACACGATAATCACCGATCCCGAGGAGCGCGAGAAATTTCCCGACCACCTTCCGTACATTGTCATCGTGGTTGACGAGCTCGCCGACCTCATGATGATTGCCAGGAAGGAAGTCGAGTGGTCCATAACGAGGCTCGCGCAGAAGTCGCGCGCCATCGGTATCCACATCGTGCTCGCGACGCAGCGGCCCTCCGTCAACGTCATCACAGGCCTTATCAAGGCCAACATGCCTTGCAGGCTTTCGTTCCAGGTATCCCAGAAGGTTGACTCGCGCACGATTCTTGACCAGAACGGCGCTGAGGCCCTTTTGGGCAGAGGCGACATGCTGTTCCAGCCGCCCACCTCGCCGCGGCTTATCCGCGCGCAGGGCGTGTTCATCTCGGACGAGGAGATCAAGAAAGTACTTGAATTCATCCGTGCCCAGGCCTCTCCGCAGTACAATGAGAAGCTCAACCGCGCAGCCCAGAAGTCGATCGAGGCGCACAAGGGCGATTCGCTCTCCAAGAAGCCGGGCGACTTCGAAGGCGGGGGCGTGTCGGGCGGGAAGCGCGGAAGCTACACCGGCGGCGATGCCGCTGAGGGCTCGGGCGGGGATGGCGAAGATTACGAACTCACCCCCGACGGCCTCGATCCCCTTTTCGAGGATGCCGTGGAAGTAGTCATCGAGAATCAGCGCGGCTCAGTGTCACTGCTGCAAAGAAGGCTCACGGTCGGCTACGGCAGAGCTTCCCGCCTTATAGACCAGATGGAACAGCAGGGCATCCTTGGCCCGTATCGGGGCTCCAAGCCGCGCGAGATATTGTTCACCCTTGAAGAGTGGCGAGCCAAGAAGCGCGGCACGGAAGGCGGAGCGAAATGAGCCGCGGAACTGCTCCATTCCCAGGGGGTCTTTCTTCCCACGGCGTGATGAAGGTCGTTCCGCCGAGAATGTCCATTATAAGCCTCGGCTGCGCGAAGAATGCCACACTCAGCGAGGAAGTCGCCGCGCGATTCGGCATGGCCGGATATGTCATTTCCGCGGACCCGTCGTCCTCGGATGTCGTCATCCTGAACACCTGCGGTTTTATCGCCAACGCGCGGGAAGAAGTGATGCGCGAGTTGAAGACCCTCGCTCCCTGGCGCAAGGCAGGCGCGATAAAGTACCTGGTCGGCTATGGCTGCATGGTGCAGGGGTTCCTCGATGAACTGCAGAATGGATTTCCACAAGTAGATCTATGGGTGGGATCCGCGAGTCCCGACCGGCTGTTTTCGCTTATCCAGGCAAAGACTCGCGGCGTCTGGCTGCAGGTGGGCTGGGACAAACTGAGCGGGAACGTGCCCGTTCGTCTGTACTCTACCCCCGCATCCTACGCCTACATTCGGATTTCCGACGGCTGCAACAACCTGTGCGGCTACTGCTCGATTCCGCGACTCAGAGGGCCGCTGCGTTCACGGCCCAGGATGACCGTGCTCCGGGAGGCGCAGGAGATTGTCGCGTCAGGCCGCAAGGAGATCGTGCTGATAGGTCAGGACATCGCGGCCTTTGGTCGCGAGCGCGGGAACGGCGAACTTCCGGAATTGATCCGGAGGCTCGGCGCGCTCGAAGGGCTGGAGTGGCTGCGACTCCTGTATCTGCATCCTGCAAATATCACCGACGAGATTATCGAGGCGTTTGCCTCCGCGCCCAAGGTGGTTCCGTACCTGGACATCCCGATACAGCACCTGGATGACAAAATCCTCGCGGCGATGGGACGGAAAACGACCTGGAAGCAGATTCGCACGTTGTTCGACAAGATTCGTAACGCCCGGCCCGACACGGCTTTCAGGACTTCGATCATCGTTGGCTTCCCCGGTGAGGGTAAGCCGGAATTCACCCGCCTGCTGAAGCGGCTCGATGAACTGGACGTCACGCATGTGGGCGCCTTCACCTACAGTCCGGAGAGGGACACAAAGGCGTTCGAGCTTGGCGACACGGTTTCGAAAAGGGAGAAGCAGGCCCGCATGGACGAATTGATGGCCGCGGCCCAGGAACGCGCCTTTGCCCTGAGTGAATCGCGTATCGGCGTGCGTACCCCGGTACTGGTGGATTATGTTGCCGAACGGGACGGCAAAGACGTGTCAATTGGCAGGACTCCGTGCGAGGCTCCCGAGGTCGACGGAGTGGTAATTGTCGAGGGTGCGCATGAGCCGGGGACGATGCTGGATGCCCGGATTACGGCGGCAGAGGGATATGATTTGACCGCCAGAATAGTCCGAACAAAGGCCCGCCGCGCCCCTGAAAACGTTGACACCCCCGGATAGTTGGCTATAATCCGCACCCTTTGGAGGACGCTATGGCTTATAGACTTTGCTCTCTCGCAATCATAAGCCTTTTGCTGCTCTTCGCAGGCTGCAGTATCAAGGGTGATGATCGTCCTGCCAACCAGGGCGAGGCCGCGAAGTACCTTGCGGATATCCCTGTGCCGGTAGGGTTTAAGATGCTTTCGACCTCGTACAGTTCGACTTCGGGCAATACGCGGGTCGGGTCGTTTCTGCTCAAGGGCAAGGAGCATCCGTCGTTCGTCCAGGAGTTTTACCGGAGCGCGATGCCCAAGCTGGGCTGGGAAATCTACAGCGAGGAATCGACGCCCAGTGGCCATGAATCGCTGATGTACATGCGCAAGAGCGGTACGGTCTGTGTTATCAAGATTACCCGCAAGATGCGGGCGACCAATATCGAAATACAAGTTCGTTAGCCAGGAAAGCTCAGGATGGCAAACAAATCTTCCAGAAGGAATCAAGTAGATCCCCTCGATGACCTGATCGGCATAGATATGCCGTCAGGCGACGCGACCCCGGCGCATGAGAAGCTGAAAAACTTCTTCGTAGCCTACTACAAGCCGGTTGCCGTGTTGCTGGCCATCGTCATTCTCTTTGGCGTGGCCCTGTACGTCTATTCCACCGTGCAGAACAAGAAGATGCTCTCTGCAGTGGCCAAGCTGAAAGACGCAGACTCCTACGAGAAGATCACGGATCCAGAGCTGATCAACCTCGTCAAGGGCACCCCGCTTGAGTACGAATGGAACGTCAAGAAGCTCGAGCGCATGGTCAATCGGAAGAGACCCGGCGAGGGCAGCAAAGAGATCGACTACCAGAGCTACATCGACGAGGCCGAGAAGTTCCTCGAGAAGTATCCTCGCTATGCCTCTGCACCGGTGATCCGCTACAACGTGGCAACATACTACGTTTTCCTGGGCCAGATTGACAAGGCCATCGAGAACTACAAGAAGGTTGCCGAGCATCCCGAAGCCCGTCTATTCAAGGAAGTCGCCGAGCGCGAAATCGAACTCCTCAATGACTACAAGAAAGACCCCAAGCTGGATGAGAACTACCGCGCTGCCTTAGAGGCTCACGGTAAGGAATTGCTCGCAACTCCAACTCCGTTGCCTTCACCCACCGGTCCCGTAACGTTGCCATCGGTTCCGCCG
>JBAZOJ010000045.1:0-18165 GCA_041648755.1 Candidatus Brocadiia bacterium
GGACCACCGCCTATTCCGGCATCAACTGGAGTAACATCCCCAAGGATGCCTATGTCGGTATCTACCTCGCTGGTTATTACGCAGTCCTGAATTTCTGTTCCTCCAATACCGGTGGCGTGATGATGTCCACCTACGGCCAATGCCTCTACCAGTATGGAGATGTTGCCAACTCCTCGTTCAACACGTACTCCTACACTGGCGCCGCGATCGAGTTCACTATGGACTCTTCCCCGCCCGCCGTCACCCAGATGGAAGGCGCCTATTCATTGGATGGAGGCCTGACCCTTACGTCCTTCGGCAACGCCGCTCCCAATGGCACCAAGGCGAACACTTACGACTTCACTTGGAACACCCAGGATGTTGTTTCTGACAACGTGTTCATCGGTGTTCGCTGCTATGCTGGCGCGTGGTGTTCGTGGGTCTGGGAAGGCCCGATTACCGTCAAGAACAGACTCTACGTTTCCATCACGAACAACCTCGGTTTCGGCTTCGTGACAGTTGATGGCGAGGACAGGAGCGTTCCCTTTACCCAAAGCTGGTACTACAGGGAAGCGCATACCATTGCCGCTCCGGATTCACTCACTAAAGCTCAGGTAGCGGGCAGGCGCTGGAGTTGGCAGAACTGGTCGGATGGTGGGGCCATCGTGCACGACGCCACTATGTATTGGGGCGTTCCGGCTCTTGTTCAGGCCAATTACTCCGAGCAAGTCTCGATCAAGGTTACTACGGCTTACGATGTCTCGAAGGAATTCGACGGATGGATGGACGTGAATCAGTATGTCCAGTTCTCCGTAACGTCGCCCTTCAGCATTTCTGAGACTCTTCGCTACGCGTGCTCAGGCTGGTCCGGAACAGGTTCCGTTGCTGACGGGACTGGTTCGAGCACCGGCGACATCTTCCTCAAGGATCCAACCACGATCGTGTGGCACTGGTTCCCGCAGTACTATCTCTCAATCACCAACGAATACGGCACTAACGAAGGATCCCAGCCTGGCTGGTACAACGAAGGTGCGACTGTTCGCAGCTCAACACAGCAAACCTATGCGCTTCCTGCAGGCGCCCGTTTCTACTGCTTTGGCTGGTTCGCTCAAGGCTCGATCGCCAACGGTGAGACCATCGATACAGGCAACTTCACTATGACCAGCCCAACAACAATTGCCTGGATTTGGATCAAGCAGTACAGCGTCACTATTCACACGAATCACGGGAACACGGAGCCCTCCGGGACTGTCTGGGTGAATGAGAATAACCTGGTCACCGTGGAGGCGCTCCCACCGGGAGACACGTCCACCGCCAAGTACACCTGGGTCGGGTGGGTAGTTCCCGGAGTCACCGGTTACTACACCGACACTGTTCTTCTGTTCCGCGTCTCCCAATCCGCGTCGGTCTCGGCTGTCTGGCTTGCCCAGTACTACTTGACCGCGACAACCAACGGTCACTTTGTCGGCTCCTACAACGGGTGGTACAACGAGGGCACTGACGTTTCGATTGCGGTTACTCAGCCCGCCGATCTGGCCGGTGTGAGATTCCTGCTTTCCTGGGAAGCAACAGGTGTTGGTCTGGCGCAGTACGGCGCCTCGTTCACCTCTCCCAACCCCTATGTCGCGTCCATCAGGAGTCCCGCTACGGTTTTTGCCAACTACGTCAAGCAGTACTCATTCGAGATCCTCAATCCTCAGCAGGCTGGCGTAAACATGATGCCGCCCGTGGGCACCTACTGGTTCTTCGAGGGCGAGTTGGCCCAAGGTCGCGTGGACTTCTCCTACCAGGGCATTTACTGCGTTGGATATCAGGGGACAGGCTCTGTCGGCAACGGCACGACGCCCTACTTCAGTGTCCCGATTTCCGAGCCCAGCACAATTGAGTGGAAATGGACACTTCGCGATGTGTCAGATGTCCCGACGCCAAATTGGCGCGATCCTCTTACTGTTGCAACTAACGCTTTCGGTGCCGGGTGTGCGATCGCGCGCAACGGGACCGATAATTCTCCCGTCGTCGCATACACCGGTGCTCCCGTGGCCTCGACCAAGGCCGACGGAAAGATTGGTCCCGACTCGGTTCGTCTCGGTTGGGTCGTCGACGGTGTCTGGCGTGTTGATGTAATCGATAAGGAAGGCACCTTCGGCGAGAAGATTGCGTTGGCGCTCGCTTCTGACGGAACCCCTTATGTCGCATACGTTAAGGACAATGAACCTTGCGTCGGGCGGTACACTGAGTCCGGCTGGTTCATCGAGGTTATTTCGGCAGACTACTCGGCCGAAAACTTCATCTCGATGGTCTTGGATTCTGACGATTTGCCGCATGTAGCTTTCTACTCGAACACCAACGGTGCACTTATCTACAGCTATCCTTCAGGCGGCCTTTGGGTCAGCGAAGTTGTGGACCACGACGGAAATGTTGGTCAGTACTGCACGATCGGCATCATGCCAATCCTCAACTGGCCGTCCATTTCCTACTACGATTCCACAAACGGCGACCTCAAGTTTGCCCGTAAGGAAAGTGGCACTTGGGCCATCTACCTCGTAGCTTCTGACGGAGATGTAGGCCGCAGTGCAGCCCTGGCCCTCGATCCGAGCGGCAAGCCCTATATCGCATACCAGATTCTGACCAATCCGGTTGAGGCTGGTCTGCGTATCGCTTGGCTGCAGCCCGAGGGTTGGCAGATCGTCGACCTCTCGACCAACAACATTACGGGCTACGGTCTTTCCATGACTATCGATAAGAACGGCATCATCCACATGTCCTATCGTAGCTACGCTGCCGTCAAGTATGCCTGGTACAACGGCATTGCGTGGGGAATTGACCAGAACTTGCAGGTTGGAGAACTCTCAGGCAACACCGCCATTACCGTCGACAAGGACGGGTATCCTTCGATACTCTACTGGGATGGAGCTGACCTGAAGTTCGTGGATACAACTCAGGGCGCTTACACCGGTTCGCTGAATACTGACGTCACCACGCTGCCTTCCACTGGTGGCGGCGGCGGGTGCTTTATCGCGACTGCCGCCTTCGGCAGCCTGTCCGCGGAATCTGTAGAGGTCCTGTGCTACGCTCGTGACGCGCAGGTTACATCTTCCTCCGTCGGTTCAGACTCGGTGGCTCTGTACTATGCGGTTTCACCGTACATTGCGGTCGAGACCTCTGATACTGTTCGGGCTATGATTCGTTCTCTGCTTGCTCGCTGAGGCATGGGCCTTCTGCAGCATTCCAGGGCCGGCGAAAGCCGGCCCTTTCCTTTGTGTGACCTTCCATTTGCGCGAGCCCTACTGTCGAGTACAATCCACCTATGAAACGCTACGAATTCCATACGCACTCCACGATGTCCGATGGCACAATGCTCCCTTCTGAACTTGTCAGGCGGGCGTCCGTCAGAGGTGTCAGTTCGGTGGCAGTCACGGATCACGTCGGTTTCGAAAACTACGCTTTCATCGTCGAAGCCATGCTGCGTCTGAGCGAGCTTTCCCGTGAATACGGGGTGGTCATTGTCCCGGGTTGCGAGATAACCCACGTTCCGCCAGGAGTCATCGCCAGGCTTGCGCAGAAAATCAAAGCATACGGCGATGTCCTTGTGATTGTTCATGGCGAGACCCCGGTCGAGCCCGTGATGCCGGGCACTAACAGGGCCGCTGTCGAGGCGCAGGGCTTGGTGGATATCCTTGCTCATCCTGGATTCATTTCATCGGAGGAATGCTCCCAGGCTGCTGCAAACGGTGTTATGATAGAGATTACCGGGCGTGGCGGGCACAATGCCACCAATGGTCACGTTTTTCGCGTGGCATCGGAAGCCGGATGCGCTCTTCTCGTCAATTCCGATGCTCACAATTCCGACGACATACTTGACGCTAAGCGCGCTCGTGCCGTGCTACTGGGGTGCGGAGCGCGGGAAGCCGAACTGGACGAGATTCTTGACAGAAATCCGCGGCAACTCTTGGCGCGGCTCCACCGGGGAATTGATGAACTGGATTGATCTGCTTGCTCTGCTGGTCGTGGTTATCTGGATTGTGCGCGGGTTCATATTCGGCTTTGCGCTTTCCCTGATGACTCTTCTCGGCGTTGTCGCCGGTGCTGTATGCGCGGTGTTCCTTTCGCCTCCGCTGGCTGACGCGATGATGGGCGCCATTGCCAACCCCTCATTGCGCCTGATGATCGCCTATCTCCTGATTTTTCTCATCGTGGTGACAGTCTTCCGTATCATTGGCCTGCTGATGAAGGAGGCTCTCAAGAAGCTGAAGCTCGAAGGGGTGGATGCTCTTCTGGGAGGGATCGTGAGCGGAATCGAGGGTGTGCTGCTGGTGATGGCTCTGTTGATTGTGATAATCCAGTCACCGTGGGAGGACGGACGGAATGCCGTAGGTCGCTCAGCCTTGGGGCCTTTGAGCCTGTCTGCGGCCCGCGCGATTGTTCAGCGCCTTCCTGCAGAATACGGGAAGGAAATCTCGCCTTTCCTGCTTGAGCCTCCCCCTGTCCGGCCCTCTCCCGAAGTACCCGGGGAGCAGGACACGCCAGACGGCAGGTATGCATAGAGGGCTGGTTGTACAGATCATAACCCGCCTTATCTCAGGTGGCGCTCAGGTCGTCTGCCTTCGTTCCGCGCTGGGGCTGCGTGACCTCGGCTGGGACGTGGAGGTGTGGGCTGGTCCGCCGGTGGGCGCCGAGGGCGATCTTCTGTACGAAGCGTGGCGGGGCAAGCTGACCGTCAGGATCATTCCTGAAATGCGCAGGGAGATTGATCCCCGTCTTGACTTGCGGGCGTACATGGACCTGAAGGAGTTGATCCTGCGGGTAAAGCCGGATGTGGTGCATACGCACTCAAGCAAAGCAGGGGTATTGGGCAGGTTTGCCGCTGCGGCCGCAGGGACTACCGCAGTGTTTCACACGGTGCACGGTTTCCCCTTTGGCTATGGCGGCATCTTCCGGGAATCAGTCTTCCCGCTCATCGAGAGGGCCGCTGCCTCGCGCTGCATTCGCATCTTCTGCGTGTCGCGGTCACTCAGAGAACGCGCTCTGAAGTACCGCATCGCTGATGAGGGGAAACTGGTTCACCTGCCTTGGGGAATCGCCTCGGACGAGTTCAAGCACTGCAACGGCGGGATTGTCAGGGCCTTGCTTGGCCTCGGGGATCGAACAACGGTGGTTTTGCCGGCACGCCTCGCGCCGGACAAGGGCCACTTTGACGCACTTGAGGCGATGGCTACTGTCAGGAAAGCGGTGCCGGATGCGGCTCTTCTTCTCGTTGGTGACGGGCCTTTGCGCGAGGATATTCTTGAGCATGCGAGAGCGTTGGGGATCGCCGACGCGGTCTTCCTTTCGGGAAAAGTGTCGCGTGCCTCGATGCCGGACTATCTCGCCGCTGGCCACGTTCTTCTGTTGCCGTCGTATCGGGAAGGTCTGCCGCTGGTCATTGCGGAGGGATACCTCTCAGGAATTCCTGCAGTGGCCTATGCTTGTGATGGGGTCCCGGAACTGGTTCAGTCCGGGCAGACCGGCTACTGCGTGCCCGTTGGGGATCGCGTGGAATTGGCATCGAGGTTGTCGGAGTTACTGGGTGACGCCGAGCTTCGAGCGAGATTCGCCTGTCAGGGCCGCTCATTGGTCGAGGAGCAATACAACGAAAACAGAATGCTCGGCGCGCTTGAATCGCACTACCTTGCAGCCTTGAAGTAGGAAAGAAAAGAGCGCCCATCGAGGGCGCTCTTCAAAGCATTCCGATATTGGGCAGAGGGCGCAGCCGCCAGCCTACTCTTTTACCCGGGGAAATTTGCCCGACTCTTTTTCGAACTTGCCGCGGCACTTTACGCACATGCGCGTGGATGGTACTTCTTTGAGCCTACCGAGTTCAATTGCCTCTCCGCACCCGGAGCAGTAGCCGTATTCGCCTTTCTCGATTCTCTTGAGCGCGTCCTCGATCTCGTCGAGCAATTCGAGAGACTTCGAGATCTGGTTCAAAGTGTACTCGTCCTCGATCCCGTTCATTGCGGCGTCGATCGAGTCGATTCCAGCGGCATCGGCCGCCCCGGCCTCGTGCAACCGCTTCTCTACTTCCTCGATAAGCTCAGCCTTGCGGCGCAGAAGGATGTGCTTGATCTTGGGGAGGTATTCCGAGGGGGGGATGTTCGCGTACTTGGAGGGCATTCGCTCACTCTCCTGCCTTATTTCCGACTAAAGTATAGCTCATAACACAGCATCTTGTGCACAAGAACAGCGCAGGTGAATTGCGGATGGTGCAGACCCTTAATTGGCGAAAGCTCAACTATGTCGAATCCGAGTACATGGTGCGTGCGGAAAGCCTCGCGCAACAACGGCATGACGTCGTTCCAAGTCAGCCCGCCAGGCTCGGGCGTCCCTGTGGCTGGCATGATCGAGGGATCAAAGACGTCAACATCCAGGGTGATATAAATGTCGTGCGGCAAGGGCTCGAGCGCTTTCTCGATCCAGTCTCCCTTGACTTGGTGGCTGAATATGGTGTTCACTTTGGGGTCGGCAAGGGAAGTGCGCTCGAAGTAAGACGATGAGCGGATTCCAACCTGTGAAAGCGACTTTACGTGGCCCAACTCGATGCACCTTCGCATTACGCACGCGTGGGAATAAAGAGAGCCGTCGAAGTCGTGACGCAAGTCCGAGTGCGCGTCAAGATGCAGGATTCCGAAGGATGTTTCCGTTTCGGCAATTGCCTCGACGGGAGCGAGGCTGATAGTGTGTTCTCCGCCCAGTACGACAGGCATCTTTCCCTCGGCCAGAACTTCACTCACCCGGTTGCGCAGCAGGTCAAGGAATTCGCGGGGCTCAGCGGCTTTGACGGGCTTGGCTGTGTGGATGCCTTCAGCAAAGGGCGACAGGCCGGTCTCGGCGTCGAAGAGCTCCATATGGCGTGATGCCTCGATGATAGCGCCCGGTCCGGCGGAAGTCCCGTGCCCGTAGGAAACTGAGCCTTCATATGGCGCGGGAATAACCACAAAGCGGGATACCTTGCGAGATGAAAACTCGCGAGGCAACCCGCCGAAGTTGCGTGGTACGTCATTGACGTCCGATATTCGGGCGTATGCCGCGGCAACTTTGTCCATAGTGTGCGTTATTCGTGCAGCAATACAGCGGCCGCGACGGTGACGGTCCAGAAATGGGCCTTGCCGACGGCGGTCTGGGTGATGTTCTTGGTTTCGACGATCTTGCCGGAGATGCGCCATATTTCGCGCTTCTCGTCCCAACTTGATTCAGGGTTGAATTCGAGCCCCTGAATTGTTGCCAGCATCGAAGCGGCAAGATCCTCTGCGTAGTCACCAGCGACGTTCTCCGGCTCGCCGAAGCTCTCGTGCTCGCTGAGATAACCGTAAACCAGGGGATCTGCAGGCTTGGACAAGCCGATCGAACTTGCAATCAACCTGTGGTTTTCGTCGGTCTCGTTGCGGCTGAGCACGCAGAAGACAATCTGTCCTGGAGACATCAACTTGAGACCATCTTCCTTGGGGATGATATCGCACCCGGGAGGAAGGATGCTCGAAACCTTGACGAGGTTGAAGGGGGCGATGCCGGCGTCGCGCAACGCCTCCTCAAAAGCCGCCAACCGCTCCTTGTGTACTCCCACGCCCTTCGTCAGGAATATCTTGGAGGGGGCTTTGCTGGTCAGTTCGATCATCTTAGGTATCTCCTTCTTGAAAATAGGGCGAAATTATAAGTCAATTTGACGCGTCTTCAAGCAAAATCCCCCCGCGCGGCAAGGCGGTAACTCTATGCCCTGCACAGAGATGCGGTCTGCCATTAGATAGTATGGCGGACGATGGTCCCTTCGACCAGATAAATGATGTTTTCAGCGATGTTCGATGAGAGGTCCGCAAGGCGTTCGATCGCCCTCACCACATTGTGAATCTGCAGTATCCGAGGTACCTGTTCCGGGTTATCCTTGCCGGTATGCGCAAGTTCTCCGGCGATTTCCCTGGCGTACCTGTCTATGACAACGTCCTCGCCTCTCACTTCGAGGCAGAGACCTACATCCTCGGTCATTATCGCCTTCACACTTTTGTCGATCATGTTCTTGCTGCGGGCAATCATCAGCGGGAGCAGGGCGGGTATCTCTTCTGGAGGCAGCTTGCCCAGTTTCAGGCTCGCATAGCAGATGTCCACGCCTAAATCGGCCATTCGCTCAAGGTCGTTATTGGTTTTTAGTACCGAAACCACGAATCTGAGGCAGTACCCGTTGATATGCGTGCGCTCAAGGACTGTTATCGCATACTCCTCGAGCTGGACTTCAAGCCTGTCGAGCCGTTCTTCGAACTCGATCAGTTCTTCAGCGGCTGCGGCATCTCCGGAGAAGAAAGCCGCAAGTGAGCGATCGACGAAATTCTGTGACCGTTCCGCGAGTTCTGTGACGAGACGCTTCATCTCATCAACCCAGGCGTCGCTGATTACTGCCTGTTGGTCGATCATTGGCTCCCTCTGCAATCGGAGTGACGCAAATAATGGAACTGACGCGTTGAAAGGGTCCGAAGGGCTGTATAATGGTGCGCATGTCCTCCAGGAAGAACGGGCCCTCGGCTTCTTGCCTAATTATACTTCTTCTCTGCGCGTTTTGCGCGGCAGTCGCGTATTTTTACCAGGAGCCTCTTCGCGCGTGGTTGTTCCCCGTACCTTCCCCGGACCATACGCCCTTGGCGCGCGTTTCACAATCCCCGCATGCTTCGGTGGTTCCACCTTCGCTTTCAACAAAGCCGTCAACTTCTCCGTCCCCGACACTTTCCTTCACGCCGACCCCGGCACCCTTGCGCGATGAGGATGCCCGGAGGATGATCGATGAGGCCAGAGCACTGGCGATGATCGGGAAAGTGGAGCAGGGGCTCGCGGTGATTGCAAAGGCGGCTGGGCTTCAGGTTTCCGGCGGAACGCGCAAGGAAATAGACGATGCGCAGGCGCTAATCGGCGGCTTCGACCGCGTGCTACGGTTCTTTCCGGTCTCGCCGGTGATTTCCGGCGGCCAATTAGTCAGCCTCAAGCTCAAGGGCGGAGGGACTGTCGAAGGAGTTGTCGAACGGGAAGATGATATCAGGCTCGTCGTCAGGAATTTCGGCGGGGTATCGGTAACGGTGAAAAAATCCGACATCGCGCAGCGACGGGTACTGTCACCCGGGGATTTCCAGAACGCCAACAGGGCTGTCCTGACAAAGATGCTCGACGATGCCCGTCGGTATGGCACTGAAAACTGGCTCAGTTGGCTTAAGGCTTTCAAGCTTGCGCGCAAATACGACCTGAACCCCGAGCAGTGGAAGGTGTATACGGAAATGTGCTCCCGCTGGGTGGACAACACCACCCGGGTGGCCGACTACGAAGCTTTTCAGTTGTACCGCCGGGCCCTTGCCTATTACTCGAAGGGGCTCGAGAAATCCGCTGTCTCGACCGCCGAGGAACTTCTGCGCAGCTACTCCGGTTCTTCCTATGCATCGTCTGCCCGTGAACTGCTGGATCGTATCCGGGGAGTGACCCGGCCTGCCGCCACGCCGGAACCGAACCCGACCAAGCCAACGCCATCCAGGAGCGACGCTCCACCGCCCTCGGCGACCCCGACGCCCGCCGCCACATCCGAACCCCCGGTGCAGAACGTCGTGCTCTCGCCGCCCAAGGCGAGCACGCAGACTCTGAAGGACGCGAATGAGGCCTATCTCGCGGGCGAAGAACTGATCCGCAAGGCCTTCGCAGCAATGGAAGAAGACAACTACGAAAACGCCATGAGACTTTTTGACGAAGCCATCGTTATGTTAGAGAAGGCGCGATCCCTGTACGAGGCGGAGCTTAGCGTGCATCCGAACAGAACCGACGTGGAGGACTTCATCGAACAGGTGAACAAACTGCTGTACCTGAGCCGCAAAAGCCGACCGGTGGGGACGTGGAAATGAATCCGCTGACAAGGCTCTGGCGTTCGATTTTTCGGCTTCGTCTGCCCTCTACGGATGAAGACGAACGGCAGGCTTACGTCCGCCGCAGCGTCTTTCTGCATCTGCATCCACCCACGATTGCCCGTGAGGCGTTGAAGCTGAAACACTCCTTCTGCCTCGGCGGGCTATCGTTCCTGCTCTTCATCGTGTCTGTCTTGACCGGTGTCATCCTGATGTTCTACTACTCACCCACCACTGCCGGAGCGCATTCTTCGATAACTGATATTGATAACGTAGTAGCATTTGGGCAGTTCATTCGCGCGCTTCACCGCTATGCATCCGAACTGATGCTCATCACCGTCTTCTTCCACATGATCCGCGTTGCCCTCCACGGCGCGTACAAGACTCCCAGAGAGTTCAACTGGTCTGTTGGTGTCATCCTTCTCCTGCTGCTCCTTCTGACAGCGTTCACCGGCTACCTGCTGCCCTTCGACGGCCTCAGCTACGAAGCAGTCAGCGTGGCAAAGGGTATGGCGGACTCAGCATCGCCCGTGGGTATCTGGATCAACAAGCTGCTGTTTGGCGGCGACAAGATAGGCGACGCGGCACTGCTGAGAACCTATGTGCTGCACTGTATCGCTCTGCCTCTCACGATGTTCCTGCTGATGACTTTCCACTTCTGGCGCGTGCGGCGCGATGGCTTCAAGGGCGGCATGTAGGCACGCGATGGAATTCACTCTTCCCCTTGTCGGTCTCCAGGTCAGTGTTTTTGTCATCCTCCTTGGCTTTCTGGTCGGTGTCTTTTCCTCGATGTTCGGGGTGGGCGGTGGCTTCATCGCGGTTCCAGCGCTGACGCTGGTTTTCGGCATCGAACCTGCCATCGCGGCGGGAAGCAGTCTTTCCCAGATGGTCTTCACCACGTTGTCCGGCGTTATCGGCCATGTCAGGCACAGGAACGTAGAGTGGAAAGTTGCTCTCGTATTCGTCGCAGGTGCCCTTGTCGGTGTGGAGCTTGGTGCGGGCTGGATTGACGCTCTTACCGCAGGGGCAAAACCCGTCTCCATCTTCGGTCATCCCACAGAGGCGGCGATGTTCTATCAGCTTCTGGGCCTCACAAGCATCTTCCTTTGCCTGGGTGGGTTCATCCTGTATGAGACGCTCTTTATTCCCCGAACCCCCGCAGGCGAGCCCGGTCGCCGATTCGAGCGCCCGCTGCGAATAGTGAAAATCCGCCCCATGATCTCCTCCGAGCGGGGTGAGTACGCACCGTTTTCCGGGATGCTCCTCGCGCTCGTAGGGGCTATGGGTGGAGTGGTGGCCGGATTCCTTGGCATCGGTGGCGGCTTCATTGCCGTGCCGATGTTTCTGTATTTTGTCGGACTTTCGACGCGACGTTCCGTAGGGACCTCGCTTTTCGTGGTGTTCTGCATCGCCCTGTGGGGGATGTACCGCCACGAGGCCGCTGGCAGAGGCAACGTGGACTTCGGCATTGTAGCCTCGGTGGTAATTGGATCGGTCGGCGGGGCGTTTCTGGGTGCCTGGCTGACCTCGATCCTTAAGGCTGTTTCGATCCGCAAATACTTCGCGGTCGCCATCCTTGTCACGTGCGCGGCGGTGTGGATCCTCTTCTTCTGTAAACTCCTGCTGTAGCAAATGCTCCAAAAGACTACCAGCACCCCGGTGGGCGAACTGTCAGGTAGAAAGCTGGGCTTTCTTCTCCCTGCTTCTCCAGCCTTGCGCGGTCTGGCGTTTGAGAAACTTGCCCGTTTCGCCCTTGCATCGGCAGGGATCGCCCGGCCACTCACAGGGGCTTTCGGCGTCAATCTGGGCAGACCCGGCCAATGGGATGGCCTGGTATCCGGTAATGGGACTTTCATCCTCGACGCCAAGGCCTATCTCGGCAAAGTGACAACCATTCCCAAGCTCGAAAGAAGACTCGAAGAAGCCGCGGTCGCTGGTCTTGCAGGGGTGATGGTCGTGCTCCTTCGCCACAGCGTTATCAAGCCTGTTGCTCCCGCAAAAGGCATGGTCTCTGTTCACTTCCTTCCCGCTCTGGTTCCCGAACCTGAGATGGGGCAGGCGATGCTCCCGACAGGGGATGTCCTTCGCTTCGAGAAATGGGGAGCCACCTGCGGGACAGGGCGGATCGATTTCGATCAGCTTCCTATAGCAGGCAGATACCCTCCTGCGACTCTGATCGAAGACGGTCACCTGGCGGCTCTCGTCCGGGCAGCCATGATGGCGCGAGCAGGCAATACCGTTCGCCTTGCGGATGTCCCGCCCTTTGGGTCAATCGGAGGGGAGGCTGCCACTCTTTGGACATGCGAGGATTGCCTGCGGGGGCTGTACGCACCTCCATTGGCCGTTCTGCAGCGGGTGCTCGGCGGGCAGGGCTGCCTGTCTCTCGATGATTTGCCTGACAGGTTGCGAAGGAACTTAGGAAAGATTCTGACCAACTGCGGGCGTCTCCCGTTGCCCCAGACAAGGGAAGAGGCTCGCGCGAGGGTTTCTGCCTATCCTCCCTTTCGCTACTGGGCTCACCTGCGGCGTGGCGTTGATTTTGCGCAAGCGGTGTCGAGGATTTCGGATGCATACGCAGCCTACAGGGGGTATGCTGACAACCTTTTCAACGCCAACAAGAGCAGGGCATGTGAACGGTATCTTTTCGCCGCAGGTGTACACATATCCGAACAGTAGTGTCAACGCCATTACACCGTCATAACTGCCGCTCATACACAGTGTTACGCCATCCTTTGCGCCATTGCGTCAAGTCCGCTTGACAATCCCGGCTTTCGGTGCTATAATCGCTTTCGAGTTGTGTGTAACTTCGGCTTCATTCCGTCGTTATGACGTAATTGTCTTCTGGTGCCTTTGGCACGCAGCTTGCGTTATCCCAGAAGACACACGGAGGATTTATGGCTGCCAAGGCCAAAGACAGAAAATGTTCGGTTCCCGGCTGTACCCGGCCATATATGGCCAAGGGTTACTGCCAGAAGCACTATGACCAGATGCGCAACTACGGGTACATCAAGCCCGAGCCCGATCCCAAAACCATCGAGCGCTGCTCGGTCAATGGCTGCAATCAACCCTCGGTTGAGAGTGAGAAGTACTGCTCCAAGCACTTGATGCAGTTGCAGAACTACAACCAGATCATCTCCGAGGTCGGCCGCCAGAAGAAGAAACTGTGCAAGGTTTCCGGCTGCACCAATCCCGCCCACGCGCGCGGGTACTGCAATACGCACTATGGGCAGCTCTGGCGCAGTGGGAAGATTTCGCCCGAACTGCGGCCGCGCCGCAGGAACGCCGAGGAAGGCTACCTGAGCGAGCGCGAACGCCAGATCATCCGCCTTCGCTACCAGAAGGAACGCGAGACACTCGAGCGCGAGCTCAAGCGCGCAAGGATGATCTATCAGGTCGTCATCGGTTATGAGGGCAGGCTGCGCTGGAGGCGTGAGATCGAAAGTCTCGAGCGCGAGCTGCGCAAACTCAACGCCGCGGAGGATGCCGAGGAAAAACGCTATGCCAACCTCGCCCCGCTCGAAATGAGTTCCGAGCCCCTTAACGAGGACGACATCGAGATCTCGGTTTACGACGACGACATGGACGATTGATCTACTCCTTGGTTTCGGTTCAAACAAAAGGCCGACCCCCGCGGGTCGGCCTTTCACTTGCGTGAGGGGAAATGATAGAGATGATGTTCTCAGTAGGCCGAGCTTCCAGCCTGTCGTGTCCGCTCTTTCCCTCAACGTCAGTGATCGGGGGAACAGGGGCGAGGGGTTTTCCCCAGGCCCTTGGTTGACAGGCCCATAGCAAAGAGCCCTCTATCTTGACTTGCCCAATAGCCAGTCGTACAATCTGACTGCTGGGTCGAATCCTTTGATATGGTCAAGAGGTGCAGGTGAAGCGGATTCTTCTGATCGTCTTCGTCCTGGTGGTCGCCGTTGCGACCGCGATCTGGTTGACCTTCGAAGGATCCCGCGAGCCACTTCCAACTCCACTGCCTTCCACTCCGTTAACCATCCTGCCTGTCCTCCGGGAGAGATGCGTCCACCCGATTCAGGACTCTTACAAGAACGGAGGAGAGTTTTCTCTAAAGGGCATCAGGACGGGTGCGGCTTTCAAGACGCTTGACGATGCGAAGATGTGGCTGAAGGGCAAAATGGGGTCAGGAAAGGCCTGCGTGGTTCATTTTTCGTCGCATGGGGGAAGCTCGGAGCTTACAGGAGAACTGACTGACGAACAAGGGAAGCCAAAAAACACCGGGGGCGATGCCCTGGCCGGCTTTCTCGATGGTATTGTCTCCGAGAACAGCCGGATTCAGATTGAGAGCTGCCACAGTGGCGAGGGAGCTGACTCGCTCGCATCACAAGTCGCTGAGGGACTGCTGGAGCGGGGAACCCACTCGACCGTAACCGGCATAGAGGGAACGTCAGCGAGCGACGGCAATTTCGTCGAATACTCCCCTCAGACGGACTCGACAGGCAAGACGAGCATCGGGGGCAAGCGCGTGAAAGGTACGGTAGGCGGCTTCTACCGGGGGCGCGTCGATGCGAAGTAGGCCCATTTTTCTCGCGACGGCGCTTGCGGTTTCGTGCATGATGGCCTTGACATTGGCAGCGTCGTGCGGTCCGGCCAGGAGCGGCTCAGCGGACTTCGGGTCACTTGTCCTCCGGACTGCCACAATCCTTGGGGCTGAGGCAACAACGTACGACACCTGCAATGTCCTTTCCACTCGGGACAAGGTCGTTGCCATTGACAACCTCCAAGTCTATCTCCTGGATCGGGCGTCCTTGAAGGAGACGTGTAGGTTCGCTCTTCCTCAGGCTGCCCGCAGTGTTCCGCCACTCCTTTCCGGTCAGAGCTTGCTGGCGATACTGACTGAAACGACGGGGGCGTGGCGTACACTCTGGAGGAAGTACTCGACAGAAACAGGTGAGTTGACAGGAGAGGGCACGATGAGGGATCCGGCGCGCCTCATTCCGACTCGGGATGGCTACCTTGCCATGGATATCTGGAATGTCGTGCTGCTGAATTCGCGTTTCGAGAAGGTTTCGGCTCTTCCTCGACCGGAGGACCGCCGATGTCAGGCATTGGATGTAGCGATCTGTGGCGATGCCATCTACGTCCTCGATTGGTCAGTAATAAGAGAGCCTGACACATGCCAATACGCTCTCCACAAGTACCAAATGGACGGCTGCCAATGGAGAGAGAGTTGGTCTGCGCGAGGGTTTCTGACCGATCGTGTCCGGTCTGTGTCGACAGTGAACTGGCCTCGAAGCGTGGTTGCCTTCGAGAAGGAAGTAATAGTCTCCCTGGGTGGAACGGAATGGGCTGTCCTTGCGGCAGAGGACGGTCGTGTACTCGTCAGTTGGGAAAATGGTGTCTATGACAAATGGCCGGTCTTCAAAGATACTATCAGGGCTGGAACCCGGGCCTTCTCTTATTGCCCGGAGGAGCATAGAACGGTCGGCGTCTTCGATCCGGAACGGGACATCTGGGACGCAGTCAACCTGAAAGAAGGGGTACTCGGCGCTGCGGAGTTTGGCCAGGGAACCATTGTCGCTCACCCGAAGGGTTTGAGTGTACTTCGATGGACGAAGGGCGGCGGCATTGCCGTGCAGTACTATTCCGCGAAGGGGGTCGATGCCTTCGGAGCAGCAGCATTTTCCGATGGTAGCTCCGCAGTCGTTCTGTGGAAGACACACGATGGTCAGCTTGTAGTCGGAGACTTGTCACCGGCGTCGAACCTGCAGTAGTGGCGCGCGGGGCGATGCCCAGTGCACACCAATATTCAGGAAGACTACTGCATTATCGTGGAAAACCGCCTGTACTAGCAGCCCCGCCGCGATCTGCGGACTGCCTCGCCACGCTTTGTCCTAACGGGATCTTGAGGTTGCTTCACAGTCATCGAGTGGTAGGATAAGCATATGTGGCAACGTCTGAGCCAAACGCGTTGCCGCCCAACGAGGGCGGCTTTCACGAGCCTCCTCCTGGCTGCTCAGGACTGGGCCCTGCCCACACGAACCACCCTCCCTACCCGAACACCGGGATAAACAAAAACGCCTGTTCCTTGAGCTTCTCGTACAGGCCCGTAGCAGAAAGCCCTCTATGTTGACTTGCCCAAGAGCCAGTCGTACAATCTGACTGCTGGGTCGAATCCTTCGATATGGCCAAGAGGTGCAGGTGAAGCGGATTCTGCTGATCGTCTTCGTCCTGGTGGTCGCCGCTGCGACCGCGATCTGGTTGACCTTAGAGGGATCCCGCGAGCCACTTCCAACTCCATTGCCTTCCACTCCGGTGACCACCTGGCCCGTCAGCCGGGATAGATGCGCCCACCCGATTTTGGACGGAATCACTCCGGCCGTTGAGGCTGCCAACCCGACCGTTCTTCGCCTGAAGCTTGCCTGTCTGCTCGCGAGCGAGCGCTACCCCGAAGCAGTTGATGCAGCCCGCATGCTGGAAAGTGCTGACTGCTACGATGCGATGGACATGCTCGCCGTGAGTTTCGCATATTACTGCGCCGGAGACGTGGCTGAGGCTCTCGGGGTCGCGGGGGAGATCGAACGGCTTACTCACTGCGAGCCATATCCATCGCAATGTGTCAGATCGTTCAACCACTTCGGCGCGAAAATGCGGATGCACTTGGAGATGGCTGAGGCCATACGCAGCGGATCGCAAAAGCGGATGCTTGACCTCCTCGTTGAGCAAAAAGGAATTGTCCTCAATGACATCGTCCGGGCACACCCACTATTCGGTGCAACATTGACGGACGAGGAATTGGCTGAGAAACTAGGGATTCAGAGCGGCGCGCTGTGGATAAGGGGCGATTTGCTGGCCACTTTGTTCTGCGCATGGGGTTTCCGCAATCGTCTGAAGAACCTGCTGTATGATTACGATGTCGTTTTCAAACCTCGTGGCCCTCGTAGAAACCCGGGCGAAGAGTCACAGCAGGAACGGAGTGCGAGAGAATATCTAATGGGTGGATTTCTGAGCTTTCAGTCCCAAGATACTTGGGAAGGGGTTCAGGAAATCTGGAGGCTCGACCTCTTGAGGAACCGGAAGCCGGACGCCTTTATCTCCTATGCGAAAGGCCTGTCAGATAGAGTCGCGTCATATCGCGAAATTGACTTGGCGACGATGGATGATTTCCTCGTGCTCTGCCAAAAACTCGAATATGCTTGGTTCCTCCTTGCCGCATCCACCGCTCCGGGGGACTCCGCATTTCCCAGGTGGCCCGATCCGGTGAGGCACTTATTGGTCAATGGACAGGACTCCGACGGCAAGTGGCAATGGGATTCCATGGACGTGCCCGGCCTCTCTCAGATTCGGTGGGATATCGCTCGGATGCTCAGGAACTCCTGCAAATAGAAAGCGCCATCCGCTCTACTTCCGGCTTATCCTCCAGGCGAGGCCCATCGCTCTTCCTACCCCTGCACCGGGATAAACAAAAACGCCTGCTCCTTGAGCTTCTCATACAGGCGGGGAGCAAAGCTGCCCTCCCAGAACGCCTCGGCCCCGTGCCTGCCGTGGGTGGTCAATGCAATCAGGTCGGCATTCGTCTCCGCGGCAATCCTGACAATTCCCTCAAGGGGATTTCCCCGAACGACCAGCGCGTTCGCCTGAAGCCCTGATGAACGCGCATTGCCCGTAATCCGCGCCAATCTCTCGACCGCCTCATCCTCTGCGATCTGCAGCATCGCCCTCGTGGCCGATGGAAGCACTGCGGCACTGGCTGCCTGTGACCCGCTTAGTTCCCCCCTCGTCGGGACAACAGTCGCGAACGTCACTGCCGAGCCCAATTTCGAGGCCACGTACGTCGCAAGTGGAATGCCCTTCTCGTGTTCGGGTTTCCCGTCGAGTGGAATCAGGATCCGTCGGAACGGAAAGCGCGGCGCGCAACTCGATGCCCGCATCACCAGCACCGGGCGAAAGCCGTGGGTGACGATCTGCTGCGCCATACTGCCGACAAAGATGTCCCGCAGGTTATGCTCGCCATGCGCGCACATCACCACAAGGTCGGGCGCTAACTCATCGGCATGCGATGCCAGGCTTTCAGCCACATCATTGACAGAAAGCTCGTGGACATGCGTGGTCACCTTCCCCGATGGCAGCAAACCTCTGGCGTGTTCTTCAAGATATGCTGTCGCCTCGCCGCTTGTCGCAAGGTGCTTCTCGCCGTGGATCGTCGCGGGCGGATGGGCCTCCAGCACGTGCAGCAGAATGAGTTCCGCGCCCGCAGCCTGCGCGAGCCCCTTGGCTACCGTGAGCGCCTGCTCCGACATTCCGGAGCCGTCCAGCGGTACGAGGA
>JBAZOJ010000046.1:0-18118 GCA_041648755.1 Candidatus Brocadiia bacterium
AGTACTCCCCTTGCTGGATGTCAGTGGAATCCTCCTCGACCCGCAGGGCAAGACCGTGCGGCTCAGGCAGGCGGGCATGAGCCTGGATCTGAACGGTATCGCGCAGGGCTTTGCCAGCGAGAGGGCCGCCGAGACCCTCGTCCGCCTGGGTGTTTCGGCCGCCTTGATCGAGTCAGGCGGAGGAGAGTTTGTCGCAGTCGGCTCCAAGCCTGGGAATGAGGCCTTCCGCATTGGGATACGGAAACCCCGGAGAGAATCGCCCGAGGTTATTGCATACGTTGAGATGAAAGACAAGGCTCTCGCAACAAGCGGCGACTATGAAAAGTACTTCGAGGCAGACGGGAAACGCTTTTCCCATCTTATGGATCCGCGCACAGGAATGCCGAAGACCGGCGAGCCGAGTTCGGTGACAGTGATTGGGAAATCCTGTGCGATATGCGATGCCCTTGCAACAGTCGCCGCGATTCTCTCTCCCGACGAAGCGAAGAGGGTTGTTGCGACTTTTCCCGGATATGAGGTTATAATTGCGACGGAAACTCCCGGCGGCCCGAAGTTCACTTACAGTGATGGGCTCGTACAGACCGGGGACACGTTCTCCTTTCGAAAGTAACGCCCGGAAGAACGGACAGTGATGGATATTGCGCGCGGCATGAATGCAGATCTGCTGAGGATACTGAAGCCCATCTCAGGCGAACTCTCAGCCATAGAGAAGGGGCTTGTACGTGGTGTCGCTCCTCCCGGTGGAGCGATGCGCGAACCTTTGCTGCACTTGGAGCGAACAAAGGGCAAACTCCTTCGGCCTGCTGTGGTATTTCTCGTGGGACAGATGCTGGGCGGAGTCAACGACCTTCACAGACGCGCGGCCGAGAGCATTGAACTGATGCACATCGCCAGCCTCGTGCATGACGATGTCGTGGATCATTCTTCAATGCGCCGTGGCTCTCCAAGCCTTAACGCGCGTTACGGAGAGGAAGTAGCCTTGCTAACCGGCGATTACCTATTCGCCCGTTCTATAGAGCTACTGCGGGACTTCAACGATGGAGACGCGTACCTGCTGATTTCCCGTTTTATCTCCCAAGCCAGCGAAGCAGAGATTCGCCAACTGAAACGCCTTTTCTCCTGCCAGGTAACCGAGGCTGACTATCTGGGGTACATTGAAGCAAAGACCGCCCGGCTGTTTGCGTTGGCCGCCGAACTTGGCGCGATGGCCTCCGGCGTTGGAAAAGAGTCCCGGCAAAGCCTGTCCGCATTCGGCTTGAATTTCGGGATGGCATTCCAGATCGCCGACGACTGCTCTGACTTTCTTTCTGACCCGGACAGCGAGGGGAAGCCGATTTTCCAGGATCTTCCTCAGGGCCAATTCACCTTGCCCCTGATCCGGTTGTTCAAGATTCGGGGTGAAAAATGGTCCGCGGAGTGGGTTCTTCGGCTGAAGGAGAACGGAAAGCAGGCGACATGCGAGGCCGTGGAACTGCTGAGAGAGGAAAAGGTAATCGACTACTGCATTGACAGGGCAGACGAGTACATTGCCACTTCGCGCAGTTCCCTGACCCCTCAGCTCGCGGAAAACGAAGTGCCTCTCTTCGCGTTGTGCGATGTTGTGCTCAGGAAAATCAGGAGCCTTTCGGCCACGCCTTGACGGGCAATGAACCATGGACCAAAAGGGCATTAACAAGTTAATCGAGATTCTGCAACGTGACAGGCGTTACTCGCCTGAGGCGTATCGCTTTGTTAATGAGTCACTTACGAAATTGCTTGATAGCCTCCCACAGACCAGACACGTTACGGGAAGAGAACTGCTGGAGTCTTTCCGGATTCATGCAATCGACTCCTACGGGAATCTTGCCCGCCTCGTGTTGGAGGAGTGGGGCATATTTACTTGCGAGGATGTGGGCGAGATAGTGTTCAACCTGACAGACGCTGGCCTTCTCAGCAAGCAGCCCACGGATACGAGGGCTGACTTTCTTGGAGGTTACTCCTTCGTTGCCGCATTCGACAGACGCGAAATTGAATAAACCCATGGCGGACGAAACACGTCCCCTCCGCTTTGACATACATGTTCACTATCTGGACGAGCCATCTGCGGACAATGGCGTCGTGGTCGGGCCGAAGCAGAGGCTTCATCCCTTTACTCTCTTCATGCGCGGAATCCGATTCCTGACTTGTGCCAAGCCGTTTCCCGAGATTCTGGCTCGTGAGTTGGATTCGCCCATGCTGGATCGGGCAGTTATTCTTGCCATGGATGGATGTTACAGGAACGGAAAGCTGGATCGCAAGAATACGGCATACTATGTACCGAACGCGCTTGTGGCGGACTTCTGCGGCAGACATCCGAAGGCTCTGCTTGGCGCATCGATTAATCCGATGCGTTGCGATGCGATGGACGAACTCGAGCGAGTGGCCGTCATGGGGACCGTGCTGATAAAGTGGCTTCCTTATAGCCAGGGATTCGACCCCTCTGAGGCCGCCATCAAGCCTTTCTATCGGAGACTTGCACAACTGCGCATACCACTCCTGATCCACACCGGGCCGGAGTACTCTTTGATTTCAAATCCCCCTCGGCTGTCAGACACCAGTGTTCTGATTCCAGCTTTGGATGAGGGGGTCACTGTCATCGCTGCTCATTCTTCATTGCCTGACTCCGTTTTCAGCCGGAGCAAGGCGGAGTTCAAGCGGTTTCGCGTTCTTCTCGATCGATTCCCGAACTTGTACGGAGACACGGCCGCGCTGTTCGGAGCATCACGGGTGCGCCAGATGGATCTTCTCCTCAAGGATGACATGGTTCGATCGAGAGTGCTCAACGGAAGCGACTATCCCATTCCACAACTATGGCGGCTCGCAGGTGGTAAGATCAACCGGGAGGTGCGTCGCACTGTTTCCGCACAGAAGAACTACTTTTCGCGAGAGTATCTGCTGAAGAAAGAACTGGGCCTTGAAGAGTCCTTTGTGCGGCCTGCGACTGTTCTGAGGCTGCCATCTGACTCCCCAAAGGGCGATATTGAAAGAGGGCTCAATGCCTGATCCGGCTATGAAGCAAAGGATTCTTGACCTGATGTCCAAGCCCGGCTATCGCGGCCTGAAGCAACGTCAGGTAGCACTGCTTCTTCGCATCGAAGACGACAGATACGAAGAATTCAAGCTGGCTCTCCGGCAGCTTGTTTCCGAAGGTTCCGTGGCCAAGAATCGCGGCAACAAGTACGACCTTGCACTTCGGTCAAAGAAGATCATTGGGAAACTGACCGTCAGGGGAACGAACTACGGATACGTCAGTCGCGGTCCTCTGGGGATAGTCGAGATTCGACGCGGCGGATTTGGCGGTGCGCTTCATGGTGACATGGTCGAAGTTGAGATAACTATCCCTCCGTTTGGCGGGCGCTTGCCAGAGGGCAGAGTCGTAAATATCATCTCCGTAGGGGAGCGGCTTGCCGTTGGCTCAGTAATTGAATCTCGATCAGGAATGACCTTCATTCCGATAAGGGGAGGGGTATGGCCTGAGGCTGATATCCTCTCCGCCTCTGTCACGGACCTCGCGCACGGCGACCTGGTGACGGTCGAATTTGTCAGAGACAGCTATGGTCAGTTCGGCGCAAGTGTGGTGGAGCGATTGGGCAGCGGGGCCGAGTACTCATCAACTTTGGAGGCCATTCTCCGAGCGTACGAAATCGCAAGCGATTTTCCTTCGGACGTTGTTGAAGAAGCGTCACTGGCCAATGAGGCGCCATTGTCAATCGAAGGGCGTACAGACTTTCGGTCGTTGACTGCCATTACGATCGATCCGGAAGATGCGAAGGACTTTGACGATGCCCTTTCGCTGGAGGAACTGCCCGACGGCTGGCGTCTATATGTTCACATTGCCGACGTCTCTTCTGCAGTGCCCCCCGCCTCCGCACTGGACGTAGAGGCCCGCAGGCGAGGGACAAGCGTTTATCTTCCCGGTTTTGTCGTGCCTATGCTTCCCCACCAGCTTTCGAACCATCGCTGTTGCCTGTCACCAAATGAGGATCGGTTGGCCAAGACCGCCATCATGGAATTCAACGCCGACGGTACACGACGCTCGTCAAAGCTGTTACGCTCAGTTATCCATTCGGCGATGCGGTTGGACTATGGGATTGTCCAGCGCAAGCTGAAAGGAGAGATCGAGACTGTTGGTGTGTCGGAAGTGGATTCCCTTCTGGAGAAGCTCTGGGCACTTGCTTCGAAGATGAGGCGGCTGCGCGAAGACAGCGGTTCTCTCAACCTGGATATGCCCGAGGTGGTTCTTCGCATCGACGATAACGGTGTTTCAACGGACCTCACACGAGAGTGGGGTAATGAATCTCATTTCCTTGTCGAGGAGTGCATGCTGGCCGCGAACTGTGCCGTTGCCGAGATTATCTCGGACATGGGCATTCCGGGGATCTACCGAATCCACGACGAACCCGACCCGCTTGCTACTGCCAACCTGCGCAATCTGCTGGTCTCCTTCGGGCTACCTGTCTCGCAACAACTCAGGCGTACCGATCTGGCCGACATCGTGGAGAAGGTCAAGGACGAGGCATACGCGCGCGTGGTGAATCTTGCCATTCTGCGATCGATGAAGATGGCGGTCTACCGCGATACGCCCGGTTTGCATTACGCGCTTGCCTTCGACAGGTATCTGCACTTCACATCGCCTATTCGGCGCTATCCTGATTTGTATGTGCATCAGCAGCTTGACGCCCGGTACTTTCATTGCAGAGCAGGCGTTCAGGAGCAGGAAGCGCTTGCCGACATTGCATTGTTGTGCTGCGATACTGAGCGCAACGCTGACGAGTGCGAGCGGAACATGGTGCAACTCAAGACCCTTGAATATCTCTCCCGCTACAAGGGCCAGGAATTCGCTGGTGTCATTACGGCGGTCAAGGAGTTTGGCGTCATCGTTGAATTGGTCGATTTTCTTGTGGACGGCCTGATTCACGTGCGGGAACTGGGGAACGAGTATTACCTGCTCAATGGCGATGGAGTCAGATTGCAGGGAGATTTTGGAAGCGAGTATCGCCCCGGTCAGTCAGTGGTCGTGCGTCTTCATGACGTTGATCTTCCGCGGAGAAGACTTGAGTTGAGATTCGTCGGCATCGCTGCGAGGACCGGATACCAACGCAAAGGCGCGTCGCACAAGCCTGGAAAGAAAAGTCCTAAGGCAGTAAAAGGGAAGAGCGCGGGGCGCAAGCAGGGAAAGGGCAGGAGGCCGAGATGAAGCTTGACGCATCAGTGTATAAGGAACTGCAGTCAATCTTTGGTCAGGAATGTGTGCTATCCTCCGAGGTGGACAAAGTCGCCTACGGCTACGATGGCTCCCGAAGACAGTCCTCACCTGATGCCATTGTCAGAGCTCGCACTGTCGCGCAGATCTCGCAGCTTCTTACTGTCGCAAATGACAAGCGCATTCCTGTGATCCCCAGGGGTGCTGGCAGCAATACAACCGGTGGTGTGCTGGCCGTTCGGGGTGGTATTGTTCTCGATATGTCGCTGATGAACCGGATTCTCTCAATCGATCCGCAGAACCTGTATGCCGAAGTAGAGCCCGGAGTGGTGGTCGGCGACCTGCAGAAGGCCGTTGAGGCCATGGGATTGTTCTATCCACCCGACCCTGCTTCGAGCGATTTCTGCACCATTGGAGGGAATGTCGCGGAGGGCGCTGGCGGTTTGCGTGGGCTCAAGTACGGTGTCACCCGTGATTATGTTCTCGGTCTGGAAGTTGTGTTGCCTGGCGGCGCTATCATTCGGACAGGCTCGGCAACAATCAAGTCTGTGGTCGGGTATGATCTAACGAGACTGATGGTTGGCAGTGAAGGTACGTTGGGCGTCATCACGCGGATCAGGCTCAAGTTGATACCGCTGCCTTTGTCCTCAGGAACGGCGCTAATCTCCTTCGGTAACGATCTTGAAGCTCTTGAGGCAGCCAGTGAGATCGTGGCGGCGCGCATGCTGCCGCGCGCGCTGGAGTTCGTCGATCACAGGGCTTTGTCTGTTGTAAGAAAAGCTGGCGAAAGCGTTACAACTGAGGAAGGGCAAGCAATCCTGCTTGTTGAATTCGATGGAGCCGTTTCTTCCGTAGGGGAGGATCTCGGCAGGTTGGAACAACTAATGGCGGGGAAGTGCGTGTCCTTCAGCAAAGCGCTTGATGCTGTCGAAAGAGCCCGATTGTGGAAAATGCGAAAGTCCATCTCCCCGTCCATTTACAAGCTTGCTCCAGTAAAGGCAAGCGAAGACATATGCGTTCCGCGTTCCGCACTCGGCAAGATTCTGCTGGTACTTGAGGGCCTGGAGCAAAAGTATGGGATCCCGGTCCTATCCTACGGTCATGCCGGAGATGGCAACCTGCATGTGAACTTCCTGTTGAGTGACGACTCGCCAGAGCTCTCGGAAAAATCCGAGGCGGCGATCAAGGAGTTGTTCGAGCAGACAATCGGACTATCCGGAACTCTATCCGGCGAGCATGGAATTGGCGTCACCAAGCAGCCCTACATACAGTTGGAGATACTTCCCGTGGAGATGGCTCTGATGTGGAAGATCAAGCAGTGTTTCGACCCTGATGGCATCCTCAACCCCGGGAAAGTCTTCCCGGTGGATTTCGAGAGCCGAAAGCCTAAAGCTCATTGATTGCCCACGCAAATGGAGCGGTGTCTGCCGCCTTGCGAATCAGCCAGAATGCTGTATAATCGCATGATGGAGGAATACTGCACAATGCGGACACCCAATGACTGATCCCCGGCTGATACGGAATTTCAGTATTATCGCGCACATCGACCACGGCAAATCAACGCTTGCCGACAGGCTTCTGGAGATGACCAGCGCTGTTCCCAGGCGGGATATGCGCGAGCAATATCTCGATTCGATGGACCTGGAGAGGGAGCGGGGCATCACAATCAAAGCGAAGCCCGTGATGATCCATTACGAGCATGCGGGAGTTGTATACACCCTCCATCTCATTGACTGTCCCGGCCATGTCGATTTTTCTTACGAAGTATCGCGGTCTCTGGCCGCATGCGAAGGCGCTCTTCTGCTGATCGATGCCACTCAAGGCGTACAGGCACAGACTGTGGCCAACGTCTACATGGCGATGGAGCACAATCTTGAGATCATTCCGGTGATCAACAAGCTTGATCTTCCCACAGCCCGACCATTTGAAGTGGCCGACGAGGTCGAGAAGATGATCGGGATCGATTGCTCGGGCGCACTGTTCACAAGCGGTAAAACCGGTCAAGGGGTGCGCGAGCTTCTGGATGCGATTGTCACTCGCATTCCTTGCCCTGTAAACCAGCCCGGAGCACCGACTCGCGCCTTGATTTTCGATGCGGTGTTCAATGACTACCGAGGCGTGGTAATCTACCTCCGGCTGTTCGACGGCGGGTTCAAGGAGGGCGATCGAATCAGGATGTTAGGAGTCGGAGCGGAGTACGAAATCACGGAACTTGGCAAATTCATGCCTGAAATGCAGCGTACCGGCTCTCTTACCGGCGGGGAAGTCGGGTACTTGATCGCAGCTATTCGGAGTATCCGCGATGTGCGAATCGGCGACACAATTACCCACCGCGACGGGTACGAGTCGGTTGAGTTGCTACCTGGTTATCGGCCCCTGCAACGCATGGTCTACTGCGGGGTATTCCCTGCCAACAACAACGATTTCGAGTCACTGAGAAAGGCCCTTGACAAGCTTTCTTTGAATGACTCGGCCTTCTCGTTTGAGCCCATCAGCTCAACCGCGCTGGGATTCGGGTTCCTCTGCGGGTTCCTTGGATTGCTCCACATGGATATCGTTCGAGAGCGACTGGAAAGAGAATTCGGTCTTTCCTTGATTTCGACCGCGCCGACAGTAACCTATCAGATTGTGAAGACCGACGGTAGCGTGGTTGTAATCAACTCTCCCTCGCAAATGCCCGATCCCGGCTCGATAGCCGAGATTCTTGAGCCAATCGTCAGAGTGGATCTCCATGTGCCCCAGTCTGCCATCGGTGCCGTGATGAAGCTCTGTGAGGAGCGGAGAGCGAAATACGTCACGACCAATTTCATCTCAGTGAACCGCGTGATTATCAGCTATGAGATGCCTTACTCGGAGATCATATACGACTTTTTCGACAAGCTTAAGAGCGCCACACACGGCTACGGGACCTTGGACTACCACTTCAAGGAATTCACTGCATCCGACCTGGTGAAAGTGGATATCAGGATCGCAAACTCAATTGTGGACGCGCTCTCCATGATCTGCCATCGCGATGAAGCCTACTACCGCGGACGCAGGCTGGTCCAAAGACTGCGCAAGCTGATCCCCCGTCAAATGTTTCAGGTTACACTCCAAGCTGCGATCGGGAGCAGGGTGATAGCGCGCGAGGACATAAGCCCAGTCGCCAAGAACGTGACCGCAAAATGCTACGGCGGAGACGTAACCCGCAAGCGGAAGCTCTTGGAGAAGCAGAAAGAAGGCAAGAAGAGGATGAAGAGCATCGGTCACGTTGAGGTGCCTCAAGAAGCCTTCATGTCAGTGCTTTCGATCGAGGAAGACGAAGACAAGGGATAAGGTGGCCATTGCCGGACGATGCAGACAAAAACACCCGTAGCGGCAGCCCAGATGACACTCTTACCGGGGCAGATCTGTACCTGAGCCAGCACTTGAAGCCCGGGGTCTACTCGAATCTACCGCTTTCCTTTCTTGACAGCCGCGTTGATTTTGCTTCCTTGACTCCATCGCAGATTGGGGCTTTGATGGCGCCCGACGGATCGGCATCCACCACCAGCAGCGAAATCGAACTCCTGCAAAAGCCGATGCCAACTCTGCCGCCAGCAATCATGGAGCCGCCGACACCTGTTGTGCCGCTTCCTCAAGCTGCGCAACCCTACGATCCCGAGAGACTGCTGTTCGAAGAGGAAGTCAAGAGCCGATCGGTCAAGAAGGAGAAACCCAGCCATGCTCTCGAGTTTATCCAGAGCCTTCTGGTCGCTCTACTCCTGGCGATCGTCATCCGATATTTCGCGTTTGAGGCTTTCAAAATCCCCACGAGCAGCATGGAACCGACACTTCTTGGGGATGTGGAATACGGGGATCATGTTGCCGTCAACAAGCTGGCCTACAAGCTCTCTGTGCCACATCGTTGGGACATCGTTGTCTTCAAAAAGCCTGGAGAGAACCGCAACCTGATCAAGCGCTGCGTAGGGCTGCCCGGGGACGAACTCGAAGTCGCCGGTGGAGAAGTGTTCAACAAGGGGAAGCTTCTTCGGAAGCCTTGGGGGTTGATGGATCAATTCTGGAACCCATATTTCGCTCAGAGCGAATTCCGGGAAGCAAAGGTCAACCGCAACTGGTCGATCAAGGGCGAACCGCGCTTCAGCCAATTCTCCCTTGACCTGGAAGGTCCTGCCGAGATGCACTACGTTCCTTGGCAGAGGCAAGTGCGAAATGGGGTCGTTGAAAGTGCTACGATAAATGACACGTATCTGCGTCTTCCGTTGCTTGCCAATGCCGTCAGCCCCAGTGGAGCGAGATTCCAACCGACGATTTCCGACTTCTACGTCGTCGAGGATCTTGACCGCGGTACTCAGGACAGAGGTCTTTACTCCCCGGTAAACGATGAGAAGATTCCCGATAAGAGCCCCGATTGGCCTCGTTACTACGCAAAAGGCGGCAACAGTTTCTGGCAACTCGGCAACTATGACGTCCCGGATCTGCGCCTGGATATGTCTTTTCGTGTCAACAGCCCGTCGGGCTCGATGGTCATTAATATTGCCGAGGGGAAGGGCGACACTCGCAAAGTGCGCAAGCTCTTGATCCCGTTTGGACGACAGGGAGTCGTGATCGAGGATGGCTTGGGCAATCGTCTGGCCGTTAATACCGCAAAGATGACACCACTTATGCTTGGCAGTTCTTACGATGTGACATTCTGCGTAATCGATGGCAGAGCGGCCTTTTTCCTTAGTGGAAAGCTCATTGACTCCTTGGAGTTTGATGTTCCTCACGAGGTGCGCCGCGGGAACGAAATCTACCTTGAACTGTCGCAGGATGCAGCCATATCCATACGCAGTATCTCGATTTTCAGAGACATTTTCTACACTCCCAGGAGTGAGACTTTTCGGATCGGCGCCGAAAAGTACTTCATGATGGGAGACAATAGTCCAAACTCCAACGATTCCCGGTCCTTTGGCGAGGTTAGCCGTGATGCCCTGGTCGGCAGGGGTTTCCTGATTTTCTGGCCGCTCTCCAGAATCCGTTACTTCAAAGGCGGGGAATGAGCGCTCCGGTTCTTGAGGTTAGTGACTTAACAAAGCGCTACGGTGCCAGGACCGTCGTTGACGGCGTGTCTTTCTCCGTCTCCAGGGGAGAGGTATTCGGACTGCTCGGGCCCAACGGAGCGGGGAAAACCACTACGTTCAAAATGATCATGGGCATTCTCCATCCCGATGGTGGTGACGTACTTCTGAACGGCGCCTCAGTTGGCAGATTCCCAATGTTCATGCGAGCCAAGGCGGGATTTGGGTACCTTGCGCAAGAACCGGCCGTCTTCGCCTCCTTTACTGTGAAAGACAACATTATTGCCCTTCTCGAGGCACGCGGTACCCCGCTGCCGGAGGCTCGGGAGAGAACTGCAGTACTACTGGAGGAATTCCGACTGACTTACCTTGCTGACAACAAGGCGGGACGACTTTCGGGAGGCGAACGGAGGCGGCTCGAGATAGCGCGAACACTCTCCTTTGACCCAAAGGTTCTTCTTCTGGACGAGCCGTTCACCGGTATCGATCCGAAGAGCATCGAGGAAATCAAGGATATCATCGCGAAGTTGAAGAAGAAGGACCTTGGCATCCTGCTGACCGACCACAATGTGCGCGATACCTTCTCAATCACTGACCGTGCGTGCATCATTGAATCGGGGAACGTGATTGCCTCCGGCGCGCCAAAGGAATTGTGCGAGAATCCAAAGGTAAGAGAAACTTACCTTGGCGATAAGTTCACGATGTGACGGAAGGCTGTACAACTCCATGAAGAGACCAAACTGGGACACGTACTTTGCGAATATCACCCGGGATGTAGCGTCCCGCTCCAGTTGCCTGAGGCGGTCGGTCGGGGCACTGCTTGTGCGCGACCGCAGAATTCTTGCGACCGGGTATAACGGGGTGCCCTCGGGGCTTGAGCATTGTGAGATTTCCGGCTGCATAAGGGAACAGATGAAAGTTCCCAGCGGGCAGAGGCACGAGCTCTGCAGAGGACTGCATGCCGAACAGAACGCGATAATTCAGGCCGCCATTCACGGAGTCAGCATATCCGGGGCGACGCTGTACAGCACGACATACCCCTGTTCGGTGTGCGCGAAGATGCTCATTCAGGCTAAGATCATAGAGATAGTCGTTCTCGAGAGCTACAGCGATGAGCTTTCACCAAAGATGCTTTCCGAGGCCGGAGTGAAGGTCAGATTCCTCGGCCCCACAGTCGAGGGACAAAATGGCTAAGAACGAGAAGAAGGAAAAGGCACCAAAGGCAAAGGGCGGAAAGTCCTCCCTCTGGTCGTTTCTCAAGACGTTCATTTTCGCACTGCTATTGGCGCTTCTGGTCAGGATTTTCATTTTCGAGATCTTCAAGATACCTTCCTGCAGCATGGAGCCGACGCTGATCGGCATTGACCTCAGCCGAGGAGATCGTGTCGGGGTCAACAAACTGGCATATACCTTCGGGAGCGTCAAGAGATACGACGTTATTGTGTTTGAGAGCCCCAGTAGCGTGGACGGGAAGATCACATCCAGAGATATCATCAAGCGCGTTGTCGGAATGCCCGGGGAAGAACTTTCCCTTGTTGCAGGCGATGCATACGCCAACGGGAAGGTGGCACCGAAACCGCTGAAGGTTCAGGATTCCATCTGGATCCCGATCTATTCTGAGGATTTCTCGACCAACGTATGGCAGAGATTCTGGCAGGTGGGCTCCGGCGACTGGAGTGTTGATCCCAAAATGGGTTATCTGAAGGGAACTGGTGGAACGATTAGATACCATCACTGGGAACAGGCTCTGAAGGGGGGCAAGGCAGTATATTCAGCCATCACGGACGCATATCCGAGAATTGCTACGCTGCCGGAGGCAGTGTGCCCGTTCGACGGAGAGAAATTCAACCCCCGCTACTTCGACTGCTACTCTGACGAGGATCTCGATACCGGAAGGCTCGATCGCGGATTCGTATGCCCGAAATGTGGAAAGCGCTTCCCCTATGAAGGCGGAAGACACGATCAGAGTCAGCCAGTGGTTGGTGACCCTGAGGTCGCGGTTCCGTTCTGGCTTGGCGGGAGGTCGGTTGTCGGTGATCTGCAGTATTCAGCCGAGATTACCCCGCGTGTGCGAAGCGGGCGGATCTCGATACTTATCGGACGAGGCCGACAAGGTTCGTTAGGTTTCGAGACCTACACGCTGGATCTGGCAATCGGGGCTGGGGAGCCCCCTGTGCTGCGGACTCCGGACAGCTCCGTGCAACTGGGCGAAAGTGCCCGGCTCCAGTCGGACGTTACATACAAGGTCAGATTCGCTCTATGGGACGGAAGGATCTTCGCTACTGTTAACGGCGTTCAGATAGTGGATGCGGAGTATCGGCTCACCGGCAAAGAGCTGATAGGCAATGCGATCGAGCTGTCCCTCACCGACAAGACCACCGCAGACTTTGACAACGTGACTATCGGCAGGGATATCTACTACATTGCCATCGATATGCGCGGAAAGAATCCGAACCAGACAGGGCCGGGCAAATACGCGGTACCAGCAGGCAAGTACTTCATGCTTGGGGACAACAGTCCGGCATCCAGCGATTGTCGTTACGGAATGCCACCGGTTCGACCGGAGGATATTGTAGGCAGAGCCTTCTGCGTATTGTGGCCGCCATCGAGTTGGAAGTTCTTGCCGGGCGGAGAATGATATGGGTGTCGAGTTCGCAGGATATTTTCACCTGGGTTGCTCAGATCTTGCCCGAACCACGATCTTCTACGAGAAGCTCGGGCTCAGGGTCATGGATGAAGGTGATGAAGGTGGCGAGCTTCTTCTCGGAGATTCCGGGGGTCTCAGAGTCTGGCCACTACCAGTCTCAGGCGAGGGTGCCGACCTGCGGTTTGGCGAAGCCGTTGTTGTGTTCTACTGCGAAGATGTTCTTTCAGAGCACAAGCGTTTGATTGCCGACGGGGCGGAGATCCTCAGCGAACCGTCGCGTCCTTACGGCCCCTGGGAACTTCACCTGCGCGACCCGGATGGGCTCTGGATAATGCTGATAGAGCGACCTCTTGAGCCCCTGAAGCCCCCTCTTCCAACCGAAATGCCCTGACGGATACGTCATTCGGGACGTTGGATTGCGTAATCCTCAATCTTCTTGCGTAGCGTAGTGGGGGATATTTCCAGGAGCGTTGCGGTCTTGCCCATATTCCATCCGGTAGCCGCCAGCGCCTTCTCAACATGCGCCTTTTCAGCCTTCCAGAGCGGCATAACGTCAGCCTCTTTTGATGAGTCCTCAGAGAAGCCACCAATACTGAGGTCATCGGCGGATATCAAGGTCCCTCTGTTAAGGGCCAGCGCTCGCAAAATCACATTCTCCAGTTCCCTCACATTACCAGGCCATTCATTCGAGGACAGCCGTAGCAGGGCTGACTCATCCAATTGGACCGGGCCTCTGTGGAGCTTCAAAGATGCGCGCGACAGGATGAACTGCGCCAGCAAAGGAATGTCGCCTCTTCGCTCCCTGAGCGGAGGCACGCTGATCCGCGACACAGCGATACGGTAGAATAGATCATCCCTGAACTTTCCTTCTTTGATCAAGTTCTCCAGATGCTTGTTCGTGGCTGCAATCACCCTCGCCTTAAACGGAATGGGGGTGAGTCCCCCAACGCGCTCAAATTCGCGCTCCTGAAGCACGCGCAGCAATTTCGACTGGAGTTCGAAAGGCATGTCGCCGATCTCGTCAAGGAAGACGGTTCCTTCATCCGCATACTCAAGCTTCCCAATCTTACGGGCATCAGCCCCCGTAAAGGCGCCCTTCTCATGTCCGAACAGCTCACTTTCCAACAGAGTGGGGACGACGGAACTGCAATTGATCGCGACGAATGGGCTTGCGGGAGAAGTATTCTTGTGCAGAGCCCTGGCGACCAGCTCTTTTCCAGTCCCACTCTCGCCCTCAATGAGGACATTCACGGGGCTGCGGGACAGGAGTCCGATCTGCTTGGCGATTTCCACGATCTTCTTATCCGCTCCGATAATCTCGTAGGGCTCGTCGGAGAACTGGAGTTGTGCGGCTTCGTTGCCAATCATCAGAGAGCGGATCCGTTTCGCTTTCTCGAGGGCAAGCAGCATTTCGTCGGAGTCAAATGGCTTTCTGATGTAATCGAAAGCACCGCACTTCATTGCCTCGATAGCGGCACGGGTCTCGTGAGCACCCGTCATGACGACAACCGGCGTAAATACTCCTCGCCGCCGCAGATCCTTCAGAACCGAGATCCCGTCAGTATCGGGCAGCTTGAGATCGAGAAGAATGAGGTCAGCGGGGTGAGTATCAGCAATTTCCAGGCCTACAGTGCCTGTGAATGCCACCTCAACCCGGTGGCCTTCTGACTGTAGAACCAACTCCAGCGAGCGCGAAAGGGCAGTGTCGTCGTCGATAATGATGATTCGGCTCAAGTTAGTTCCTTAAGGGAAGGTTAACGGTGAACACAGCCCCTCCGGCAGGGCTGTTCTCTGCCGCGACCGTGCCGCCTGAGGATTCGACGATCTTCTTCACGATGGCCAACCCCAAGCCCGTGCCATCAGGTTTCGTAGTGAAGAAGGGCTGGAAAATGCTGTTCATCGCCTCGGGCTTTATTCCCTTGCCATTGTCGCAGATTCTGATCCGTGCTTGTGCGGGATTCTCGTCCCAGACTCGCACAATGACCTCGACAACGGGCGGAGTTCCACCGGCCTGAATTGCATTTGCGAGCAGATTCGAAAGCACGCGCTTGAACTGCTCAGGATCCACGAGCACCCGCGCTCCTTTAAGCTCATCGGTAAGCCGGATGACAGCACTGTTCCTCTTGATTTCCGAGGTAAGTGAGCTTTGTACTTCGTCCATGGTAGCTCGAAGGTCTATAGCCTCGGGTTGGAGAATCAGCGGCTTGCCGAAGCTGAGCAGTTCAATCAGCATCGTCTCTATGCGCACGACTTGCAGAAAAGCTATTGCAGAGAGTTCCTTCCACGGCTCCTCTTCGCCAACTTTGCGTTTCAGTGCCTGCAGGTTCATCTTAATCGTCGAGAGAGGATTTCTTATCTCGTGCACAACGCTGGAACTGAGTTCGCCGACGGCAGCCAGAGAAGCGGACTGCACCAACTTTCGCTCGCTTATTGCCAGTTCATCAAGCATCGTATTGAAGGTTGTTCTCATTTCCTCAGCCTCAACTATGGCCATCTCCCCGACCCTTTCAGAGTGCATGCCCGAGGCGATTCGCCGGGAAACAGCAGCGAAGCGTTCCCACGGCCTTGAGAGATAAATTGAGACCAGCAGTGAAAAGAGAATAGCAGCGGTAAGAGTCAGAAACGCAGTGATAAGCGCGTTTTCGCGCAGGATTGCCAGCCATAGAAACGCCTCTGACGCTTCCACAACGAGCACGGCTCTCATGTCAAGCGGCTGCATTGATATGACCGTTGCCAGCATATCGATACCCGAGGAAGTGGTATATTCCGTGACCAGGTTCTCGCGAAGTAGAGGCAATTGCTCGAATCTCCCTGGAGCGGCGCCGAGAGGAACGATCATTCCGTCAGCCAATGCAAAGAAAACTCGGCCTGAATGACGAAGCCCCTTCTGGTCGGACGAGATGCTACGCATCACGTCGTCAAGCACAAAACGCGCCACAATATACCCGAGTGCTGTCCCGCTGTTTGAAGTGATGGAAGTGCCCATCAGCAAGCGCGTTCGCCCCGCAGTGTTGTATGGGCCAAACAACTGGATGGTGGAGACTCCCTTCAGGGATCTGAGAAAGGCATCCGGTGCATCCAAAGGTGCGTCGTCGCCCTTTGGCAACGTACGCATGACTGGATTGAAGTTGGGGTCAAGGTAGAACACAGCTTCCCCCACGGCACCTCGCGAAATGAAAGTCTCGAGTTCGTTACACCATTCCACCGGGACTGTTCCATTTCCAAGAGCACCCATGGCGCAGGAAGACTTGGCGATAAACCGGAAATCCGCCCTCAGCTCTGACAGTTCCTTGTCCATGACCGCTTTACGTGAAGCCAGCAACGCGAGAAGATGAGCTTCCTCGCCATCAACAACAGCCCTTTTGGCGCAATGATAGCCCTGGTATGCGGTGATCGTCATTGGCACCAGGGCAATGAAGAGCATTGCAGCGAGAATCAACATCCTGATACTCAGTTTGCCTGAGGCGGCCATTTGGTTATCACTCCGTTCAGGGATGTTCTCACCCCGGTTACTTACTCAGCGTCTCATCGGCGAAGTTGCTCAGTCAGACCTCCGAGCCTTTCAACGGCAGAGAGATGGCAGAGCGAGGCAAAAACTGTCAGCGCACTCAGCGTACGACGGGTCATCCTCTCAACGTCTCATCCGGCTTTCTGCAGAGCAGGGAGTCCAGCGACCAACCGCCTGAGCCATTGGCAACGATCATAAGAAGACCGCCCATGATCGCAACGTTCTTCATGAAGTTGACCATCTGCATCTGGTGGAAGCCGTTGATGGCCTCGGGCGTCAAGCCTGCTGGCGGCCACCAGAATGAGTGGAAAATGAGCGTAGTGGGAACAAGAAAGAGAAACAAAGAGCCTGCACCCATACGTGCTTTGAAGCCGAGAAGGACTGACAAGCCGCCAGCCAGCTCGATAAAAGCGGCGGCAGCAAGGAGAATGGTCAGCATCCCTCCTGCCGAATCGCCAAAGTTCATGCCGATCTCGCTCAATCGATTTGCGAAGTACCCCTTAGCGCCTGAAAAGCCTGACACTTTGCCGTAGAACGAGTTTAGGAAGATCGCACTGATGAGGATCCTTCCCAGAATTGCCGTGTGGTTTCTCATATCGTCTCCTTAGCGGCGTGCGCCTGCATTTACAGGTGTTCGATCATCAAGAGAACCTTGCTCAGTACCTCGTCCGCGATCTTCTCCAGTTCAGGAATGGCGAGTGCCTTCGCCACGAGGAGAGGATTCGCGATGGCCATCTCCGTAGTACCCTCGGCATTTGCGAAAACCACGACAGTGCATGGCATCATGACTCCGGCGTGTCGATCGATGGTCAATACCCGGTGAGCCACCTTGACATTGCACACGCTGAGAACCATGTATTTTGGAAAAGAGACTCCCAGTTTGTCAGCGAACCTGGCGGCCATATCATGTTCTGAGACGACCGTCAAGCCTTCGCTGGCGAGGCCGGCCCGCAGCTTGGCGAGACCCTCTTCGAAGCCACAGGGAAGTACTCTACTGTAATATGGTCTGTCCATCAATGCTTCCTTTCTTGACCGTTCATCCTGAATTCTACACCGGAATATCCCGCTGTGCCAAATTCACTTCACCGGGTGGCGGCGGAGTTGCTGACCACACCTTGGACAGCAGAAACAACCCAATAATCACCGGCACCAGCAATGTGGCCATACCTATGCGGTAGGCCGTGGCCTCCGCGATGCCAAATTCCGGAAGCATCCATGTCGCCAGCGCGAAGGATATTGTCGTTAGAGCTCCCACTTTTGTGACCATACCGTAGAGGCCGAAGAAGAGCCCCCGATGCTCAACGGGACTGTACTCGGCGATCATCTTTCTTCCGGCAATCCAGAATCCCGTGAGCCCCATTCCGCCGGTCAGCACAACTCCCCAGAAAAAGACTGTGCTATACGCTGTGGTGAGCACGCCGAACACCAACGCTATCAGCAGGAAAACCGCGGAAACAAGGAGTGTCTTCATAGAGCCGATGCGGTCGGCCAGACGTCCGTTGACGAATGAAGCTAAGAAGCTGGAGAGGATCAATGCTATGAAAAGGACGGTCACACTTCGTTCCGGATCGGCTCCGCCCTGGTAAACGGTTTTCTGAACGTAGACCGTAATGAACAGGATAAGGGTGTTGAGGGCATCCACGCACAGGAAATTCCCCAGCAGGCCGAAGACCAGGACCCGGCTGCGCGGCAGCAGGCGGATT
>JBAZOJ010000047.1:0-17726 GCA_041648755.1 Candidatus Brocadiia bacterium
GAAGAGGTCGCGTTCTTATCCAGCGTGAACTGGCGGGTGACTTCTTCCTTTGACTTTTCTCATCTTGAGGGGTAATATGTCCTGTGCTTTCGCTTCTGTGACTGAAACCCCCAACGCTCATCGAGCGCCGGAGGCATATGAGAGCCATAAGATTGACGGTTATCGGACTGTTCGTTATCTGCATTGCGGTCGCCTGCGGCGGCGGCGGCGGAACCACCACCGTGGAACCGACCTCGACCCCAAGCTCTTCATCCTCGATCTCGCCTACACCGTCCGGCAGTGTATCGCCGACTGCGACTCCCACGGGTTCGCACACCCCGACTCCCACGCCCACGCCTACAGCAACTCCAAGCACGGGGCCGACCCCTGTTCCGACAATCACCGATACGATCGTGGTCTTTGGCTACAATGACCTTGGGATGCACTGCATGAACGAAGACTTCTCCAAGATAATGGTCCTCCCCCCGTACAACACCATGCATGCCACTGTAATCCAGCGCGGCCCCGAGCCGTCTTTCCTGATGTCCGGAATCACCGTCTCGTACGAAATCCCCAACAACACGCGCTCCGACAACAAGACCAACTTCTGGACCTATGCAGCCGCGATATTCGGCCATACCGTGCCGGTCAATATCGGCCTTGCGGGCAACGGGCTGACGGGGACGATGACTTCGCTCGCTTCCTCGGGCCGCAACGACTGGTCGGTCGTGGGTGTGCCGATCACCCCGCTCGACGACAATATGACAGAGAACCCCTACCAGCTCTGCAAGATCACCGTGCGCAAAGGGCTGTATGAGAAGGCCGAAACCCAGGCGGTCATGCCGGTATCGTGGGAAATCAGTTGCCAGTTATGCCACGGTTCGCCGGGTGTTGCACCCGATGTGGACATCCTCCGCAGACACGACACGATGCACGGCACCACGCTTGAGAACAGCACCCCCGTGATGTGCGGCGCTTGCCATGCCCAGGCCCCTCTGGGCACGACTGGCTCGCCGTCGTTATCCCATGCGATGCACTCCGCGCACGCGTCGAGGATGGCGCCCGTCTCAACGCTTGAGGTCTCCTGCTACGCCTGCCACCCGGGCATCCGGACCAAGTGCATGCGCGATGTTCACTACTCTGCCGGCAAGAACTGCCTGTACTGCCATGGCGATATGGCCGCCGTCGGCTCGACCGCAAGAAGCCCCTGGGTTACCGAGCCCACCTGCGGCTCCTGCCACGCGCGCGCCGGGTTCGAATACGAGCAGCCGGGCGTCCTTTACCGCGACTCCAAGGGCCACAACGGAGTGCATTGCTCCGCCTGCCACGGCAGCCCGCACGCGATAACCCCAACCGTGGTGGCCGCCGACAACCTGCAGGCCATCACAATCCAGGGATACTCGGGCGCAATCAGCAACTGCGTGGTATGCCACAAGGGCACCCCCGGCGACGGCTTCAACCATACGCTGGGAGAAGGCGGCGGCGAAGACAAGCCATTGAACGCGGGCGCCGGATCGGATCCGATCGACATGCTCGTCGTGCTGCTGCTGCTCGCGGGCGTTGCGGCATCGGCCACAGGGATGTCGCTGGGCACAAGACGCGCTTAGTTTTCCAGTCTTCCTGAACAGCTTTTTTCTCCAAACGCGCGCGATAGGGTATATTTCCCCGGTCGCGCGCGTTATAGTTGCGCGGCCGAAACTATGGAAAAGAACGAACTACTCAACTGGCTGCGTGAAACCGACGAGCAGAAGCTCGAAAAGCTCTGGGCAGAGGCCGATGCCATCCGGCGTGCGAACGTCGGCGACGAAGTCCACTTCCGCGGGCTGATAGAGATATCCAACTTCTGCGTGCGCAGGTGCGCCTACTGCGGCATCAGCGCTGAAAATACCGCCCTGACCCGCTACAGGATGACCGACGACGAGATCCTGGAATGTGCCCGCGCTGCGGCGGATTTTGGCTACGGCACCGTCGTGGTGCAGGCGGGTGAAGACCCCGCATTCGATTGCGCCGCGGTCGAGCGAATCGTTCGCAGGATTCGCGCCGAGGTGGGGCTCGCGATAACGCTGAGCCTTGGCGAACGGACGGAGAATGAACTGCGGGCCTGGAAAGAGGCCGGGGCGGACAGGTACTTGTTGCGCTTCGAGACCTCCAACCGCAGGCTGTTCGACGCCATCCATCCAGCGCACGGCGAACGCCGGGACAGGATGGAGATATTGGGAATGCTGCGCCGCCTCGGCTACGAAGTGGGCAGCGGGATTATGATCGGGATCCCTGGCCAGACCTGGGACGACCTTGCATCGGACATACTCAAGTTCAGGGAACTCGACCTCGACATGATCGGCGTCGGGCCGTACCTGCCGCACCCCTCCACCCCCCTTGCAGCGCTGGAAGCGGAGCTGCGCGCGCCGGAGGACGAACAGGTTCCCAATTCTGAAATGATGACCTATAAGACCGTTGCCCTGACCCGAATCGCGTGCCCCCACGCAAATATCCCAAGCACGACAGCACTGGCGACGGTGAACAAGGGGATGGGCCGAGAGCTTGGCCTGATGCGGGGCGCGAACATTATTATGCCGAACCTGACCCCGCCGAAGTACCGGGTGCTATATGAGATTTACCCGGGCAAGGCGTGCATATACGAGACGGCCGAGCAATGCGCGGGCTGCATCCGCAGGCGGGTGCTGTCGATCGGCAGGGGAATAGGAGCCGGAAAGGGCGAATCGCCCAACTGGAAGCTGAGGAAGAACCCGAAGCCGAATGACGAATGACGAATGGAAGCGCGGAAAACAGCCATTAACCGCCAAGTCGCCAAGTTCGCCAAGAAGAGCGGAAGCAGTCTGGATTGCGTGGCCAAAGAGGCGGAGAAGACGAGCGAAAGAGGGTTTTACCGCAGAGGACGCAGAGGTACGCAGAGGGTAGGAAATACCTTGGATTGCGAAGCCCTGAAGGACGAGCCAAACACACGACCGCTTCGGCGGCGAGGCCCTGAGAGCCAACGCTTCGTCGGCGAGGCCCTAAGCATGAGCCAAATACGCGGAAAACAGCCATTAACCGCTAAGTCTCCAAGTCGAGTTGGGCGAGACCCGCCTCAGGAGGGTTCGCCAAGAACAGCCTTGCCAGGGCAGTGCAGCCGAAGACAAAGAGTTTCTACCACGAAATACACAAAATACACGAACAGACCATAGCCAGAGCCGAACAGCCGAAAGAGGTTCTACCACAAACGCTTCGGCGGCGAGGCCGAAGAACGAGCCAAGGGTCACGAAGTAAGAGAACAGGCGTTTTGCGTGGCCCGGAAGAATTTATCCGCGAATGCACGCGAATAGACGCGAAGCGATCGAAGAAAAGGAGCCTTGCGAGGCCATGGAAGTACGAGCCAACGCTTCGTCGGCGAGGCGCTAAGGCATGAGCCAATGAACGCCAATTGCGACAAGCAACGAGCGGTCAGGCTGGCTCTGTGAACTTATAATCGTTCGAGAGGACATTGGAAATCTCTGGACAAGGAGAGAAGTACTTTGCCTCTTGCCCATTCGCGTCTATTCGCGTGCATTGGCTCGTGCCTGACGGCCTCGCCGCCGAGGCGGTAGCGGATAATGATCTGCTCTCCGGCTCTCTCTACGCCAGCTTCCTGCGCCAGTAGTCGAGGAGATCGGACAGCGTCTGGCGCAGCGGGATTGTCGGCTGCCAGCCGGTGTCGCGGCGGAGCTTGTCGGTATTGGGAACCTGTATGGGGATGTCTATCGGCCGCCAGAGCTTCTGGTCGATCTCGGTCGTTACCTTCCCCGCGAGCCCGGCGATATCCACCATCTCGTCAAGGTAGTGCTTCATCGTGTGGACGCCCTCGCCGCCGACGTTGTACACGCCCTTCAGCGCGGGATTCGTCATCAGAAGATAGTATGCCCGAACCACATCGCGGACATCGGCAACCACGCGCCGCGAAGTCAGGTTGCCGACATGGATGACGGGGGCCTGTTTGCCCAGAGCGATTGCGGCGATCTGGAACGCGTCCGAGCTGATGGAGAAGATGCGGCCGCGCTTGGGCCCGGTATGCGAAAAAGCCCTCGTAACGAGGCCGTCAAGGAAGTTGTTGCGCACACGCTCGCAGACGAACAGGTCAAAGGCTGCCTTGGATGCGGCGTAGGGATTGACAGGCGCGATCTGCCAGCTCTCGTCCATGCGCTCGCCGTCCTTGAGTTCGGGCGCGCCATAAACCTCGCTGGTGGAGCAGAACAGGAAACGCGTGTCGGGCTGGTTGTCTTTCAGGGCCTCGAGCAGGTTGAGGCTGCCCAGCACATTGACCGTCTGCGTGTAGAACGGCAACTGGAAGCTGGTGGGGGGGTGGCTCTGCGCGCCGAGATGGAACACGCCGTCGAATTTGTCGGCCTTCATAACCCGCACGCACGAACTCTTATCGGTGAAGTCGCAGAACAGCCAGTGGATGCGGTCGAATTCCTCGCGCGTCAGCGTGTCGAGCACGTCCGTCTCCGAACCGTTGGTCCGGCGCGACGTTGCGTAAACGGTATGGCCCTCGGTCAGCAGAAGCTTGGTCAGGTGGCAGCCAGCAAAGGCCGTTGCGCCGGTGACGAGGTATTTCATATGCGCTTTCCTTTCGCTCAGGGAGAACGGTGCGCGGGAGGTGACAATATAAGCCGGTCGCGCGCTTTGTCAACTTGTGAACAGCAGGGCTACTCCGCCCACGGCGATAACAGAACCCAACACCGCGCGGAGGGTTACCTTTTCCTTCTTTGCATAGACCGCAATGGGGATGATCACGATCGGAACAAGCGCCGCGATGGTCTGGACCACACCCACGTCTGTCATCCAGATTGCCACCTGGAACAGCAGAACACCCAGGAACGGCCCAAACAGCGCTCCGCCTGTCATCTGCGCAACGGCGATCCTGTCCCTGAAGGCGGCGATGACCTTCGGCCACCAGCCTATGACGGTCGCCACAAGGAACAGCCCCGCCACGCCGGCTATGACGCGGATCTGGGTCGCGCCCACTGCGTCGATATCCGCCCGCGCCAGCTTGCCCAGCACCGCTCCGCCAGCCTGGCCAAGGGCGCCAAGCACGCCGAAAATGATCCCAACCCCGCTGATGCTGACTCCGTTTTCCCCGTTCCTGCGCTCGGATACGACAAAGGCCACCCCGACAATAGTGGCGGCCATTCCGCCCCATTGAAGGAGCGTGAGGTGCTCATCGAGCCAGAGCATCCCGAAGAGCGCGGCCAGCGGGGGCGCCAGCGTCAGCATTATCAGCGTGGCCATGCGCGAGCCCAATGTAACCAGCGCGCGGAAGTAGAACAAATCCCCCAGCGCAAACCCGACAAAACCGGACAACGACAGCCAGAGCAGCGCGTGAGGAGAAGCATCAAAGGGCAGCCATAGTGCCGGGCCGCGCCAGATTGCACAGAAGGCAGTAATGAAGACCAGGGCCATTCCGATGCGTATCACGTTGACGGCAAGCGAACCGACGCGCCTGCCAGCGGCCTCGAAAGCAAGCGCGGTGGCTGTCCAGCAGAAGACGGTTATCAGGGCTACGATTTCGCCCATGTGCGCATCGGTCATCGTCGGTGATACTCCAATCGAAGCGGGAATGATACGTTACTGTGCGCACAACGGAAAGGAAGTATGAAGTAGTGGAGCAATCGCGGTCAACGTGAGTAAGATAGTAACAAGTGCCTCACGACATCGCTGCCGGGTTGGCTAAAACCGCGAGGGAACAATGCGAGTGCTGCTGAAGATGGCTTTCAAGGACATCCGCATCCTGCTTGGCGACAAGGTTGGAGTGTTCTTTGTCCTGTTCTTCCCGATTCTGATGGCCCTGCTGATGGGCACCGTTTTCGGGGGCTCGGGAGGTGGAAAGCCCACGGGCATTACCGTGGCGATCATTGACAAGGACAACAGCAGAAGCAGCCGCGAGTTCGTTGATGCCCTGCGCACATCCGAATCCCTGGAGATTTTCAACTCCACCGAGGCCGAAGCATCGGAGGCGGTCCGGCGCGGAGACCTCAACGCATACATCGTGATACCCGTGGGGTTCGGCGACAGCATGAAACAGTTCTGGAAGCCGCAGCCGGAACTGAATATTGGAATGGATCCGTCGCGGACAGCGCAGTCATGGCTGCTGCAGGGCCTGATGACGCAGGCGTGGTATCAGCAGATGGCAAAGTCGTTCATGGATCCCAAGCAATACCTGGATATCATCGATCAGGCTGGTAAGGACATCGAAGCGTCCTCGTCGCTATCAGGCGCAGAGAAATTGATCTACACTTCGTTCTTCTCGGCCATTCGGTCGTTCCTGAGCAACGCCACTCTCACAAACGGCTCCGGGACAAACGGCTCTGGCACAAACAACAGCACGCCGTTCCAGCCGGTGAACATCAAGCAGGTCGCCGTTACCCGGCCGGGTAAAAGCCCCGCCTCGGCTTTCGAGGTTACGTTCCCCTCCGGCATCCTGTGGGGCATAATCGGCGCGGTAGCGTCATTTGCCGTCACGCTTGTTCGCGAAAGGCGCGAGGGCACGTGGACCCGCCTGCGGGTCGCCCCCATTTCGCTGACCATGATTCTCGCGGGCAAGGCCGCAGCCTGCTTCATAACCTCTGTCGGAGTGGCCACCGTCCTGATTATGGTGAGCCAGATGCCTGTTTTTGGCGTACACGTTAGCGACCCCTTAAAGCTCGCGCTGGCGATGATCTGCACCGCCCTGTGTTTCGTGGGGATAACGATGCTGATGAGCGCGGCCGGACGCACCGAGCAGGGGGTGTCCGGGATGAGCTGGGGCGTGCTGATGATTATGGCGATGTTCGGCGGGTGCACGATACCGCTGTTTGTCATGCCCGGATGGATGCAGATGGCCAGCAACTTCAGCCCTGTGAAGTGGGGCATTTACGCATTCGAAGGCGCCATCTGGCGGGGCTTCTCCTACGCCGAAATGGCCCTGCCCTGCCTGATTCTTCTGGCAGTCGGGGCGGCGACCTTTGCCGCGGGCATCGTGATGCTCAAGCGGAGCGAGCTGTAGCGCCGACACAAAGCGGAGACTGCGAACGGAAGGTGCAAAATGAAGTTTGACGTGTGGACGGAGAACATTGACCCCAGGCAGCTTCTGGACCGCGCCCTGTCCGGAATGCGGGCTTTCTTTGCCGGAAACAGGGATCGCGACCTGCTTCGGACTGACGCGGCGATCGCGGCAGGAAGTCTGACTCCCGAGGATGGTGCAAAGGAAAAGGCGCGCATTACTGCCGCAGCCGCTGAGACCGAACAGGTCATGGCAGCCAACGTTGCACCCCGTCTTGAAGCCTGGCTGACCGACCCCGACGTGCGCAGGATCTCCCCCGCGGCCGTGTGCGCCATAGCGGATGCGGTTGACGACGCCAGGTGGGAGGCGCTGTTCGAGGCGTTCTTTTCCGACATCAAGTTCGGCACGGGCGGGATACGCGGCCGCGCTGTGATGAGTGTGGGCGACCTTCGCACTATGGCGGCCTACGGCATCGACGCGGCCTTCCTGCGCGGGCCGAATCTTTTCAACGACCTGACGGTGCTCCGGCTCTCATCCGCGGTGGCACGCTACGCGGCCGACAAGGGCCTGCACAGCGTGGTCATAGGGTTCGATTCCCGCATCGGCGGCTGCCGCTTTGCCGAACTCATCGCCCGCCTGTTCCTTGAGCGCGGAACACGGGTCAACCTCTTCGCGCAGCCCTGCCCCTTCCCACAACTGTCGTACGCCGTAGTACACACGCACTCAGACCTCGGCATCTTCATTTCCGCGAGCCACAACGATAAGCGCTACAACGGCTACAAGCTTACGTCAGCCTCCGGGGCGCAACTTACGAACACGGAACGTGAGGCCATTTTCCGCGACTACGTTGCCAAGGCCCGCTTCGCCGATGTGCCCGACCTTCCCCCGCTGGAGGCACTCTCCGCCAAACTGAACATCCTTGGATCAGAAGACTCGGTCGTGCCCGGGGGGGCGACACTGTCCGCGATTGACCCCGTGTACCTCGGCCACCTTGGCGGCTTCATCGTTGACCCCGAACTGCTTAACGGGACCGCACCGAACCTCAACATCGGCTACTGCGCATTCTACGGGGCCGGAAGCAAGCTTGTGCCCAAGCTTCTGCGCTCTTCCGGCTTCCCGAACGTCACCGAGGTCACGCACAAGAGAATGAACGAGCCCGATGGGTTCTTCCCCTGCTTCGAGTACACAATGCAGCCCGACCCGGGTGACCCGGCCGCCGCGAAGATAGCCGTGGAAGCGTTTATCGCCGAACACGGACATGCCGCTTTCGACGCCCTCGATATCCTCATCGGCACAGATCCCGATGCGGACAGAATGGGGCTCGTGGTCAAGGTTCCGGCCAACCAGCGGGATATCTATGGCGGCGACTGGACGCTGCTCAAGGCCGACGAGGTATGGGCGCTATTGCTATGGTACAGGCTGAAGAAGCCGGTCGCCACGGCACAAGGGCGGGCATTGCTTGAGAAGGCCTTTCTCTGCCAGTCGCACGTGACCAGCGACTTCATCCTCGATATCGCGGCCGCGCGAGGGCTCGCGGCACTGCGCACGTGGGTTGGCTTCAGCCTGCTTGCCGAGGCTGTTTCGCTTGCCTGGGGCCGCGTGGATCTGAATGACCCGAAAGCACTCGATGAAAAATACTTCGGCTCGTTGTATTCCGTTGACCGGTACGTGCCGGGGCGCCACACCGTCAACGTCGGTTGCTTCGAGGAAAGCAACGGATTCAGCATTCTGGGCGGCCCGCCGCCCGATGCGAACCCGAATGCCCTGGGAAGCGGCGGACATGTGCGCGACAAGGACGGCACCCTCGCGGGACTTCTCTGCGCCGAGATCGCCGCGCAGGCAAAAGCGGAAGGAAAAACGGTAATCGACCTGATTGACGGGATTTCGCTCGAAGGCGGCACGGGGCTGTACGTGAACAAGTATCGGCCCGACCCGCCGGTAGGCCAGTACGAAGGCGTCAGCGCGATAATGCGCAAGCTGTTCCACATACAGCGCTCGGAAGAACTGCGTTCGCAGGCTGTCAGGGAGGGGCTCGTGATCGGCGGGATGCCGGTTGTCTCGACCGAAGTCTGCTTCGGCAAGGGCAAGTACGCCGCCGACCCCGACCATGGGTACAAGGCGCACAAGACGCTGGGCGAGGCGATGGAGCGGGAGCATGTGGTGCTCCCCGACCCCGGCGACGCGGAGGCGGTGCAGCAGTTCGTTGCCGGTATGGTTTGCAGGGGAATGGCCAAGTCGACTGGCTCGCCCGAAGAGCAGTTCGCGGCCGCGCGGGCATACTTCTTCGCCAATGTCGCCGTGTTCCCCGAGGAAGGGATGCGCTTCTACTTCAGCGCGGACCGCAAGTCGCACATAACACTGCGCCCGTCAGGCACTTCGCGCAACTTGAAGATTTACGTGCAGTTGTGCGCGCACCCGAAAAACCGCGAGGAGTTGCTGAAGAGCAAGCGCGAGATGCTCCGCCACGCCGACGAGACGATGGCCGACTTCGCTCAACTCCTCGGCATGAAGTGGTAAGAGGCCAAGCGCTGTCCGAGCTTCGCCCGTGATGTTGCCCACAGTGTCGAAGCCGTAGGTCGTTTAGTACGAGCCAAAGCAGCCAACGGCTGTATCGCTGGTCACGCGCCCGTTGGCGTCCTGGCTGTATGAGGCATATCCCAGCACTGTGCTGTCCGACGCGACAACCTCTCCGCAGGACCCCGTTGGGGCTGATAATACATCTCGTCGTCAACATCGTAGTTTCCGCAGGATCCCTTTGGGACTGGTGCTCGGAAACGCACAAAGGCTGTCGAAAAGATACGGAAATGAGGTCAGGAAGTGCGTTTGGGAGGCAGAAGCGACTCGGAGACTACAGAGCAGGCAGATTGTCGCCCTCAGGCGGCGAAAAATGGCGTTATTCGAGGTGGCCAGGAGGCGCAGGCAAGTCCTGCGCCTTTCAGTTGTGCAAGCCCTTTTGCGGTGAACCTACCTTTACAGTGGCCGCGAATCTGTCCTACTTGGCGAGTTCTTTCGGCAGGACCTGAACCGACAAGAACTGGCCGAATTCGGAAAGGCAGGCGAGCTTTCCGCCTGACACCACAATGTCGAAAGTGGCGTCAGGAACAGTTATTTCCTTCATCCTCTCTTCAGGCTTCAACTCGTGCCAAGTTTCTGGCAGCGCGCATAGCAGACGCCAGTTACTCCGAATTGCCTCCGAGATGATAATCCCCGCTCATGCGATCCGGAGAGGCAGAAACTCAAAGGGCATGGTTCAGTTCTCTGAGGCAATTCCGACTTCAGAAAGAACTCTCTGGTAGATCTGCGCGGGGGGGGACTTTGCTGCGATCATTCCGCGGATGGTCGCAACCAGGGATTCGAGATGCTGCTTGTCAAGAGGCACGTCAGAATAATCGAGCGCGTGGATTGCATTCTCGGCAATCTTTACCCAAAGGACTCTCTGTTCTCCGACGTCGAAAAAGACGGAATCGTGTGCCGCTGGAAGCCACTTGCTCAAATCCCGGACAGGGGAGGCCGGAAGCTTCGACAAGACAAGGCACCGCTCAAAGGAGAACTTCTCGGAAAGGAAGTAGATAGAAGTTGGAGACTTTCCCGGAGGCTTCCGCCACGCATCCGACTGCTCAGACAGCATAAAAACGCTGTCTTTGGCTTCGAACTTAATGCGCTCGCCGGCAAACAGCCCATCTGAGTCAAGGATACAGCTAGTGAATTCACACTCCGCCCAAGACAAGATCACGCGAACGTTGTCAACCCGCACTCCATCTAAAGCGCACTTGCCGACATCGACCTCCAAACCGCACGTCCCGATTGCCTCGGTGTATGGCCGTGCGTATCTGCTTGAGAATTCCGTATTCAACACGGTTGTCAACTTGACGTACTTACACCTGAGAGTGCCGAGGACGGAGCCCACGATGACCACTCCCTCGCAATCGAAGCAATAGATGTGTGCCATCTGGGCAGTGCATCCTGTGAACGTTACGGGGTCCGCTCCACTTACACGAAGAATCGAGTCGGAGAACCTGCACTCCCGGAACCGGATTCCTCCGTTGAAGACTCTGATTTTACTGGCAGGACCAATCTCGCAGCGCAAGAATTCGATCCCCTTGCCGTGATGTTGGCCGATGGCAATCTCTTCCTCGGATGACAACCTGCATTCCACGAGCGCAAGCGAGCATGCATCATGGCACACAATGCTGAATGCCTGTTTTGTCGAGAAGCGCCATCCTTTCAGGACAATGACTGTCCCCTTGGAAGCCGATATCCGGAATCCGCCGGACATCGGGAGCAGAACGTTTTCTTCTTCCGAGCCGCAAACTTCGATCTCGACAATGCACTCGTCGAACGAAAGCTCGGGACATTCGCTGAGGTCAAGGATGCCCTCGGCGATGATGCGAATGCTCTGCCGAACGTAGCTCAGCGGCGATCCGGTTAGCTTGACCGGTGTGGGAGACGGTGGGATCGGCATTGACGAAGGAGCATCCGAGAATCCGGGGCTACAGCTTCCGAAAAGGGTCGCAGTCTTTCTCCCGGAACCGACCTTTGACGAAAAAAGCACGATTGCCGCAACGCAGGCTACGCAAGCGACAGTCAGGACTCCCTTTTTCAACTACTACTCCTGTCCGGTCGTTTTGACCCTTTTCCCAAATCCGTGACCTTCCCCATTCGCATTTTTCTCTCCGGCAAACCGTGAATATCCTTTCTTTACAAGATGCCCATCCTCGTCTCCTACGGAAAGTGTGCCATCCTCACTCTCAAGTACAGTGCAGTCAGCCTCCCACGTTGTGGCGACAAGCTTACGCTCGTCTCCAGCTTCAGATCTTACAGCATTAAAGAATTTCACGGAAGTACACCCGGTCAACAGAATGCATGTGTTTTCGCTTATTTTATCCTTCATGCTGCGCCAGTATTCTCCTCCATCATAAGTTGTCATCTCCACAGGTGGATTGAAATCAGGTCCGCAGTGCTTTGCCGCGTACTCCCTAACACTGATGCAGAAAGGCAAATCGCCGTTGTCACCGCAGTGTGATTCAATATAGTCAAGAAGGAGGATGGCGTCGTTATCAATCCCCGCGATTACATCCTCCATTTCCACGCTTGTATGTGCCTCCGTGACCTTACCATCTTGCTCCTGAGGAATCTTGGCGTGGACGCTCTTTGCTGGGGATCCGACATAGAAAACATAAACTTTCAGGGACACTGGAGTTTCACCCCACTCTTCGTTCAGCATTACTTTCGCATCTGCAATTTTCTCAGCCTTAACCTTTTCGAAAATTTCCAACCGTGTTCGGTCATTCTCCTCAAAAGTCTGACCCGCGATTGCAGGTCTCTTATTATGGGCTTCCACCGCCGTCTGCGCGTCTTTCCACTGATTATCCGTCCATCCGAGCCCGCCTTCCCCGTTCCCATAGCAGCGATCCCATTCAGGGTTCCTTACGCCATTCTTGTTTTCATTGGTGGGAAGGGCATCGAACGGCTCCAGCATTGACTGGAGGAATATTCTGAAAATCATGTAGTATTTCGGATATCCCATGGGGATGAGCCCGTGCCCGACTGTCATGTCCCCGCCAATGCCACCGCCGCGGCCGCCACCCAACCATTCCCCTGTCCCCGGTGACATCGTTCCGCGAAGACTCCAGTAGTAGGTCTCGCTCTCCTCCGTCATCCCCACGCTGAAATGGAGCTTGGCGCTAGTTCCTGACGAGAACACCATCCACCAGTCGCACTCGATGGAGGCGGAGGCGGTCTCTGTCGAGTCGAAGCCGATGCGGACGTTCGCGAAGATGTCAACGATGTAGTAGTGCTCACCAACTGCAAGCGGAAGTCCCGTTTCCCAGTTGTACTCGAAAAGCGTAGCGCCTCTCGGGCTGATCAGGAAGTGGCGGATAAGCTCCCAATTGCTGGGCTGGCCGTAGTCATACGTGGTGATGTCGAACATCGTGCCCGAATCCCAGAAGGGGGTAGGCATGAGATTGCGATGGTACCATTCGTACCATGCGTTTTGCAGGTCTGCGATTGTGTCCGGGGTCGTCAGAATCGTCGTTGTCAGCGTGCGCCGGGTGGAACTCTTCGTCACGACCGGCACACCTTCGGACTTCTGGGAGGTCCCGCCGCCGGTTACGGCCATACGCTCTTCGCTGCCGGGTCTGGCCTTGGCAATGCGGATATTGCCGATGTCATAACCGTAGTACATGTCTTCGCCCGACGACGAATTGCCGTAATGCACGAGATTATTCTTCCAGTCGAAGGCAAACCCCTCGGTGACGCCATTGCCTGACTTCGAGATCAGGTTGCCGTTGAGGTCGTAGCCGAACGTAGTCGTGAAGCCGCCTGTGCTCGTAATGATCCTGCCGAGGCCATTGTAGCTGTATGTGGTCGTGTTGCCGTTCTCGACTTTTTGCGTCCTGTCATACATACCATCAAAGGAGTACGTCTTCGCGTAGCTATTCGTGCCGGTACGCGTTTCGCCGGTCATGTTGCCAACGCTGTTGAATCCGTACGTCGTCTGGTACGAGCCAAAGCAGCCAACCGCCGTATCGCTCGTCACGCGCCCATTGTAGTCGCGGCTGTAATAACCGTACCCGAGTACGCTGTTGTTGGAGTCAACGACCTCTTGGTAGAACATCTGGTCGTCAGAATCATAGCTGTAGTTCTCGGTGCTCCCGTTGTCGAACTGCTTCGAGGCCACTTTGCCGGTGGGCGTGTACGAGTACACGTGGACGCGGGTACTCTCCGTTATCGTCGCCTGAATACTTGCGTCGTCGAAAGCACATGTGGAGGATTTGCCTTGGAAATCAGTGGTGGCCGTCGTACGACCCTTGGCATCGTATTCGAACGTCGCCGTAAGTGTGGTAACGGTGGGCCAAGATGGCATGTACTGGTCTTCCTGAATCTTCCGACCGAGGGGGTCGAACGTGTACCAGGTCTCAACGTCCGGAGATAAATAGTATGTGGTTCGGCCACAATGGTCGTACATGATCGTCGTTTGCATGGATGTCAGCGGATTCAGTGGCGCGGGATGGTCAATTGTGATGGTGCGCCCGCAACTGTCGTAGGCGAAATCCACGGGATTTCCATTCCTATCGATGTAATTCGTGAGCCTGCCTGCGGAATCGTACCAGTTAAGATGGGCGTTGTTCAGCGGGTCGGTCATCGAGGTCATGCGATAGTTGGTGTCGTACACGTATGTAGTCGTGTACAACGTTGTGCCGCCGTCGGGGCTCACAACTTCGGTCAGCACATTGCCCATGGTATCGAAGGACTTGTCGAAGTTATTCGACTGCGCATCTGTCGTCCGCCAGCGGCGATTCACCGAATCGTAAGAATAGCCGGTTGTGTTCGACTCTCCGTCCGTTTCGGTGGCCACGTTTCCGTTGGGATCGAACGTTTTCGAGAATGTCGCACCAGACGGTTTCACGGTCTGGTATTGGCGATTCATATGGTCGTAGTCGAGATAAGTGGTGTTGGAGAGAGCATCCGTGGCGCTCGTGCAATTGCCCTGCACATCGTAATCGTACGAGGTCGCGCTGTGCGTCGAGCCCCCCACGGGCTTGTAGTAGTCGGTGCTCAGCGTGAGCCCGCGCGGATCGTACGTCGTGTCGGTGTAATTGCCGACGCCGTCAACAAAGCGGCTCGTGCGGCCTGACCGGTCGTAAGTCGTGGTGGTCGTATATTGCTCGGCGGCGCCGTATGCATACGTCACCTGATAGGCGCGATTCATGACATCGTAGGTCATGCGCGTGTCCGCGCCTTCCTCGTCAATTGTCCGCGTGACGTGGCCCATCTTGTCGTATTCATACGTGAATACGCCCGTGTCAGGCTTCGTAATCGTCAAGGCCCGGTCTTGGCGGGAATACGTGTAGTCCGTGTCGTAGTTCCAGGCATCCGTGACCTGCGTGCGGTTGCCATTGGCGTCGTAAGTGTTTTCCTGAACGATGCAGGATTGCGCGTTGATAGTACGATACAGCCTGTTCAAGCCATCGAACTGGTAGACTGTGCTGTTCCCAAGACGGTCCGTGACCTGAGTGACGTTTCCGTTGTAGTCGTACGACCAGGTCGTCGTATTGTTGGGGGCGCTCAACGGAGCCACTTCCGTGGACTTGCGATTCAGGACGTCATATGTGTACGTCCACACATTGCCGTTCTTGTCCGTGAAGGTCAACATGTTGCCGTTTCCGTCATAAGTGCGGCCATCGTGGTTGGTGTATGGATCGATCTCGTATTCCAGACGATCCAGGGCATCATAGGAATACGTGGTCAGGTTGCCAAGGTAATCGGCGTAGTAGACGCGATTGCCGTCGGCGCTGAACCGCGTCTCGTCGTAGTCGGTTACAAATGCTGGTGTGCCGCCAGCCGGATTGATACGCAGCCGACCGACCTGCCAGCAGCGGTTCCAAGTGTCATAGACGTACTGCTGGGTGTACCAGTTCGTTGCGTTCTGGCTGTTGTAGTAATAGATCTCGCCGTCCTGGCTCCAGACCGTGTTTCCGTTGGCGTCGAACCCCGTCTGGTTGTAGTTGCCGTCGGCGAACTGCACCAAGTAGCGCCTTCCAAGCGAATCGTAGGAATAGGTGGTCACATTGGTCAACGGATCCGTGACCGTCAGAACCTTGCCATCGGCGGTGTACGTGTACACGGTGTCGGAGTAGTCGCTCGCCGCGTATTCCACACTAATCTGCGTGGTGCGCTGCAGGGAATCGAGGGTATAGATCGTGGCGTATCCGCGCTGATTCACCACTTGGGTCAAAGCGCCCCACGTATCACGCGAATGTGTGGTCGTGTAGTACGTCGTTCCGTTGTCGGGCGAATTGATGACGGTAGCGTAATTGCCATAAGAGTCATAGGTGTATGACTCGACATTTCCTTTCGGATCAGTCTTGGAACTGACCTGCGAATTCCCGTCGTAGGCATAAACGACGGGATGGGTGGGGCTCAGGACGCTGTCATCCGCAAAAATGACCTTCCAGAGCCTGTTTGACCCATCATAGAGATAGGTCGTGACGTTGCTGTTCGCGTCGGTGGCTGTGGAAAGAAGGTTGCCACCGGTATAAGTCCAACTCACGCTGTAGCTCAGCGGGCCGCTCTTGGACAGAAGATTGCCGGCCGCGTCGTAGTTGAAATTGTAGACCGCTCCGGCCTTGCTCGTGTACGTGGCCACGGTGCGGTTGGAGTAGTACGTCCAGCTTTCGCTGCACGCCGAGCCCCATGTCCCCGTGGGGGCGGGATAGCTGATTTGCGTGATGCGCGCAGGGGTTGCAGAATATGCGAATGTGAACGAATTGCCTCTGCGATCCGTATATATCGTGGAGCCAGCGTTGTACGTGAATCCCCATGTATTCGCGGCCGCATCCGTCGCAAGGTTCATCTTGTTCGAGCTGTAGCCAAAAGTGGTCGCTACACTGTCCGGGTCGGTGTAGCTGTTCATTCTGCTCGATCCGTTGTACCCGAATGACCATGTTGCGAAGTTCGCACCTGTCGAGTAGCCGCTCTGAACGGCCGTCAGCAGGCCGCTTGTGTAACTGAGCGCGAGCCAGTTCGGGCTGCCGCCGATCGTCAGATCGGCAACCGCGGTAATCCGCGGTGTGGCGTCATAGATGAGTTCGATGGATCGACTCCAGTAGTCGGTGATGTACTGGAGATTGCCTGAACCGTTGTATGACAACGTAATCGCTCTGCCGAGCCGATCAACTATCGACGTCGGTTTCCCCGACGAGTTGAACGCGATGTAATCGCCGTACTTGTCGTACAGCGTGAAAGTTGCGGGATTTCCCGCGACCACGCAGGACAAAAAGACGCCGTAAGACGCGACGGAATCCCACACTCCGGTGCCAGCATTCCAGACAAAGGGAACGACATTCCCTCTGGGCGTGGTCATCATTAGCGCGGCAGGACTGGGGTTGTATGTGATTTTCAGATCGTACGTGTGCCGCCAGCCGCTCGTGCCAAGCAGAGGATTGGAAGGGGCGGGGGCCACGTACGAAAGGCCGAATTCCACTAGGAAGGAAGTCTGACTTCCAAGGGTGAGGAACGTCCGATCCCAATGCAGCCTGCCATTGGTGACATCGACTGATGCGAGGGTATCTTCGCTGCAGGACACTTCTTCCCCGGTTGACGGGGGCTCGACGGAAAGAAAGGGATCGGCAACACAGATATTCGTGGAAAGCACAGTGGCCAGAAAGGCTGATGACAACGCAATCAGAACAAAGCTGATAGAAGCGAGCATTCTCACGTTTCCTCCTTGAAACCCAGAAATATACAGCTTTTCAACGCGTTACCCACCAAAGAATCGCGCCACTCATGATGTGCCATTATCGTAACTCGCGGTGGAGACTAATCAAGCTACGGCTCTTAGGAGATGTGCCATAATGTAAAGTGACCGCAGGCCCCGCTCAGCTTAGTGAGTACAGATTCTCAGTTTCGCCGAACACCGAACGATGTTCCAGTATTTGCCACCCCTATATTCGCGCAACCCCCCATTTTGTTCACGGATTTTCGGGAGAATCGCCTGTCTGGTAGGCTGCGGAGGTGCCAGAAATACAAGAAGGGCGGGTCCCCTCGCCCTTCTTGCTGAACAAACTCGATGCGGTGCGCTATTCCTTGGCGGGCTCGTCGGGCTTTTTTTCATCCTCGCCGTCCGGCTTCTTTTCTTCGTCCCCGCCGCCGGGCTGCATGCCCTTGACCATCGCCTTGTACTGCTCCAAATACCTCTGTGCGGTCTCTTTGTACTTCTTTTCCTTCT
>JBAZOJ010000048.1:0-17701 GCA_041648755.1 Candidatus Brocadiia bacterium
GTACTTTCCATATACCGCATCCGGATCGAGGCACTGGCCTTTTCTTTTCCCAAGGCTTGGGCTCGACTACATGGTAACTCCGTAGGCGCAGCGAAGGAGGATGTATTTCGTGGTAAAAACTCTTGGTCTTCGGCTGTACTGCCCTGGCAAGGTTCCTGTTCGTGTATTTCGTGTTTCGTGTCTTGGTCTCATTCGTTCTTCTGGCCGCGCAGAGTTCAGCTCGTGTTCGTGTGTTTGGCTCGTTCTTCTGGGCCTCGCCGACGAAGCGGTCGTGGTAAAAATCCTCTCCACGGCGGTTAATGGCCGCTTTTCCGGCCTGTTTCGTCTTCTTCCAGCGTCTCGCGGAGCTTTGCTGCGAGGGTACCGGTCGAGAAAGGCTTCTGGAGGAAATGGACGCCGGCTTCGAGGATCCCCTGTGGAGCCAGCGAGCTTGTCGGGTATCCCGACATATACAAGCACTTCACATTGGGCCAGCGCGCCGCAACATTGCGCCGCAATTCCCGACCGCTCATATCGGGCATCACGATATCGGTCATCAGCAGGTCAATGCTGCCAGAGTGCTTTTCAGCAATCTGCAGCGCCTCGATTGGATCCCCGGTCGCAAGAACGGTGTAGCCAAGGCGTTCGACGGATTGTCGGATGATCTCAAGCAAGGCCGCCTCATCCTCGACAAGCAGTACGGTTTCGGCTCCAGTGGTTGTCTTGGCCTTGGCCTCAACCCCGGAAGCTTCCATGGCTGTGCTCTCGGAGCGTGGGAAGTATATTCTGAAAGTCGTTCCCCGTCCGGGTTCGCTGTAGACGTTGATGAAGCCATTGTTTTGCTTTACGATGCTGTGGGTAGTTGCCAGCCCCAGGCCGGTGCCCTTCCCGGGTTCCTTGGTCGTAAAGAAGGGCTCGAAGATGTTAGCCATAGTCTCATGGCTCATCCCGCAGCCGTCGTCAGTTATCGAAACCAGAACGTACTTTCCGGGGACAAGCTTGGGGAAGTCGGTTTCTCCGACATCTATGGAAGAAGTCTCGATGGTGATTGTGCCGACCCCGGCAATGGCGTCGCGGGAATTGACTGCAAGGTTAGTAAGTATCTGGTCGAACTGTGAGGGGTCTATCATGACCGCTTGGGCTCCCTTGCCGGGAATCCAGACAAGATTGATGGCTTCGCCTATGAGGCGGGCGAGGATACTCAGCATACCGGACACAGCATCGTTTATGTCAAGCAACCGCGGAGAAATCGGCTGCTTGCGTGCGAATGCCAGCAATTGGCTGGTCAGGTTTGCTGAACGCCCGGCAGCCTCCATAATCTCGTGCAGGTGATGATAGAGTGGCTTCGTCTCGTCCACTTGGGACATGGCCATTTCCGCATGACTGAGAATGACCGATAGCATGTTATTGAAGTCGTGGGCTATCCCCCCCGCCAGCCGCCCCACGGATTCCATTTTCTGCGCCTGCAGCAACTGGGCTTCGAGCTTGAGCTTCTCCACCTCCGCCCGCTTGCGGTCCACGGAATATCGCATCGAACGGACGAGTATATGGCCACCCGCCTGACCCTTGACTAAGTAATCCTGGGCGCCTTCCCTCACCGCAGCAGATGCTACTTCCTCGCTATCGTTTCCGGTCAGGACCACTATCGGTATGCCAGGCGCCGAGTTTCGGATAGACCGCAGGGTCTCCAATCCCTGGCTGTCGGGCAGTCCGAGATCGAGTAGAACGAGGTCAATTTTGCCGACATTCAGACGGTCAAGGGCTTCTGAGAGGCGTGACACAGCCTCGACTCTGAAGGTCATTGACCCGGTCTTCGGCAGATTTTCCCGCATCAGGTCAACTTCCCCCGGGTTGTCCTCCACCAATAAGACAGCCAGTTCTCTATTCATTTCCTGGCTCCTTTGGGGGGGAGCTTGACAATCGTCAGCCAGAAATCCTCGATAGATTTCACCACGTGAATGAACTGGTGCAGGTCAATGGGTTTGGAGATGTAGCAGTTCGCGTGAAGGTTATAGGACTTGATGATGTCTTCCTCCTCCTTCGATGTCGTCAGGATCACAACGGGGATTCGCTTCAGGTCATCGTCCGCCTTAATCTCGGCGAGTACCTCGCGGCCATCCTTTTTTGGGAGATTGAGATCCAGAAGGATGAGGCCCGGGCGCGGCGCCGACGCGAATTTGCCCTTGCGGTGAAGAAACGCCATCGCCTCTTCTCCGTCGCATGCCACACTCAGCGTGTTTCGTATCTTGCTGTCCGACAGCGCTTCCCGGGCCAGATCAACATCCCCCGGATTGTCTTCCACCAACAGAATCTCTACTGCTTCGGCCATTGCTTTTGCGCTCATTTACGTCTCCTGTTGCTGCTTGGGTACCGTAAAGAAAAACGTTGTGCCGCTGCCGGGCTCGGATTCGAACCATATCCTGCCACCGTGGCGTTCCACGATCCGCTTGCATACCGCCAGGCCTATTCCGGTGCCCGGATATTCCTGCCGGTTGTGCAGGCGCTGGAATATCTCAAAGACTCGGGCCGCATGCTGCTTTTCAATGCCGATGCCGTTGTCTTTAACGGAAAAGACCCATTCGTGTCTTTCGTCCCGTGCTGACACGTGAATGCGCGGCTGCTCATTTCCGTGGAACTTGATGGCATTGGCCAGCAGGTTCTGAAAAACCTGCTCCAGTTGCGTTCCGTCGGAGATCACCGTTGGCAAGTCATCATTGGTGATGATCGCACGGTTTTCCTCGATTGCGGCGGCGAGGTCACGGATTGCCTCGCCAAGAATGGCGTGTGAATCCGTAGGCACAAGCGGCTTCCCGCGGGTGCCGACGCGTGAGTAGGCAAGAAGATCGATGATAAGGCGCTGCATTCGAACGGCGCCATCTACGGCGTAGTTGATGTATTTCCGGGCCTTCTCATCGAGTTGGTCCTTGTAGCGTTCAGCCAGAAGTTGCGTGAAGCTGGAGACCATGCGAAGCGGCTCCTGCAAGTCGTGCGAAGCTACATAGGCGAATTGCTCCAATTCCTTATTGGATCGCGACAACTCGGCAAGAGTGCGCTTAAGCCGCTCCTCCGCCACCTTGCGCTCGGTGATATCCTGACCCTGAGCGATGGTTGCCACAGGGCTCGTTCCGTCGGCTGCGCAGACACTGGCTGAGTTCCATATGACTGTCCGCACCGACCCGTCAAGGTGCAGGATGCCGATCTCGACTGTTTCCCAATGCTCGCCCGTCAGTGTTCGTCGGATCAGGTCCATTGATGTCTGCACCTCTTCCGGAGGGAAGAGAATTTCGATTGACTGTCCTATGACTTCGGCGGCGCTTCGCCCGGTCAGTGACTCGAAAGCGCGGTTGAAGCGGGTGATGCGAAATCGCGGATCCCACACAATGATGGGGGCATTGGCGTAGTTGAACAGGTTCTCAAGGTATTCATTTGTTTCGCGCAGAGCATCTTCGGCCTGCTTGCGCTGGGTAATGTCCACAATTGTCTTGGCGAAATAAAGGGGGTTGCCAGCCGAGTCGCGAAGCAGCGCCACACTGACATCAGCCCATATGAGTGAACCGTTCTTGTGAACATACCTCTTGTCGAAACGTGTTGAGGACTTTCCGCCTGTCAGGAGCTGAGAAAACTCGTCTTGAACCGATTCAATATCGCCCGGCGGCGTAACGTCCTGCCATTTGTGCAGTTTTAGCTCTTCCGGAGTGTATCCTAAAAGATCGCAGTACGCCTTGTTTACGGAGATCTCTCCCGTAGGAAGAGTGATTGACATCCCTACGCTCGCAGTCTCGAATACATGCGCCAACGCGCCTTCACTCACCAGGAGTGCCTCCTCAGCCGTTGTGCGCAAGATTTCATTTCCGTCGGGGGCGCGCTTCTTCCTTGCCATCTCTGGTCTCCTTGAGTAACGGGAACATCTGCCGCAGGGGAATTCCCCTGCGTTCAAACTTCACGCCAGGCTGCACCAAAAGACGTCCCTGTCGGTTGGGGATTTTGCGGAAGGTAAGCCCATCTTCGCAGGCAGGGCCACTCCCGCCATAGCAGTTTCAATACTCGGACGACCTAATCCATTGTCGTCGTTAGACTTGCCGGATGCTGGTAACTCTTCGCGGAATAGCAGGATGTGTGCCAGCAAGGGGAAGGTCTTCTGCAAAGACTACCATATTTTGTGGCCCGGTGCAATTTTATGGGGAGGAGATCCGTGGAGAGGGGAAGTGACAGGCATCGGGCGGACGGCCATTTGCAGGGGAAGTGGAGCAGGTTTGGAAATGGTGATTCTGAGTGATTTCCCGCAACACGAGCGATGCCAACGGCTCAGAGCCCCCCCCGGTCTCCGGCCTGTTTCGTTTTCATCGTTCTTCTGCCCGGGCAAGGCTGCTGTTCGTGTGTTTCGTGTGTTTCGTGGTAAAAGCTCTTTGTCCTCGGCTGTATTGCCTTGGCAAGGCTGTTTTTCTCCGATCGCTTCGCGTTGTCTCACTGAGCCTCGCCGACGAAGCGTTTGTGGTAGAAACTCTTTGTCTTCGGCTGTATTGCCCTGGCAAGGCTGCTCTTGGCGAACCCTCCTGAGGCGGGTCTCGCCCAACTCGACTTGGCGTTCCTCCTGAGGCGGACCTTCGGCTTGGCGGTTAATGGCCGTTTTTCTCGCTTCACTCCGTGGCCTCGCAGCCTGTTCTACTTTCGTGTATGGAGCAATGTCCGCCGTAGGCCCGGCGACTTGTCCTCCGGAGGCGCGGCGAAGGGGGAAGGAGGATGTATTTGGCTCGCACGGCCTCGCCGCCGAAGCGGTCGTGGTAAAGAACTCTTGGTCTTTGGCTGCACTGCCTTGGCAAGGCTGTTCTTGGCGAACCCTCCTGAGGCGGGTCTCGCCCAACTCGACTTGGCGTTCCTCACCCGCAACGGGCGGCCTTCTTCACCAACCACCCTGACAAGGCCTCCTAACGCTGAGATCCCTCCTGGATCACCACAAATTCAGCGTCGATGATGCGGCGGAAATTCTCGGTCGTAGCGGCCCAGTCGGCAATGTCAACTTTGAATGGCAGGTCTGAATCGGAAAAGGCCTCACGCAGATCGGCCATACGCGCCAGAGCGAGAGGGGTCTCCGTCATAACTGCCAGATCGAGATCGGAGGTCACCCGCGCTGTCCCGACTACGCGCGAGCCGAAAGCGCGTACTTCGAATTCGGGGACATGTGCGATGAGAATGGCCTTCACATTCTCAAAGTCATGCGGGGCGACGTCAATTGGCTTCATTGTTCCTGCGCTGCAGTTCGCCAAGGAGAAACCGCATGTCCTCCAGGAAGGAACTCATGCTGGACAACACCATCTCGGCCTTGGCGCCATCGTAAGTGTGGGCGGTCAGGTTTCGCATCTCGCGATAGACCTTGAATGGCGGGACTGACCGAACCAGGCCAGCGTCGGCGGCCGTGCGAATCAGATCCAGGAAGTTCATCTCCCGCAGTTCGCCGGGATTCGCTGCGATCTGCCCAAGCTGGCGTCGGATCATCTTCGTACCCAGTTCATAGGTAAACTCGAACGCCTGGATAACCGCTGCCCGGAACTGGTCGCGGAGGTTGCTGTCGTTGCGGCTGGCGTCGGAATTCAGATAACTCATGCTCTTTTCGAGTTGAGAGATCGCATTCTCAAACGCTGAGCAATCAAGTACCGGCATTCGACCTCCTTCGTTCAGGTGCATACGCGACCTTTATGGTACGAGGCCCATCTTTCGTCAGGCCTTCTTCTCCTCGATTCGCGGGAACAGGGCCGCGCCCTTACTCACCTTGGTGCCGGGCTTCGTGAGCCCCCACTTTTCCTGCGGCCGCAGGTCCGCGGTGTCGGCCGAAGCTCCAAGCTGCGGCATACCGTTGGCGAACGTGTCCGGCAGGTAGGGGTACAGGTTGACCAGCAACAGGCGGCAGGTCTCGATGAGGTAATACATTACAGTCGCAAGCTTATCGGTCTCGCCGCGCTTGGCGAGGGTCCACGGCGCGGATTGCTCCACGTACTTGTTTGCATCGCGCACGACTTCCCAGATGGTATCAAGGGCCTCGCCGAGTGCGAGGTTCTCGAGTTGTGCGGATACTTTGCCCGCAAGGGCTTCGGCTGCCGCCGCGAGCTTGTCGCCATCCTCATCGGGAGAGGAGGGCTCGGGGACGATTCCGCCGAAATAGCGCTCGACCATCGAGACGGATCTCATCACAAGGTTGCCCAGGCAGTTGCCAAGTTCGGTATGGTAGCGGGAGTCAACCGCAGGCATCGAGAAGTCGCCATCGCGGCCGAACGGCATCTCCTTGAACATGAAGAAGCGCAGGGCGTCGCGGCCGTACTTGCCGGTGACGTCGCGCGGGTAGATGATATTGCCCTTGCTCTTGGAAATCTTGTCGGCGTTGATGGTCCAGTAACCGTGGGCGAAGACTTTCTTCGGAAGTTCGTAGCCGAGCGCCATAAGCATTGCACCCCAGATGACGGTGTGGAACCATAGGATGTCCTTGGCCATCAGGTGGACATCGGCAGGCCACCACTTGCGGAGTTGGGTTTCGTCCTCGGACGCACCGAGCGCTGAGATGTAGTTGAGCAGGGCATCGAACCAGACATAGATAATGTGGTGCGGGTCGCCGGGGACAGGGATTCCCCAGTCGAACGAACTGCGTGACACGGAGATGTCGTCGAGGCCAGCTTCGATCCGGTTACGAATTTCGTTGCGCCGGTAGGCCGGGAGGATGAAGTTCGGATTGGCGTCGATGTGCTTCAGGATGCGCTCGCCGTACTTGGAGAGGCGGAAGAAGTAGTTCTGCTCGACGATGGTCTCTGTGGGACGATGGCAGGACGGGCAGTTCCCGTCAACGGCCTCGGACGGCTTGATATAGGTTTCGCAGAAGGTACAGTAAGGGCCTTCGTAGCGTCCCAGGTAGATATCGCCCTGGTCCATCAACTTCTTGAACAGGTTGACGACGCGGCGTTCGTGATCCGCATCCGTAGTACGGATAAAGAAGTCGTACTCGATGCCGAGGTCCTTCCAGAGGTCCTTGAAGGTGGCGACGATGGAATCGGCGAATTCCCGCGGCTTCATGCCTTTTTCGGTTGCGGCGCGCAAAATCTTCTGGCCGTGCTCGTCGCTGCCGGTCAGGAAGAAGACCTCTTTGCCGTGCGAACGGTGATAGCGCGCAAGGATGTCGGCTGCGATGGTTGTATAGGAGCTTCCTACGTGAAGTTCGGAATTCACGTAGTAAAGCGGTGTGGTTACGTAGAACTTGCCGTCGCTCATATTACTCCTTGTCCTGTTCCGGTTCCTTTTCCTTCTCGTCTTCCTTTTCTCTCTCGCGTGGAGGCGGGGCGCCGGGGCGCTCGCGCACCTTCTTGATGTCAGCCATCTTTACCCAGACGGGGTTCTCGGCGGAGGAATCGGCAACGAGCACCATCTCACGCAACAAGCTGACGTTGACTACCTCGCCGGTGACGTTGGCGCACTCGACAATCTGTCCCTTCCGCGGCAGCTTTGTGCGAAGCCAGGAATAGACATCGTCCTCGAACCGCAGGCAACACATTAAGCGACCGCACCGGCCCGAGATCTTGGTGGGGTCGAGCGTGGTCTTCTGTTGCTTGGCCATCTTCATCGTTACCGGCTGAAGGTCGTGCATGAACGACTTGCAGCACAGGGGCATGCCGCAGTGCTCGTAGTCTGCCAGCAGCCTGGCCTCATCGCGCACCCCGATCTGGCGCATTTCGATGCGGGTCTTGAATTCCTTGGACAGGTCGCGCACCAGTGCCCGAAAATCGACGCGGCCATCCGCGAGGAAGTAGAACACGATGCGGTCGCCACCGAGAAGATGCTCGACATCGACGAGCTTCATCGGCAGAGCATGGGTGGCTATCATCTCGCGGCAGAAAGAAAACTCCTTGGGCTCGAGTTCGTCGCGGATGAGGTTCCAGCGCTCGATGTCTTCCTTCGCAGCGACGCGGACGATCTCGCCATCGAACTCCTCTGTCGGGTAGCCCTGCTTTGAGGAGGAATACTGGCGCGGGGTGGAAATTGCGAGGGCCATTTCGACGCCCATTGCCGTCTTGACAACAATGTGTTCCTCGCGGGCGATATCCCCGGTGGTCGTGAAGAACGAGCCGGAGTTGCTCATATTGCCGTATCGGCAATGTATGATCTGGAAATCCGTCCCCGAGGAGACGAGTTCCTTCACGCGCCCGTTGGGGTCAAAGGAGTAGTAGCGTGCTGGCATTCTGCCCGATATTGAGGACGAGGGCCGTTCGTGCCTTGTTGTCTCCTCATGCCGGTACTCGGCTTCGTCTCTTTGTGATTCGCTCGCGGCTGCTTGTGGCTCGGGCGCGATCGGTTGAGGTTCAGGTAAAGCCGGTTGAGCGGGGAGGGGCTCAGGGGAAGTCGGCTGAGGGACCTTTATTTCATTTTCGTCCGGGTTTTGGGACATAGGAGAGAATCCTTGTGGTGAGATAATCCAAAACGAACTGGGCCCTGACGTTTCGTGCGAGGTCGGCGATCGCCTCAAGGGCGGCGGCCGCAATCTCGGCTCTCGCGGTCTGCGGCAGGGATATTGCCCACCCATTGGCCACATCGGCACAAGGGCAACGGTCAGGTGCATTGACAATGGATATCAACATCCTGAAGTATAGCTCAAGTCTGACGCGGATTGGTTCGAAATTGCGCGGCCCGAATTCGTGCTCGGGTCGTGCAATCAGAGATTCGGCATGAGCAAGGGGCGAGGATAGGGGCAGCGCGGTGAACCACTCGAAGAACGCGCGGATTTCGTCACGCAGATTTTCGTCCAGTAGCTCGATGGCTCTGCCGGGGCTCCCGTCTGCGAAGAAAGACGCTAACCGGACATCGTCCGGATTGGCGTGGGGCACTTCGCGGGAGATTACCGTTGCGACATCCGCCTCGGAAAGAGGATGGAACTGAAGTACGCTGCAGCGCGAGAAAATGGTCTCCTTGACCGCGTGTCTTCCACGGCACAGGAGAATGATGTACGTATCTTCATGAGGCTGTTCAAGCGTCTTGAGCAGGGCATCCTGTGCTTCGTGAGTCATGCGCTCGGCTTCGTCAACGATGAATACCTTGCGGTCGGCCTCGAATGGCTTCAGCGAGGCGACTTCGCACATACCGCGGACTGTATGGAGCAGGTTGGAAATGGGCTCGTCTTCATCTCCGATTGCGATGAACCGCGATTCCTTGCCCTCGCCATCCGACTTCTTCGATACGGAATCGGTGGCCAGTCGGCGGCGCACGGAAATCACATCAGGATGGGTTCCGGCCCATATTCGACGGCAGTCGTGACACTCGCCGCAGAAGGATCCGGGTTTCGAGACCTTGCACAGAAGGGAAGACGCGGCGCAGAGCGCAATGCGGCGCTTGCCGATCCCGCGGGGACCGAGCATCATCATCGAGTGAGGCAGTTCGTCGCGTCTGAGCGCCGTGCGAATTGCCTTCACGCGGGTGCTATGGGAGACGATCGAGTCCCAGGACGCCTGCAACATGGCCTGCAACCTCATCGGAAAGCGACTCTATGTCGCGGGAACCGTCAAGAAGAACTGAACTGCCGGGCGTGCCTGCAACAAGCGCCCGGTATCCGAGGCGAACCTTGTTGAAAAACTCGCGCGACCGCGCTTCGATTCGGTCGTGCGTCTCGCCCCTTCGCATGAATCCCAACGCAGGATCGATGTCGAACACTATGTACAAATCGGGCTTGATTCCATACGTCGCATATCTCCCGATTCTCAGCACATGGTCGATGCCTGCTCCGAGCCCCGCGCCTTGGTAGGCGGCGCTGGACCAGAGAAAACGGTCGGCCAGAACGACACGCTTTTCCTTGAGCGCCGGCGCAATTATGTCATGGCATAACTGAGCGCGCGCAGCCAGGAACAGCAGAAGCTCTGCACGTACGTCCAGCTCGCTGGAATGGGAGAGGATGATCTTTCTGATCTTCTCTCCCGCTTTTGTGCTGCCGGGCTCGCGAATGGTGAGAACGTCAAAGCCAGCCTTAGTGAGGCGTTGGGCGCAGAGCTTCATCTGCGTGGACTTCCCGCAGCCGTCGAGGCCCTCAAATACAATCAGGCGGCCTTTCAAGATTCCGTCTCCATTATCGCAAGAAGAGAACCCACGCAGCCCTTTGCTTCCTCGGGCATTGAAATCTCGAGCAAGTCTCCGCTGCATGGGGCGCAAAAGTCGAACGCGGCCTTGTCGAACAGCAACTCTGCGATGGGCTCGTCCGCCACAACGCGGTCACCGGGCTTCTTGTACCAGGTGGAAACTACAATCTCAGCAGCAGGATTCTTGCTGATTTCAGGGATGCGCAATTCGGTCTTCATCGCGCCTCTTTTCGTATGCGGGCGAACATCTCCTCCGCCCGGTAGCTTGAGCGTACAAATGGGCCTGACGCAGCAGCGATTTCAAGCGATTCGGCATAATCCGCGTAGTACTCGAACCGGGCAGGTGGGATGAACTCCACTACAGGGTGGTGCATCGGGGACGGGGCAAGGTATTGGCCGATGGTAATCGCGCTTACTCCAGCCCAACGAAGGTCGTGCAGGAGAGAAAGCACCTCCTCGGGTCTTTCTCCGAGCCCAAGCATTACTCCGGTCTTTGTCGCGAGCCCCGCCGCGGCCGCCCGGCGAAGAACTTCGAGCGAACGGTCATAATTGGCCTGTGGACGGACTTCGGAGTACAATCTCGGCACGGTCTCGACGTTGTGGTTGAACACATCCGGCTGAGCGGCGATAACGGCATCGATGGCCTCAGTTGAGCCGCGGAAATCGGGGATAAGGACTTCGATGGCTGAGATGCCCCTGGCTCGGAGCGCCCCGATGGTCTGAGCGAAATGCGATGCGCCGCCGTCTGGCAGGTCGTCCCGGGTCACGGATGTCACCACGACGTACTTCAAGCCCATCTTGACAGATGCGTCCGCGAGGCGGTGCGGCTCTCCGGGGTCGAGAGGGGAGGGTACTCCGGATGTGATGTCGCAGAACCGGCAATGGCGGGTGCAGACTCTTCCCATAATCAGGAAGGTTGCCGTGCCTGCGTGGTAGCACTCGCTACGGTTAGGGCAGGTAGCTTCGCGGCAGACCGTGTTCATGCCATCCTCAGAGAGGATTCGGCCGACAGCAGTCTCGTCAATATGTGAGACGCCCTTCTTCATCCATGCAGGAAAGGCGATCCTTTTGTGAGTCATCGAACTCCTTGACATCGGTGATGCCGAAGACGGTCTGAAAGGCCGCAACGAACCGCTGCTCGACCTCCCGCATCGGGGGAGCGGAGCCGAGAAACGTCTTGAGGCTTGCGACCGGGTATTTGCTTATCCCGCAGGGGACGATCAGTCGAAAGTGCGAAAGATCCGGATCGACATTGAACGCGAGGCCGTGATAGCTGACCCAACCTGAAATTGCGACGCCTATGGCGCAAACCTTGGAGTCCGCAACCCATGCTCCGGTCATTCCTTCCTTGCGCTCGCCCTTCAGGCCGTAGGTGGACAGAACCTCGATTGCGGTCTGCTCCAGGTTGGATAGGAAAACGTGGATATCCTTGCCATGCCGGTTGAGGTCGAAAATCGGATATGCGACAAGCTGGCCGGGGCCGTGGTAAGTTACGTCGCCGCCACGGGTGACTTCATGGACTTCGAAGCCCAACTCGCGCAACCGTTGCGGATCGGCAAGTATGTTCCCGCCCTTCCAGGACCGACCGAGTGTAATGACGGGGGTATGCTCGACAAGAATAAGGAAGTCGTCAGGAGGACGCTGCTTCCTGACAGCCGCGTTCAGGGCAGTTTGCATTGGCAGAGCGACTGAGTAGGCCCGGCTTCCAAGCCGGTGAACGCGCAGCACTATTTCTTCCCTCCGGGGGAATGAATGCTGCGACCGATCGAAGCGGCGGCAGCCTCACCGAAGCCTTCGCTGAGCGTGGGGTGAGAATGAACCATTTCGGCGACCGCATCGATCTTCAGCCCTGCGCTGACCGCAAGGGCACCCTCGTGGACGAGTTCTGTTGCCGATTCGCCGATAATGTGCGCGCCGACTACTGTGCGGGATTTGGCGTCGGCGACGATCTTGAACATGCCTTCGAGGTTCCCGCCTGCCTGCGCCCTGCCAAGAGGGCGATAGGGATAGCGACCGACGATTATCTCGCCGTACTTCTTTCTCGCCTCTTCCTCGCCGAGCCCGACGGTGCCGATTTCCGGAGTGGTGAAAATGCCGTTGGGGATCGTGACGCCTTCGAGGCTCTCGTGGTGACCGAGAGCGTTGGAGGCAGCCACCTCGCCCATCCGGTACCCGCTGTGGGCAAGCATCCACTTGCCGGTGGCATCTCCGGCTGCGTACACTCCGGCTAACGAGGTCTCGCAGAGATCATTGACCGCGATAGTCTTGCCGTTCGGGCACAGACCGAGTTCGGGAATTCCATTGCCCGACAGGCGTGCGCGGCGACCGACGACGACTAAGCACTTGTCGGCGGTTACTTCCCTGCCGTCGCTCAACGTTCCCGCGAAACGACCCTCTGCGGTGCGGCCGGATTCGAACTTCACTCCCGTCAGGACTTTGATTTTGAGTTTGCGCAGTGACCGCGACAGTATCGCGACTATCTCGGTGTCAACCATAGGCAGGATGGTCGGCATCAGTTCGACTATTGTAACGTCAACGCCAAATTGCGCGAAAAGGCAGGCCATCTCGCATCCGATTACGCCGCCACCGACCACGATGAGAGACTTAGGCAGCGCTTTCAGGTGCAAAGCGTCATCAGAGCTGATTATGGAGTCGCCGTTGAATATCAGGCCCGGAAGCTGGATTGGCTCGGAGCCGGTTGCGAGGAGAATGTGGTGTGCTTCGATAACCTGAACGCCGGTGGGGGAGGTGACCTCGATCGCCCCGGCGGAGAAAACTCGGCCCCTGCCGGGAACAGTGGTTACGCCCCACGACTTGACGAGCAGGTCGAGGCCCTTGTGTTGATTTGTAACTACTTTGTCCTTGCGGGCCTGCACGGCCGTCCAATCAAGCTCTGGTGCGGCGGCTCTGATGCCGTGCTCGGAAGCGCCAAGGATCTCGGCATAGAGATGAGCGGACCGAATGAGGGCCTTTGTCGGGATGCAGCCCCAATGAAGGCAGGTTCCGCCAAGTTTGGATTCCTCGACAAGAGCGACATTGCCGCCCAGTTGTGCGGCCCGAATGGCAGCGGCATATCCGGCAGGACCGCCACCAATAATTGCCAGATCGTACATCGAAACTCCTTATGCGAACAAGCCCGACCATTGTAGCTGTCGGGAGAGATTGGACAACACTGACCCGCAGTAAACAAAAAAGGGAGCCCGAGGTCGGGCTCCCTTTTGACAACTGAGAGAAGATGCTTACTTCACCAGCTCGCCGAGGAAAGCCCGAACAGTCGCGCGGGCGGACTCGGACATACGCACGGCATTCGCCAAGGAGGGAGATACCGCGTAGTACAGGCTGATGAGAGCAGATCCGGAATCGGCCGACATGATGGAGGCATCGCGCGAAGAGCAGAGGGCCTCAACCGTGGAGGCAGCCATTGTGCCGAACGCGCTCGAAGCGATGAAGCAGGCAGCTCCGCCGCCCTGAGCCAGCGGGGTAGTGCCGCCGTCGCCGGTATCCACAGCCGGGTCAACCTGAATGTACTTGACCGAAGTGCTGGTGGCATATGAAATGCCGGGGTTGCCGTAGCTGTCAAGAGCAAGGCTCGTGTACCAGCCAACATTGTTACCATTGCTGTCGAGGTTCATGGTCGTCCAGTCAACGCCGGTGAAGAACGCGAACTTGAGGGTCTCGCGGCCGTAATCGGCGTAGGAAATCATCGGTATGTTGTTGGCTGTGAACTTGAGGCTGCAGAACTGGCCTACATCGCCGTCGCTGTCAACGGTAACCGGAGCCATCCACGTGCCATTGTGCTTCTGAGAGTACTTCAGGTCGCGGTTGGTCAGGTCGTAGTAGCAAACGCCGGGCTCGTTGTCGGCATTGAAAGCAAGGGCACTGAAGCGCCCTACGTCGCCGTCGCCGAACACAACTTCGGAAGTCCAGATACCGCCGAGGCGGGATGCGAACATGACATCGCCGTTTGTTGCATCGTAATACGCAATGGACGGGATATTGCGGAATCCGTCAAAAGCGAGCGAAGCGAATTTGCCGCAATCGTTGCCGGCAGCAGTAACTGTCTGGGTTGCGAAGCCGCTGCCAGAGCGCTCGGCATACTTCAGAACGCGATTGGTGGCATCGTAGTAGGCGATTGCCGGTACGATTCCATTCGGGGTGGAGAGCAGGGCGATTGTAGAATACTGGCCTACATCTCCATCGCCGTCAACGAGGATTAGTTCCCAATTGACGCCGGTCCAGTGGGCATACCTGAGGTCGCCATTGGAGGCATCGTAGTAGGAAACGTGCGGATAGTTGAGGTTGTCAAGAGCGATCGATGGGAACTGCCCGGTGTTGCCGATGGTGGCAACTGACTGGCGGATCCAGTTGGTGCCGTCGAAATGCACTACGACGAGGTCGCCGTTGTCGCTATCGAAGAAGGCAATCCACGGATATCCGGTGCCGGACTCGCGGGCAAGGGCGGTGTAGAAGCCGCTTGTGGTGTCAACGATCTGGGGAGCAGCGAAAGCGGGAAGCGTAAGCTCCCAAACCCACTCAACGCTGCTGGGCTCAGCGATAATGAACGAGAAAGTTATTGCAGTGCTGTCAGCGACAGAACCGGTGCCGTTATAGCCCATGCAGGCGTACGGACCGGACTTGTTGATTGAGGAACCTGAGACCGTCGCACCGGCGGGATACCAGTAGGATCCGACACTGGGGTTCGGGCCGGGGAGGTTGCGGGGATTGAGGACTGTGAACTGATATTCCTTCTGCCAATTCCACGTGATCTCAGTGGGGGTGTCCATAAAGAACACGACTGAAGTGGTGCTGTGGTCGGTTTGAGGAATGTTGCCGATGCCGGACCAGCCAAGACAAGTATAACGAACACCGCTGGTGCCATCGGGGATGAAGGGAGATGTGACCGAGAGACTGAACGGCATCGTGGTGAACCACCAGGACTCGGCCTGAACAGGCAGATTGGAGCCTCCGCCGACTGACAACTGAGGATTGCCAAGGAGTTCCGTGCCGGTTCCGGAGACAACGTCAAGTCTGAAGTAGCGCTGCCACAGGAAGTTGATTGTCGTTGCCGTCGTCATCAGGAAGGAGAAAGAGGATGCCGTGCTCGGGGCTTGGATGGGTGAACCGTTGGACGTGAACCCGCTGCAGACCCAGCGATAGCCGCTGCCCTCGACGGGGGATTGAGCGCTGACGTACACGGTTTCTCTGTCGAAAAGGCGCTTGTAGCCGGGAATCGGCGGGAACTGAGAGTTGATTGTGAGAAGAAGCGTGCCGCCGCCCTGCTTCTGCCAATTCCAAGTGATGTTCGAGTTCGCAAGGATAGTGAAGGTGACCGAATTTCCAACGCCAACGGTCGGGACAGATCCCGTTCCGGCGTATCCGGTGCAGTTATAGATCGTTCCGCCCACATCAACCGTAGCCGGGACTGTTGCGGTAATCACCGCGCCGGGAGACCACAGGGTCAGGCCGGCGGGATTGGGTGTCCCGAACGGAGATATAACGCCCAGGGAGAGAAGGTTGCCGGAATATGCCCAGTTCCAGATGATGGTGGACGGCTGGGTTACAGTGATTGAGAAGGAGGTTTGAGTGCCTGCTCCGATGTCTCCGGTGCCGGTAAATCCTGAGCAATTCCACGACTGATAGGGGCTCGTGACGCTCAACTGAACAGTGTTGAACGCGGGGTACCAGTTATCGCCGATGGGGGGTTGCGGGTTTCCGTTGTTGCCCAGAGAATCCACCTGGATGCGGAATTCCTGAATCCATTGCCATGTGATGGACGAATCCTGTTCGATCTTGAAGACCACAAAGTTGGGTGAACCGGTGCCGTCCCATGAGGCCGGGCAGGAGCCGGTGCCGACCCAGCCCGTGCAGCGATAACGAATGCCCGGAGTTGTCTCGACAGTGGGCTCGACAACAGCGGTTACGAGCGAATCTTTTGGACGGGGAACCTGGTCTCCAACAGGAGGAGAAGGATTGCCGTAAGCGGAAACTACCGAGAGCTTTACGGTGTCCTGATTGGAGTAAATGAGGATGTTGAGGCCGGTTGTGAGCGTATAGGGAACACGATTATTGGGGTTGGCCGACTGCGTTGTGGTGTAAGTGAGGCCAACTGTTCCCTGTTCGTTCTCCACGCCGGTCCAACGAGAACCGTCGAGCGGGTCAGCCAAGCTGTCCGGCACGGTCTGGTACACGAAATAGATGAAGCCGTTCGCGTGAAGCTGAATCTGGAAAGTAACCGTCTGCTCGGGGTGATTCATGAGCGGAACGTTCTTCCACTGAGCGATGAAAATCTTGTTGGTGCCGGAACCCACTGTCTGGTACAGGAGGGAGCCGGAGCCGGTCGTGAAGGTCAGATTCGCGCAGAATGGCGCAATAATGCTGTTCGGCAGGATATCAGACCACAAGACATATGCTGTGCCGTCACCGTTCGGAGTTCCATTCGCTCCAAGAGGAGCAAAGTTCCGGGTAAGGTCTGATGTGGCCGGGGTGGGTGCGCCGGTTGGCGGCTGCAGAATCAGAACCCCGTTCAGGTTAATGTACAACTTCGTAGTGATGTTGCCGTAGAAGTTGAAGTTGAAGCCAATGTCTATCAACTGCGTGCAGTTATCATCGAGGCCTGCTGATGGACTCAGCAACGAGTTCAGGCCGTTGATCGCGCCGCCTGCTGACAGGAGGTCGATCCATTGGTCCTCGATGGCGTCAGTGCCTTGATAGTAGTTCAACGCATCGGGGCCGAACTTGTGCTCAGCGATAGCCGCTCTAGCACCTGCGAACACCATGGTGATCGCGATAGCCACCAGCAAGAACGTCCTGAACAGAACTTTCATCTTCTCCTCCCAAGTCTGCGTCGTGGCGGCGTTGCCAGCCACTCGAATGGGGAAAGACTCACGCTGAGTACAACGGAATCCATATGTTACGGAGCGAAGGCTCCATTGTCAACTTATTTTTTGGTTTTCGCGGCACTGAAAGTAGTATGGCAGCGTCGCGCGCTGTTGCGTCATAACCCGTACCGTTTCAGCTTTTCGTAGAGAGTACGTCGGGGTATGCCCAGCAATTCTGCTGTACGCACTTTCTGTCCATCGGCCAGAGCAAGCGCCCTTTCGATAGCGTATCGCTCGAGTTCGTCGAGCTTCAGCGTAGGTAAAACGTCATTTGTAACGCCGCCGGTCGCAAACTCAAAGAATCCTTCGTCAAGCGTTCCACGACCTATTGCCAGTGCCCGGCGAATCTCGTTTTCCAACTGCCGGATGTTGCCCGGCCAGGAGTATGCCTGTAGCTTTCGCACTGCTGCGGGAGTAATTGACACTCCGTTCGGGTTCGGATACTTTGCGAAAAAGTGGTCGATCAGGAGGGGGATATCCTCGCGCCGATTGCGTAGCGTCGGTAGCTCAACGGTCAGAACCGCCAGCCGATAGTAGAGATCCTGCCTGAACGAGCCCTCGGAAACCATTTCGCGAACGTCTATGTTGGCGGCGGCGATGACGCGGACATCCACCTTGACAGGTTTCTCGGATCCAAGAGGCAGTACCTCTCCGCGCTCGAGAACCCGAAGAAGGCTCTTCTGCATATCCGACGACATGGAGACGACTTCGTCAAGGAAGAGAATCCCTCCGCTGGAGAGTTCGAAC
>JBAZOJ010000049.1:0-17527 GCA_041648755.1 Candidatus Brocadiia bacterium
CCGGGATCCCGCTGGCGCGGCGGAAGTGTTCGCTGTCGATGTCGGTACCAACAACGGGGTTCGTGACGGAATGGCTGTATGTTCAGGTCGGACGATTGTGGGCCGGATATACAGGGCAGGGAGAACAGTATCTCTGGTCGTCGGTGTGCGCCACCCGATGTTTCGCGTACCGGTAGTGGTCGAGAGCGGGGGAGACAAGGGAGTTGCCTGGGGCACGGGAATCGGCCTGGAAGTGCGTTTTGTCCCAATTGAAGCTGAGATCTCCGCTGGCGGGGCAGTTGTTTCGTCCGACGACAACGCTGATGTTCCCTCCCGATTCCTGATCGGGCGCGTTTCCGACTGCAAGCGGGATCCTGTGCGACTTCTGTGGATAATTCAGGTGGCTCCGGCACCTGGTACGAGGAATTGCGAGGATCTTTACATCCCACTGAACTGGGTCGGCCCCGCGCCGGTGTATGTGCCAAAGGAACTCAGATGAACGTTCCGGCGCTGCTGCTGATTCCTGCAGTGCTGTTTCTTCAGAACTCGCTTGGTGCGCCGATCGGCAGGTTCTCTGCAGAACTGTACGCTATTCTCGTGCTGGCGATTGTGCTGAGAACGGAGCGCGGCTACCGGATGCCGGTGGCCGCCATTCTGGGTCTGTTGGCAGATTTCTTCTCGGGTGGCCGATTTGCCGGGTTCGCGCTTTCCTTCTCGGTGGCCGCTCTCCTCACATCGGCCTGTAATGTGTACGTCAGTGCCGAAAATCCTGTGGGGAGGTTCTTTCTCTCAGGAGTGTTTCTGCTTGCATCGAGAGCGATCTTCCTGGTCTTCGCGGATTCCTCGATGACCTTTTCCGCTCTCCCTGACGCGTTGCTGAACGGCCTCGCTTCGGCTGTTGCTAATGGTGTGCTCGCGGTTTTCCTTATCCCGGCATTTGCCTCTTTGGTGACTGTTGGGAAGAAAAGTGTAACATATTCGGCGGAATCGTAGTTATTCGACGGTCCCGTCTGTGTTGCCCGGCCGACTTATCGAGAGTGTCGGTCGGTGTGCGTCTAATTGATGAACTCCATCAACGGAGGAAAGATGTTCGCGAGAACTCTCTTCGCCTGTCTCTGTCTTTGCTTGCTTTCGGCAGGAGTCTTCGCTGAGGATGTCTCCTCGGCCCGTGAGGCATTCGACAAGGGCGACTTCGCCAAGGTGGTTGCCGTCTGCACAGCTTTGCTCGAAAAGGGCGCCAACGCAGAGGCTTACTACCTTCGGGCCAAGGCCTACATCTCCCTCGGGAAACCTGCTGAGGCCGAAAAGGACTTCGCCGCTTTGTTCGCGCTCATTCCCGGCGACATGGATGGAAACGCGATCAAGGAGAAATATCCGTTTGTCGTGGATGCGAGCAAGAAGTACTTCCCCATCGTCTGCCCCTTTGACTTGTCCAGGTGGGGGCCAAAGAGCTACACTCTTCATGCGTTTTCCTTTGACAATGGTCGCTTTGAGCGCTCTGTCGGCCTCGTAGGCCTGTTCATGAAGGTCAGTCCTGAGAATGTCTTCAACATGTGGCTCACGAAGATTCTGCTGCTCAAGGACAACTTCAACGATGCGCAGAACTACATCTTTCCCTACGTGAAAGACAATCCCGAAGATGCGTGGGGTTGGAAGTTGAGAGCCGATACTCAGCGTGAACTGGCCGCGAGAACCGAAGACCGGCGGGCCTCAGGCAAATTCCTGAAGGGCGCGCTTGATGACTACAACAGGGCAATCGATATGTCGGGAAGCGAGCCCGCATTCTTCTACAACCGTGGGCTTTACTACCTTCAACAGAACAACAAGGAAAGCGCGATGCGGGATTTCCGCAAGGCGCTTGACATTGACCCGAAGTATGTTGCCGCTCTGTTCGATTTTGGACTTTTGCTTCGCGATACCGGCTACATCCCCGACGCCGTTGACTCGTTCTCAAGAGCGATTGCCGCGGACCCGGAGTTTGGCGAAGCCTATTACCAGCGCGGGTTCATCTATTTCGCTCAGATGAACAAGATCCGCGAGGCCATCGCCGATCTGCAGAAGGCTGCCGAGTTGGTCCCGTGCACGGATGTCTGGTCGCTGCTCGGGGACGCCCTCAAGAAGGGGCAACAGTACGACAAAGCGATTGCCGCCTATACGAAGGCGCTCGAATGGGATCCTCAGTCTGACAACTCCTTCTACAGGCGCGGTGACTGTTACGGCTTGATGGCGGAGTGGGACAAGTGCGTTGCCGATTTGACACAGGCGATCGCACTCGGCCGCGACAATGACGCGCAGTACTACTACTACTGGTTCACGCGCGGCAAATACCGCCAGTTGGCCGCGCGCCACAAAGAGGCCATCGCCGACTTCGAAAAAACCTGGGACTTCTTCGTGAAACTGCGCAAGTACCAGGCGATGGAGAAGGGCGAAATCAAGTCAATGGATGAAGCCGTGAAGATCTCCGGTCAGGATATCCCCATCAACTTGAACTGCATTCTGGCCCTATGGGAGCAATCCGCCAACGCAATCAAGGATGCTGATGCCCAGGCCAAGTGCAAGCACTGGTACGATTTCATTGCTGAAAATATGAAGAGCAAAGGCTACGTCCCGCTGAAGTAACGCTTCTTACTTGTGCTTGGATATGGGGCGGCTCTCGTGGGCCGCCCTGTTTTTTCATGCGCCCGTCTCGTATAATTCCCTGAAGAAGGATGCCATATGCTGCATTTTGGACCCGCGGGCCTTCCTGCCCGTCTTCCTGATGGCAAGGACTATCGCCATGCTATTCCTTTGCTCCGGGAACTCGGCCTCGATGCTATCGAGGTGGAGTTCGTTCACGGCGCAAGGATGAACCCGAATGTCGCGCGTGAAGTGGGTGCTGCCGCCAGGGACAGCGGTATCGCCATCACTGTTCACGCGCCTTACTACATTAACCTGAATGCCCGCGAGCCCGACAAGAGAGAACGCTCCGTCAACCACATCCTTGCGAGCGCGAGGCTCGGAAAGCTCCTGGGCGCGAAGTCGGTAACGTTTCATGCGGCTTTTTTCCTTGGAATGCCGCGGGAACAAGTCCATCAGACAGTGATTTCCGAGCTTGGCAGAATTGCGGAAACGCTTATTGCCGAGGACAACCCGGTGCTGATTTCTCCTGAACTCACCGGCAAGCCGGTTCAATGGGGCTCGCTGGAGGAGATTCTTGGCGCGGCCAGGGCGGTTCCCCAAGTTTGGTTCTGCGTGGATTTCGCCCATCTTCACGCGAGAACGGGTGGAGGATGGAACTCGTACGAAGATTTCTCCACACTGCTGCGCCAGGTCTCGCGCGAACTGGGATCCGAGGCGCTAAGGGCGATGCACATGCACGTTGCCGGAATCGAATTCACGTCGAAGGGCGAAAAGAAGCACCTGAATCTCGAGAAGAGCGACTTTCGGTATGTCGATCTGCTCAGGGCGCTACGGGATTATGCGGTCGAAGGCAGCCTGATATGCGAATCGCCAAATCTTGAGGAAGACGCCATGCTCTTGGCAAGGGAGTTCCGCGAGCCGGGAAAAGAGGCAGGGAAATGAAATTCATTTCGAGAGCTTCGCTTGTCCTCGTCCTCCTGGTTCTGGCCTCTGCTCAGACCTGGTCTGAGGACTCCTTCACAGCGCCGATCGAGGCATTCAACAGCACTAATGATCCGACGACGTATGCAGCCTTGCAGGCCGAAGTCCTGACTGCTGTCGGCAAGCTGTACGAAGAGTACCTGCCCATGGCCAAGCTGAAAGGTCCAAAATTGCTGGAGGCTAAGGCGAAGTATGACGCATCCGCCAAAGAATTCGCTCAGGAGTGGTTCCCGAAGGGGATTGGGGTTCTCCTTCGCGTCCCCGAGCAGCATCTGTTACCGGTATTCAGGGCCGGACTCGCGGGCGATGACTGGTTCGTAAAATTCCGCACGCTCAGATGGTTGGCCGACATGCGCGATGCTGAATCCGCGGATTCGTTTGTCGCGGCACTGTCGGACAGCAACTCGCTCGTCAGGGAGACTGCGGCCATTGGGCTCTGCCTGGTTATTGACCCAAAAACGTACAAGGGGAAATACGCTGCGAAGATAGCCGAGTGCGCGAAGAAGGAGGAGAACAAGTTTGTTTGTGCGGCTCTGTCCGCTTCAGTGGCTCTTCTGGAAAAGAAGAGCCTGCCCGAGGCTATCTGGGAGCGCTTCGCTTCAGGCAAGCCCGGGATGACGGTTCAGCCCTACGTGAATGGATTCGCGATTCCGGCTGGCTATGTCGAGAAGCAATACTCGAAGGACGGAAAAGCCGCTATACAGGTGGCTCTCGAATGGGGCTATCCCGTAAGTGGGTTCCACCGGAAGATTATCCCCGGTGTCTCGTCGGTTCCCTTTGGCGCGCTGAAGACGCCAACCGTTTTCCACCTTGGCGAAGATGTCGCCTGGCTGGAGGAGGGAGCAGGGGTGTTTGCTATTGCAGACGGTTGTGTCAGGCATGTGCAGCACTACGGAGACTGGGGCGGACTGATTATCGTCGAGCACAGGATAAGCGAGAAGGAAAGTTGCTGTGCGCTTTATGGCCACTGCGGAAAGAACATCTTCGCGAAAGTGGGCGAGGTAGTTAAGAAGGGCCAGTTGCTTGGCACAATGGGGCTTTCGTTCTCACTGGAGAACGGCGGGCACGCCGCGCACAGCCATTTCGGGATGTTCAAGGGAACCTTTGCCGCCGAAAAATGTGTCGGCTACAGGAACTCTGCCGCTGGCAAGGAAGATTTCCTCGACCCCTTCCAGTTTCTCGACGAGCGAGTGAATGCGAAATAACGCATCATTCGCACCCCCCTCTGATACTACTGCATAGGCAAAAAATCCTTGACACTCCCTTCCCACGGGCATACAATTGTCGACTCTGGAGTTTTCTCCTAAGCGAGGAGCGAGAAGATGAGATTCCTGAAAGCCGTGCTTCTGGCCTTGGCGGTTCTTCTGCCGATGGCATTCGTTCAGACCGCCTATGCTGCCGACCCATACATCCCGTCGTTGACGCTGCCTGTCAATGGCGCTGTCAACAGGGCGCCCGACAGCCTGGGCTTTTCCTGGACAGCCGGGTCTTCTGCGCCCTCGTTCTACACGATTCAGTGGTCACTGTCCAACACCTTTGCCGAACTTCTCTTCGGCTACAACACAAACGCGACATCCTACACCGTCAGCGGATTACCGGGCATGCAGACCATCTACTGGCGGGTGATCGCGGTCGATTCTTCCGCCGGTCAGCACATTTCATCAACGTTCTCTTTCAAGACGTTGCCTGACACCGAGGCGGCGACCGGTGGGCCCCAGGATATCATTACGCCTCTGACTTTCAACGACGGCAGCTCAACCCCGACAGGCTGGACCAGAGACAGCTCCGGGCGCTGGTACGTGTATAACTACAATGGGAACAACTACCTCGACTGCTATTTCTACGGCCAGACAAACTACCACTTCTACTTCTATATGACCACGCCCGTTACGCTCTCGCTGCCCGGCGCAACGCTTTCATACGACTGGGCTCACTACAACTCGGGTTCCGCGGAGAACTTGACTACCGAGATTTCCACCGATGGCTCGAATTGGAATATTCTGTACGATCATGGCGCCAACAGCAACAGGACGTACTTTGGCGGTGGCAGCCCATACGAATATCCTTCGGACTTCAAGAATCAGACCGTCTCCCTCTCAACGTATGTCGGCCAGTCAATCTACATCCGATTCCACATCTACACCGGCACATCGTATCCCTACGGGGCTTGGCTTTTCGACAATATCAAGATCTACGGCAATACTACCTATGTCGGCACCAACAGAAACCTGACCGTTTCATCGGCAAAAGGCAATCCCTCTCCGTTGGGCGTTATCACTTACACCTATGGCGATCAGGTTACGGCCATGATCCCCGAGAAGTATGTCTACCCCACCGGAATCGTCGATGAACGCTATGTTCAGGATGGCTACTCCGGCAGCGGTTCAGTGCCAACAACGGGAACCTCTTCCTCAATTACGCTCAGTATGTATCGCACAAGTTCCCTTATATGGCAGTGGCGCCACGAGTACCGGGTGATTGTGAGTTCACCCGATGGCATGGGAGCTCCCAATCCCAGTGGCCTCGGATGGTTCCAGGATGGCCGGTCGGCCACGTTTGCTATCACTCAGAACCCGGTTCTCGGAATAGCCGACGGAACCAGGTGGGTCTGCTCCGGTTTCATTGGAACAGGTAATTTCGCGCCCCTTGGTCAGGCAACTTCTGTTTCTGTTGTCATTACAAGGGCGTCCACGATCACTTGGACTTGGAAGATCCAGTATCGTCTGAGGATTTTCAACCCGCCAGGGGCAACCATCGGTGGAATTTCGCCGGTTGTTGGCGACTACTGGTACTACGCGGACGCCACTCAGGACGTTGTTTCCACTCCGTTCCATGACACCGGCACTGGTGTGATGTACAAGAACCTTGGCTGGACTGGAACCGGCTCCGTTGTCGACGGCGAGTTCTTCAGCGGCACAATCACGATCAACCAGCCTTCCAGCTTGACCTGGCAATGGGAGCGGCAGGTGTTCCTTTCCGTCGTTTCCCAGTATGGCCAGCAAACCGGATCTCCGGCCGGCTGGTATCCGGAGGGCAGCGAAGTGGCCCTCGGCGCGCAGAGCCCGTACTATGCAACTGACGATACGCGCTATGTTATTGGCGGCTGGACCGGCACCGGCTCAATCGGTAGTGGCACGGCCAGCGACACCGGTACGCACGTAATCACTCAGCCGTCCTCGATCACTTGGATCTGGCTGCGCCAGTACCTCGTCACTACCAGCACAAACTACGGTGTTGTCAACCCAGTTTCCATCTGGGGATTTGACGGTGGAACGGTCGAGCTTGAAGCCGTGCCTCCCCCAGAGGACGAAACCCAGCAGTTCTTGTTTGGTGGATGGACCGGCACGGGTCTTCCCTCCACTCCTTCCGGAACTTCGGACATGGTGTTTAACGTTACCAGCCCATCGGTTTTCACGGCGCATTGGGTCGTGCAGTTCTATCTTACGGTCAGCGCAATCACAGATGGCGCGTCGCTTCAACAGGACTATGATGGCTGGTACTATGAATTCGCCACTGTGACTATCGTTGCTATTCCGCCCGAGTCGGACGCCGATCACAGATGGCTGCCTGGCTGGAACGGCACAGGCCTCGGCAGCGTCACGTATCCGGCAGTAACCGATACTCCATCCACGATAACGATCACCGTTCGCGGGGCAATCACCATGGAGTCGTTCTGGATGATTCAGTACCGCTTCAGGATTCTTGATCCTACCGGTGCGGGTCACGCTGTTCCCTCTGTCGGCGACTACTGGTACTATGATGGCGATACCGTGTCGGGTTACGTGGACTACTACACCGGCGTCTTCTACTGTAAGGGCTTCATCGGAACCGGCTCAGTTGCGTCTTCAACGAAGCCATACTACACCTTCGTAATCACCGAGCCCTCCTCTGTGAGCTTCCTCTGGGGTCAGCCGGAGATCATTCCGAGCGACACTTGGACAACTCCGCGTGATGTGACTTCCGCTGTGCTGGGAAGGGGTGTTGCCCTTGCTCGTAAGAGCGACGGTAGCCCGTTCATCATCTTCCAGAACCCGGTTTCGGCAACGCTTGAGGCCTGCTATAACCTCGATGGAGAGTGGTTGACGCAGACTATCGAGGAAGTCGGCGCTGGAGAGATCGGGATGGCGATTGTTCTCGATCGTTTTGATGTTCCCAATGTCGCCTACTTCAATCCGGAAAGAGGCGTTTTGCGCTATGCGACGCTTGATTCCACCGGTTGGAGCATCGTTACTGTTGACTCAACTGAAGGCGCTGGCCGGTACGTGAGCATCTCACTCGCTCCGGACGGGACCGTTGGCATCGCCTACTACGTCTTGTCTACCGGAGACCTGCGTTACGCATCTTACACGCCCGCGCCTGGCAAACCGGAAACCAACACCTTTACTATCACCGATGTCGAGACTGACGGTAATGTCGGCCTCTACTGCTCGCTCGCGTATACCCCCCTCTACGCCGAACCTCGCATCGCATACTACAGCTCGACCGATGGTTCGCTGAAGCTTGCGACGATGTGGCGGGGCGTGGACTTCTGGGATATCAACAGGATCAGCCCCGAAGGCGGCGACTACGGGATGAATTCGTCCCTCGCCCTCGATCCCGCTGGCAGGGCCCTGATTTCGTACCAGGAAAACACGGTTTCTCGCAATCGCCAGGGGCTCATCTTCGCTCGCGAACTCGCCGTCGGATGGCAGGTGTACACGCTTGATACACAGGGCATCACCGGCTTCGACGCTGTCATGAAAATCGATACAAACGGCTATCCGCACGTCGCTTACAACGACTTCGGCAGCCTCTATTATGCTCGGTTCAACGGCGAAAGCTGGGCGATAACCAAGATCGTGACCGGAGATGTTGGTTTCGGCAACGCAATCGCTCTTGATCCGGATAACAATCCGGCCATCGCTTACTGGGATGGCGGCTCTCTGAAGTACGTTGACGCCAAGACAAATCACTATTCCGGCGAGCTCGTTAACCGCTACACGGAAGTTCCTCACCTTCCCGGCAGCGACGTAAGCGGCGGCGGCGGCGGGTGCTTTATCGCCACGGCCGCGTTCGGTTCCCTGACCGCCAATTCCGTTGCGGGCCTCTGCGCTGCGCGTGATTCCGCGGTCTGCGCAAGCACTTCCGGATCCGGTTTGGTCGGGTTGTACTATGCTATCTCTCCGAAGGTCGCATCCGCGATGGCGAACCACTCGGTGCGGGCAATCGTGAGGAGCCTCATCGAGGGCCGATAGTATTCAGCTTCTGAGGTCAACGAGAGGGGGCGCGAGCCCCCTCTTTTTTGCAGCGTCCGGGAATCGCAGTCCACTAATGGTTAGCCGAAAAAAACGCTTGAATCTTCGGGTCGATGAAATAGAATAGACGTGACCCATTCTTCCTTCTGGAGGAGACTATGAGCCGAGTTCTTTCTGTAGCGTTCGCACTTCTGGTCCTTTGCGCGGCGAACACGGCCTATGCCGCTTATGTGCCGTCTCTCACTTCCCCGTCGGATGGGGCGGCCATTTCTCCCGACGGCCAGAACTTCTCTTGGATAGCGCCATCTGACGCGGTTGACTCATACCGACTCCAGATCAGCACAGGCTCTTCGTTTTCGGCCCTGCTGTTTGACTACACCGTGGCTGTGGGCACCACTACCCGCAACTGCGCTGGGTTGCCGGGCAGTATGACACTCTATTGGCGGGTGGTAGGGGTTGTGGGCGCAACTCAGTATCCTTCGCCGTACAGGACTGCAAGCACTGTTGCGGACAGCGATGGTCCGGCCACCGTCTCGTTGTTCTCTGACAATTTCAGCACCTTCAACTCGAGCGTATGGGCCTTGTCTGGCAATACTTCGATGTTGTTCTACGACAGCACTTACGGATGCATTCACGGGCGGTACTGGAGCTACTCGCAAGTGGCCGCTTATCTTACGACTGTCAACAAAATCGCATTTCCCACTGCTGTCAGCACTCTGACCTATAAGTACTCTCATTACTACTACGGGTCATATCCGAACGATGCCCTCTACGTCCAGTATTCCTTGAACGGTTCGACGTGGGTCACCTTCCAGACGCTGATCCAGAGTACCTTCAATTCCGGCCAGACAAGCGTCACGACTCCGCCGGTCTGGGCGACCACCTCCATAGCGATACCTGCCGCAATATTGGGCCAAATGGCATACCTGAGGTTCTATTTCTTTGCAGGCTACGGCCCGGACGCTTACATCGACGAGGTCAAGATAGAGTTTTCAGGCAAGTCGTTCAATGTCTCTACGCCGCGCGGCAATCCTTCTCCGGCCGCTGGCACAAGCTACTACCCGATGGGCACGGCCATCAACTGCTCCGTTGAGTCAATGATCTTTATCAGCGGCTCTACAGACAGCCGCTATGCTTGCACCGGCTGGACGGGCACCGGCTCGGTGCCCGATGTCGGCACATCGAACAGCTTCACTTTGTACATGTACCGGAACTCCACTATCGTCTGGCAGTGGAAACTGCAATACACTCTTACGGTGACGAGCGACGGTGGAAAGGGCAATATCAGCCCTTACGGTACAATCTGGTATGACAACGGAACCATCGTCACCGTCAAGAATGACCTGGCCATTGTGCCTACCGGTACTGACGGAGTGCGGTGGTACAACACAGGCTGGGTGGGAACCGGCTCCTGCCCCTCAAGCGGGCTTGGCCAGGAGGTCACATTCGCTGTCAGTGCGCCAAGCACCTGCAACTTTGTCTGGATGTACAACTTCCGGCTGAAAATTCTCAATCCGCTCAACATCGGCGATCCGGTTCCGACCGCTGGCGACAACTGGTATTCTGATGGTACGCGTGTTCCTTTCCAGATCGCTCCGTTTGTCAATCTGGGCACGGGTACAGCATACAGCATCAGCGGCTGGAGAGGTACCGGCGCGGTTCAGGATGGTTCGGGCTCGAGTGGCGAAGTCACAATGACCAAAGTTTCCACTCTCGAATGGCAGTGGAATGCTCAGTACTACCTGACGATCATTTCTCAGTACGGGCGCACCACCGGAAATGACAATGGCTGGTATGCTCAGGACAGTATCCTGACCGCCAGTTGCGCGCAGTTCTACCAGCCTTTGCTGGATGTTCGCTACGAATGCCGCGGCTGGCTTGGATCAGGCTCGGTGTTCGATGGAGTCGGCCTGTCAACAGGCAATTTCCGCATTATCGCGCCGACATCCATCGAGTGGCGCTGGTTCAAGGAATACCACGTTACCGTGTCCTCAAACTACGGTGTGACCAATCCCTCGGGAAGCACGTGGGTGGATGAAGGCGGAACACTCGGAGTGGTCGCTTTCCCCTTGACCAATACGGACAATACTCGCTACAACTGGGGCGGTTGGGTTGGCACAGGGCTGCCCACTGATCCCACAGGCAATCTAAACAATAGTTTTGTGATCACGGGCGTATCTTCCTTCTCGGCCGTCTGGTACGTGGATTTCTACGTCGCAGTGAGATCGGATCTTGGCACGTTTGACGATGACTACGACGGCTGGTACAGGAAGGGCACCCTTTTGACGATCACAGCCATAGCTCCCACTGCCCCTGACGGGCATCGCCACGTGTGCGGGTGGCGGGGCACAGGCTCTGTCGCTGTCAACCTCCCCGCTGCAAACAGCACTTCGCTTACCGTCAATCTTGATATCGAAGGCCCCATCAATCAGGAAGCATTCTGGGTTGGCCAGATCCGATTCGACGTGATCAACCCGCAAGGCATTGGTGAACTTGTTCCGGCCGCGGGTTCTCATTGGTTCTTCGTGGGCGATCTCGTTGAAGGCTACTCCCCGTTTGACGTCAATGGCATTCGGTGCACGGGGTTCGATGGTACCGGCTCGATTGCTTCGTCTTCGGCCTGCTGGTACTCTTTCCTCATCTTCGTTCCATCTTCGGTCACTTTCAGCTACGAGATACCGGGCGAAGTACCCGAGTTCACCTGGAACCTCCCTGAGACGGTTGCTTCGTCTATCAACGGGCATGTGCTCGCTATGAAGCGGAAAGCAAGCGATGGTTCGCCGATCGTGATCTTCCATAACCCGAACACCGGGAAGCTCGAGAGCTGTTACTACCTGAGCGGCGTATGGTATTCCCAGACGGTTGACACCATCGGCTCAGGTGAAACCTGGGTGTCCATGGTTCTGGATTCATACGACATCCCGCATATCCTGTACTTCGACACTGTGAGCAGCTCGCTCAAGTACGCGTTCTTTGACAGCAACTTCTGGCGCAGCAAGACAGTGGACGGCACTCCTGGCGCCGGGCGCTACAACTCCATCGCAATCGACAGATTCGGCAACCTGTATGTTGCTTACTACAACCTTGAGGACTCGCACCTCTATTTCGCCACCAGTGGCGCCTCCTCGGCTGTCGGAAAGGGCGACGTGTGGAGCATCGAGTCGATCGACACTGACGGCAATGTTGGATTGTTCTGTTCTGTCGCGGTTTCCCAGTTGTGGGCAGAACCACACATCGCCTATTACGATTCCTCGAATGGCGACCTCAAGCACGCGTTCCGCCCCACAGGTGACGCGAATTGGACGGTCGAGCGGGCTGCGACCGATGGCGATATCGGTGTCAATGCCAGTATTGTCCTCGACCCCAGCGGCAGGCCGGCAATAAGCGCTCAAGAGAACTCTGTCACCACGGGCGGGCAAGGCCTTGTCTTCTGCATCCGTCGTGATACCGGTTGGCAGACAATTTCGTTGGACGCGGTCGGAGTGACCGGGTTCAATTCCTCCATGGCTGTCGACCAGCTTGGGAACTATCACATCGCTTACAACAACTTCGGCGGACTGGTCTATGCACGCTTCAACGGCCTTATCTGGTCAGTTAACAATGTGTTCAACGGCGAAGTCACCGATGGGACATCTCTCTCCCTGGATGCTAACGGGAATCCCGGAGTGCTCTTCTGGGACAACGGCGACCTGAAGTACGTTGACGTTACGTCCGGCAAGTTCACCGGAGCGATCGTGAATTACTTCCCGGCTTCACAAGGCGGCGGCAACGTCAATCCATCTGGTGGTGGCGGCTGCTTCATTGCTACAGCGGCGTTTGGCTCTTACTCGGCAGATTGTGTCATTTGCCTCACCGATGCTCGCGATCGGTGGGTGAGCGCGTACGAAACCGGCCGCTCCCTCGTGGAGTCCTACTACTTGATCTCACCCAACTTGATTCCGGCGGCTGGAAAGCCCTCCGTTTCAGCGGTTCTTCGCGCTTGGATGAGCAGGTAGTATGCTTGGGCGAATCCCGACGGCCATGTCTCTCCGGACACCTGTGTTAGGTACGCGTTTGGTTGTGCAGTCTTTGAGAAGCGGTTTTCTGCCCTTATCCTGAAGGGGGAGTTATGTCTCAGTTGAGAAGGTTGTCTCTCTGGTTGCTCTTCGTCGTTGCGCTTTGGCTTCCTGCAAACGCGAGCTATGCCTCGTCTGTCATCGGCCTTACTGGCGTTGACTACAACGGCAATAACGCTGGCGAAATCAACTTGACGGCCACGGTCAGCAACTCTGCTCCTCTTGCGACAGGAGTCGAGTTTGCGTATAGGATTGAGGACGGAAACTGGGTCTCCATCGGGTCAGACACTACTGCCCTTGATGGTTTCACCTTCGTTTTCGACACGGGCACAACTTTCTCTTGGCGCGTTTACGTGCGTGCCAGAGTCGCGCCTGACGGCGTGTGGTTCCAATCTCAGTCTTTCAAGAGCTTCAACTCATTCACCAGTTCGATTACAGGCGTGACGAGCCCTGCAACCGGAACCGTGCAACTGACGACAACGCTTCCCGGGGCCGCTCCCTACGTGTTCCCGGCCTCCTTCCCGGAAGGTGGGGCGAACTACTACTTTGGCGGCACCTATTCGTACACGGCGCAGAACCTCATCACCATCGAGAGGGGCGACATCTTCCTTATCCGTACGAACTTCGCAAGCACCAGCAACACGCCCACGCAATTTGCTCTCTGGGCCGGACCTGGCACGCCCTCGGGTTCCGCATTGGCCATAACCTCCTCTTACAATGTTCCGGGCGGCCTTCAGAGCTATCCCGTTTCGTTCAGCAATGTTTCTCCCGGGACATTCGTCGGCGTCACGATTACAAACGGTAACTCTGGCACTGACAAGGTGATTTACTATCCATATACCACCGGCGGTACGAGCATGCCGAGCTACGGGATGCTGTACTATCAATCCGGAACTAACTGGTACACCTATAGCGGCGCTTCGGGCCCTGCGATCGAGTTTTCGAGCAAGAATCCCTATGTGGATCCCACTACCGTTCAGTTCGGCTACAAGGACGGCCAGACCGGGGCTTGGACCCTGATTGGAACCGGAACCAACACGACCGGAAATACCTGGACCATCAGTTGGAACACGTCCGGCTTCGGCTCCGACAGAGCGTACATTGGTTCCCGCGTGAAGTCAGGACCGGTATGGTGTGCATGGAAGTGGCAGGGACCGTACACCATTGTCAATCCCGCTGGCGTCACTGTGACAAACAGCCTCGGAAATGGCAAGATAAACATCGACACCAATGATGTCACTGTCCCGTTCTCAGGCCAATGGATGTTCCTTTCCACACACACGCTGATCGCTCCTTTGTACATGAATGCCTCCGCCGCTTCCCGCTACCGCTTCGACAACTGGAGCAATGGCGGCTCTCGCATCCAGACTTTCAAGTTCACGATGGATCAACCGCGAAACTACAGGGCCAACTACATTCTGCAGTACCCTTGGACTGCCACAACTTCGTCCGGCACTCTTTATGGCGATTTGACCGGCTGGTATGACACCAATGCCGACATGCGGTCTTATGTTGATGCAGTCTTGTCTTCGGGAGTCGGCGACAGGTTCGCCTGCGTTGGTTGGCTCGGAACGGGTTCCCTGACCGATGGCACGACAAATGACACGGGCATTTTCAAGATCACCATGGCATCCACTGTCACTTGGCTCTGGGCCAGACAGTTCTACCTTACGGTTATTACCCCGCACGGCACCGCATACGGATCGCTTTCCGGCTGGTACAGCGAACAAAGTACGGTGAGTTCTTATGTGGACTCTCCTGTGGCAATCAGTGCCGACAGCCGCTGGATCTGCGTGGGATGGACTGGCACCGGCGCCATAGGCGACGGAGACGTCAGCTACTCCGGCGAGTTCATCATAGACGAGCCCACCACGATCATCTGGAACTGGGACACGCAGTCCAGGATGCAGGTCACGTCCAATTATGGGACCGCAATTCCTGCAACATCATGGTACTTCAACGGAGACTCCGTTTCGCTTACGGCCTATTCGCCCGGGAATACTTCAGAGCAGCGCTTCTACTGGCAAGGTTGGACCGGCTCTGACTTTGGCACCACTCCTTCAGGCGAAAGGACAATTACTACCACAATAAGTGGACCAAAGTCCTTTGCGGCCAATTGGACCGCCGAGTACTATCTTATGGCCGTCGCGCAGAATGGGTCGTTCCCTGACGGAAGCGATTACGACGGTTGGTATCCTGACGGAACCTATGTCTCGATAACCGCGCTGCCTCCTTCTCCGGAGCCGGGCGTTCGCTTCGTGGTTGGCTGGAGCGGCAGCAACTTCCCCGAGGTCACGGCCTCATCCTCCGCGCCCAATCCCATCACCATTCTTGTCAATGGCCCGGTCTCGGTTTTCTCCACCTGGGTAAGGCAGTTCAGCCTTCAGATCATCAATCCCCAGGATGTTGGCACGCCAGTGCCCGACGTGGGCACATACTGGTACTTCACCGGCGAAAGGATCCGCGGCTACACAGACTTCCGTACTCTTGGCATGATTTGCACCGGTTACATCGGTACGGGCTCGGCAGTAAGTGCGGGTACTCCATACTTTGAGTTCACGATCAGCGAACCCTCCACGATCACCTGGCGCTGGGGTGCAGCCGTTGTTCACGGCGCTCCCCAATGGAGCTCTTCCCGTGCGCTGGCCACCAACACAGGGCCGGGAATGATCAATGTGCAGAGGCTTTCTGACGGATCCCCGCTCGTCGCCTACTACTCGGTTGGCGAACAGGCACTGAAGGTTGCTTGGCTGCAGAACGGCGTATGGATTGTCGAGACCGTTTACAGCTACGCCGGGAAGATCGATAATGCCACCGGTACTCTTTTGCCTGGCAACAACATCGGCCTGGCCGTTGATGAGTATGGCGTTCCGCAAGTCGCCTTTTACGATCCGGCAACAAGGGCGCTTATGTACGGCATCTACAGCGGCTCAACTTGGACGCTCACAAAGCTCGACGACGAGAGTGACCCGGGCGTTTTCCTTGATTTCAAGATCGGACCCGGAAATGTGCCCGAGTTCGCCTACTATGCGGCGGACAGCGGCGATCTGGTCTACGCGACACTGAAAGATAACGTCCTGAGCCGCGAAGTGGTTGATTCTGTCGGGAATGTTGGTCTCTACGCGAGCCTTGCGCTCAATCCGCAGACCGGAGACCCCAGAATTGCTTACTACGATGCGACCAACGGGGATCTCAAGTGCGCGACGTATGATGGCTCCGTCTGGACGATTCAGACTGTCGAAACCGCCGGAGACGTGGGAGTGTTCTGCGCCATCGGCGTGGATCCTTCCGGTGCGCCTCAGATCGCCTATCAGATGAATAACGGTGGGCATTCTCAGGGCCTCAGATTCGCCTTCCTGCTGGACGGTGCCTGGACCATTTACACTTTGGATTCCACGAATACCACCGGATTCGGCGTGGCTTTGGCGGTGGACGAATATGGCGACCCGCATGTCGCTTATCATGATTTCACCGGCCTGAATTACGCCTACTACAACGGCTTGATCTGGAGCACCACGAAGCTGGAGCAGGGCGATCTCAATGGCTCGACATCAATAGCCCTCGACAGCAGCAACAATCCCGCCATAGTGTTCTGGAAGGGCGACACCTTGACTTATCTTGACGCAAAGGATAACACCTATAACGGCCCGATCACTGTGGACACATTCTCCAATGCAACTCCCACCGATTCGACTGGCGGAACGGAATCCGGCGGTGGTGGCGGGTGCTTCATCGCAACGGCTGCTTTTGGCTCCCTCAGTGCAGTTGAGGTTCTCCGCATGACTTCACTGCGCGACGAAGTCATGGGCGGAAGCGTTTGCAGCGAGTCCGCTGTGAGACTATACTATTTGCTGGCTCCTGCAGTCGCCGACAATGTTCGCTCCAGGGCCGCAGCTAAGTCCGTTGTTCGCAGGCTTCTCTCAGAGTTGACGTTCTAATTCCGGATAACCGGAGGTCGTAATGAAAGCGCTATGCTCGAAGCTCCTTTTGGCACTTGTAACCTTGACAGTTGTTTCCGTGCTCCTGGCGGGGACAGCTTCTGCCCAGGTAACAGGGATGAGAGGGTATGATGCTAACAACAACAATGGCGGCATTATCCCCATTGTCGTAGATACCAATGGAGGCCCGTCTTCGGTTTCCGTTTGGTATTTTCAGGCTTGGGTCACACCTCAGGTGTGGGTCCTGATTGGGACGGACTCGGTCTCTTCTGACGGATTCCTCGTGCTCTGGGATACCGGGAACTTGTCTCAAGTCAGTGTGAGTATCAGGGCCAGCGACAACCTGATGCCGTCTACCTACTGGACTGTGATGCTGAGGGTCCAGAATGTTCTCGTGTCAGACATCTACGGCTATCGCAGCCCTACCTCCGGTACAGTGAGGTTTTCCGCAGAGTATACTCCGGTCTCACAAAGCGTGACGTGGCCGTCGACCTTCCCGGTGTCCGAGGCGGCAAATTACTATTCGCCGGGCACAAACTACACCATGATGGCCACAAAGACCCGCACCCCTGCCGGGGGCATTATTACACAGATTCGCACCGCATTCACTCAGGGTCCTAACTACTCTTACGGCACCGATACCGTGAAGTTCAAGGCCTATACAGGCACTTCCACAAGCTCCTTAACCCTTATTGCCTCGACTACAACCTACAACGCAACC
>JBAZOJ010000050.1:0-17387 GCA_041648755.1 Candidatus Brocadiia bacterium
GCAACGGCAAGTCGCGGTATGACTGGATCCAACGACGGTACATGTCCCAGATTATGGTCTCTGAGGTGGGACGGATAAAAAGGGGCTCGTCAAGTTGAGCGCCTCCACCGTGTGTTACCACAGCGACTTCGGGGGCGAATCCCTCAACGTGCTCTGCTTCCTTTTTGAAAAAGGACTCCGGAATCAGCAGGGGAAAGTAAGCATTCGAGTGCCCGGTCTCCTTGAAGTAGGAGTCCAGAATCCGTTGCATGTTCTCCCACACTGCAAAGCCATTGGGGCGAATAACCATACAGCCCTTTACAGGAGCATAGTCGGCCAGTTCGCCCGCAGCTATCACATCCGTGTACCAACGTGAGTAATCCTCGTTGCGAGGAGTGATCTCCATAGCCATGTGTGGATCCTCGTTATCTGAACGCCGCGGTAGGCGTTGCTATCACAGGTTATTCAAGCTTCAGGGAGTTTTTCAGAATTGCCTGCACCATCGGATGCTTGCGATTCAGCCGCGTAACGGTCAGCGGGAACTCGGGATTCTTCGGATTCTCCATCTTGTCGAGGGTGATGATCTCCTGCTGAGTGGCGAGATCCATGAACCGCCGCTTGTCAGTTTCCGAAGGACCGCATCCGACGGATGAATCCAGCTTGTCCTTCAGTCCTCTGTAGCCCACATAGCCATAGCGAAGCTCGAGGGAAAGAAGCAGCCTGACGAAAGCCGTCCAGTCTGTCTTCTTCTCGGCTGCGGGGCCGATATTGCGGGGCTGGCCGAGGATATTCTCAAGGAAAACGATCTCGCAGCCGCTTATCTCGGTCACTTCGACGGAAATTGCACGCTCGAACATTGCCACGACCACTCCGGCATCATTCTGCCTAAGCAGGTCCACAAGTTCGTAGAACTCGCGGTCGGCGGAAACGAATATGAATTTCTCGATCGTTGCATTCGTCAGGCACAGGCTCAGGGCCTCAAGCGCAAGCCTGATAGGCACCGCGTTGGGGATGTTTGTCTCAACCGATGTCTTTCTGCTGCGTGAGCGTGTAAGGGAGTAGACTGGCATGTAGCCCAACCCCTGCGCAAGCTCGACCGTGTCAACCGGGTATTTGGCCCAATCGGCAAAGACTGCCCTGAACACGAGGTCTCCCTGTTGAAGGAACGCCTCTGTGAGGGGTCGCAGGATGTCGGCAGGACGGGGAAAGTTCTGGTCTTCACCCTTCAATGCCATACATACGTCATCATAGTCAACGAAAATCGCAATCCGTGTCTTCTTCTCGCTCATGTCATTCCTCCATCATATGTAGAGAACGGCCAACTGTATACTGTAACTGGTGTCGCATTCGCTGCGAGTTTTCAGTCTACTGGATAGGACCTTGTCGCCTCGGCGTCCTCGATCTTCTCGAAGTCGCCTTCTTCGCCTACCATCTTGGCTACGACAACGGTAATGTTATCTTCTCCGCCCCTGGAATTCGCAAGCTCAATCAGCTTCCGCGTGGTGACACCCAGGTCGTCGGAGAACTGGTAGAGTATATCACGGATGTCATTCTCATCTGTCATATCGAAAAGCCCGTCGCTGCACAGAAGAACCATATCGCCAGGCCTTACAACAAGTTCCTGGACCTCCACTTCGACCTCTTCGCGCATCCCGAGCGCCCGGGTGACGATGTGACGATACGCGCTTGTACGAGCCTCCTCAATGGAGATAAGATTGGCCCGAAGTTGCTCGTTAACGAGCGAGTGGTCCTGGGTGAGAATATAGACTCTGTCTCCGCGCAACATGTATATCCGACTGTCCCCAACATGTGCGATTGCGCACTTGCCGCTCTGGAACAGCAAGGAGACGACAGTGGTTCCCATGCGCGCGGCCTTGTTGTCCTGATTGCCGCTGCGAGAAGAAATAAGACCGTTAGCGACTCGGATGGACTCGCAGAGCACAGCACCGAGGACATCGGACCCTCTGACAGAGCCATCTTCGGTTTGTGTGAGGGATTTCAGCCTCTCCAAGACCTCATCGCGAATGACTTTGACAGCCATGGCGCTGGCAACTTCGCCACACGAATGGCCACCCATGCCGTCCGCGACGACCGCAAGCCCTTCTTCCGAACTGCAGTAGAAGCTGTCTTCGTTGCCTTCCCGTCGCAGCCCGACATCTGTGCAACCCGATACTTCAATACGAATGACCTACCTCCAAAAAACAAGGCGGAAGCAAAGGCTTCCGCCTGTTGGGGTCCAGCAAATTAGCGAATCATCGGATTGACCTTGAACGTCCCTTTGTTTTCCTGCCACCAGGCTACCCATTTGTCAATCGCTTCCTGACGCTTCTTTTCAAGGGCTTCCCTGGCCGCTTTATACTTGTCCGGAGTGTCAATGGGCTCTTCCGGAGTCTCGTCGAGAATTTCGTAAGGCTGGAATCCGAAGTCCTTCAACGTGCGCTTGCGCAACGATTCGACCATGACATTGAGAACAAGAGGAACCTTTTCGCCGAGGTGGTCAATAAGGGCGCCAACGGCTTTCTCGTCACCAATCTGGCCAAGAGACATCGCGGTGTACATGCGGACTTCCGAAGAAGTATCATCCAGAGCCTTAATCAGAGAATCCATGATCTTGTCTGAGGCCATTGGGGCCTTGATGACCCACACTTTTCCAAGTGAGTAGGCGGCATTGGCGCGTACGGATTCGTCAGCATCGCCAAGCATCGCGATAAGGGAGTCGATCATCTTGTAGGCAAGTCCGAGGTTGGGGCTCTCGTCAAACTTCGAGAATTTCTCGTCGGCCCCGTAGACGGCAACCTGGTACATAGTGGAAAGAGCGAGATAGAAGCCAAGCGATATGGCAGCCGACCTGCGAACTTCCATGACGCTATCGCCGCAGAGCGGTATGATGGCGTTGCAGATTGTTGCCTGCATTTCGGGCTTATCGTAAGCGAAAGCCGAAATCCCACCAAGAGCTTTTGCGGAATCGGCGCGCACCTTGGCGCTGGAATCCTGCAAAAGAACTATGATCTCCGTCCAAATGTCGGACGGGTTCAAATCGACAAGCACTTCAACCGCGAGAGAACGGATATTCTCGTTGGCGTCCTTGGTCTTTTCGCGGAGGAAATTCGTTACGTCCGAGAGCGCGGCATCAGTGTTGGCACGAGCAAGAAGCCTCAGGCCTTCCTGTGCTTTGTAGCGCACCAGCATTGACTTGTCCGCGAATGCTGCCCCAATGGACTCGATCGCGGAAGGAGCGCCAATCCTGCCAAGGACGACGCAGATATTAGCGCGGATGTTCTCGTTTTCGGCCTTGTGGAGATACCGGATGAGCATCGGAACGGCCGAATTGCCCTTTGCGACGAGCTTGTCGGCTGCGGCGACTTGGGCATCACGGTAGTTTCCGAGGTCCTCGATGAGGATGCGGATTTGCGTCCTCTCGGCAATTTGCATGTTCTTTTCTTCTTCGGTGAGCGTCTCAGCAAATGCGGGCAGTACGACCGCGAAAGCCACGAAAAACGCCACCAAGCCCAACAGTTTCTTCATTTGCCATCCTCCTGGGAGACTGACGGAACAAGCAGTTATATCGCTGTAACCACCCAAGTCAAGAAATTTCCCGACTTTCGTGCCACGAGCAGCTTGACAGGACATGCGATAAGAATACGATTTTCTTGCACCATAGCAAGGGGATACCGATGACAGTGAAATATTGCCTCCGCTTTCTCGCCATTTCTCTGCTCCTCGCAGGGCTGACAATGGCTGCACCGTCAAGCGCTTCCGAGCCGCGTGACGCGTCTTCGCTTCTTGATAAGCTGATTGCCGACAACGCTGTCGGCAACCGATGGGACGGCTTCAAGAAGAACTATGTCGGCTGCTTCAACAAGCCGGACTGCTCTTCCATGTCGCCATACATCAGAAAACTCGCCGACAATCCGTCCTCGGCAATGGCTACCTCCGGGAGCTTCGCTTCCGAGCTTTCAACCAAGGCCGCGCCCCAGGATTTCCTTGCGCTCTGGGACGCCATCGGCCGCAATCTCGGCTTCCAGGTACCCGACAAGGCCCCTGAATTCACGCTTACTGACGATCCGGACAAACTGATAGATTCGATCTACGCCCAAATCGAAATCGCCGGTAACGAGGCGGTTGTCGCTACGAATGCCGCGCTCTTCAAGAACGATCGCTTCACAACGTATAACCTGTTGTTCACTACGGTCTACCGTCTCGCCGAAAACATCTATCTCAACCAGGATCCAAGTGATGCGCTTGCCCGTCAACTCGGGAAGACCAAAGCCCAGCTATGGGTGGACGTGGTGAATTCCCTGCGCAATTCGACTTCAATCAACCGGGAATACCTCTGGCGGGCGATGCGCAACATGGCATTTCTGGCCAAACCCGAGGTGCAGGATCACATAATGAAAGTGCTGACCGCCGCGAAGTGGCCAAAACCCGACAAACTCGACGGGGTTGAGGGTTCGGTCAAGTACTTCAAGAAGTACCCCGCCGGACGGGTGATTGTCGGCGATATCGGCAAAACGCTCTACAAGAAGCCTGCAGCCCTGATAATCGACATTGGAGGAAACGACGAATACACCTACGCTGCTTCGACGCAGGACAATGTACCCGCGTCGTTCGTGCTGGACCTTTCAGGGAATGACATTTACAGGTCTGAGAAATTCGAGGGATGGACAGTGGGCGGAGTGCTCGGTGTTTCCCTGCTGATCGACCGCGAAGGAATGGATGTCTACAATGCCGCCCGAGTCGGCTGCGGGGCCGGGCTGTACGGCGCTTCCGTTCTTCTTGATATGGCCGGGAACGACCGCTATTCGGGCGGGGAATTCACATGCGGGGCGGCGATGTTCGGCATCGGAGTCCTCTGGGATGTAGCTGGCGATGACAGCTACAAGACCGGCGCCTTTTCACAGGGCTTCGGCGGCCCCGACGGGTTCGGCCTGCTGCTCGATACCATAGGCAACGATACCTATGAATCAACGGGCAAGGCCGCTGCACCCGACGGAACCAAGGGGACCCAGACGTTCTCGCAAGGCTGCGGATTCGGCTTCAACCCGCTGACGAAAGACGGCGGCTCGGGCAGCATCAACGCGTATGGCGGGTTGGGATACCTCGTTGACTCCAAAGGAAATGACCATTACGAGGGCGGGTATTGCTCACAGGGAACCGGATTCTACAACGGGTTGGGAATGCTCTACGATGCCGTTGGCGATGACATCTACAAGGGCGGGTCGTACTCGCAGGGCGCCGCTCTGTTCGCTTCGTTCGGTCTTCTTATAGACCGCGCGGGCAACGACCAGTACACATCCACGGGCGAGTATGCGCAGGGATGCGCGTTTGACGCAGCGATAGGCTGGCTGTTGGATGAAGCAGGCAAGGACATCTACACCGGCGTTTCGTACGCGCAGGGCCTCGCCTCGCATAATGGAGTCGGCCTTCTGTTTGATCTGGCCGGGAGCGATTCCTACAAGGCCAAGGAGTTTGCACACGCGGAAATCGGCACTGTCGGAGCACACTACGAGGAAGACTGGCCCACAATCGGGATGCTGGTTGATTTCGGGGCTGAACCAAATGTCTTTGCGGGCTCAGCACGGAAAGACAAGACATCCGAACTCCGAGGAATTCCGGAACGACCGGATTTCGTTCTTTTCCTGTGCTCTCCGTCCTCGTTCGAGGATGCGATGAAGGGCGCGCTGAAAATACAACAGTAGATCTGCCCCCAATTGCGTCTAACAGACGAAGACTCTGGCAAGAGGGTAGGCATATGAAAGCAAGTGCGACTTATCGAATTGCCGTTTTGACGGTGCTCATTCTGGCATTCGCTGTTCTTCCCACAGGCGCGAGCCTATGGGCGGATGTTGTCTACTACAAGGCCGGCGGTTACTCCGAGGGCAGGATCATATCTCAGAATGAGAACGAGGTAGTTCTTGAAATTGCGACCGCTGGCGGTCGCGCGCAGATAACCATCCCGCGCGGGTTCATATCGGATGTGGAATACGCCCCGACGGGATACGAGAAACAGAACCGGGAGTTCGACCATCGTGCATCCGCACTGACTGACAAAGACGCCAGGGGATGGTTTGAGCTCGGCCTGTGGGCTGAGACTCAGCCTCTCATTAAAGGCCGTGCCAGCGAGGCATATGCGCGAGCCCTTCTTGCTGATCCTTCGTATGCTCCTGCCCATCTCAAACTGGGACACGTTCTCTACGAAGGTGTGTGGATGAGTTATGACGATATGATGCGGATGAAAGGGTACGTGCAGTACAAAGGCGAATGGATGACGGTCGAGACCAAGATGCAGTTGCTCCTGAAAGAGAAGGAACTTGAGATAGCACAGCAGCGGCTGCGGATTGCCGAAGCGGAACAACGCAAGGCCGAGGCGGAAGCTGCAAAGGCCGAATCGGAAAGAAAGCCAACGGAAGTGCGCACCGAGACCGTGTACCGGGAAGTCTATCCTACCACCACTTACGTGGTTTCTGATCCTGTTTTCTCATCTTCATGGGTGTGCCGGACCTACAGGCCCAACTACACCTTTTCCCGGTTCCGCTATGATCATGCCCCCTCCCCTTACTACATCAAGTATCCATACCGGCACGGGTACAGACCACCGGCGCCCTGCTCCTCCATTTCGGTGTCCTATTCGAATGTGGGACCGTCGAGCGCGGTGCGGGTAGGGTTCTTTTTCGGAAAAAAATGACGTTTCGCTTCCACGCGCGTACTATATAATGGCTGTGGAGCGTGCTATGACGAGTAAGGGGATTATCCCCAAGCCGACGGTTCGTCGGCTGCCGCGTTACTACTTCTTTCTCAAGTCCCTGTCCGCGAAGGGCCACGTCTCGGTGTCGAGCTTTGAGATCGCCGATGAACTTGGACTTGAGGACACGCTCGTCAGGAAGGACTTATCGGCAACGGGTTTTTCGGGAAAGCCAAAAGTTGGCTACTCGGTAAGCTCGTTGCAGAACCATATCGAAAACATCCTGGGCCTTAACAACGCCAAGGATGCAGTGATAGTAGGGATCGGAAACCTGGGACGTGCGCTGATGGCTTATCCCGGTTTCACCGAGTTCGGACTCACGATTGTCGCGGCATTCGACGCAGACCCCTCAAAGGTCGGCACGCGGATTCGCGATGTCGTGATCGAGAGCACGGACAGCCTTGTCGAACGACTTGCTGTTCTTCGCGCGCACATCGGTATAATTACCGTGCCGGGCGAAGCAGCACAGGATGTTTGCGACCGGCTTGTCGAAGGCGGAGTTATCGCGGTCTGGAATTTTGCGCCTGTGCATCTGGCCCTGCCGGAGCACGTGATCATCCAGAACGAGAACCTTGCCGCCCGGCTGTCACATCTATCTCATCAGGTAGTGAGTTTGGTTTACGCAAAATAAAGCAAAACGGAGGTGCGATGAAAAGACAGATTCTCTTACTGGCTCTCCTGCTGGGGATAGTGGCGTTTGCGACGCCAATCCTGCAGGCAGAGGACACCGATTGGAAGGTAGTCAAGACAAAGGTCGAGCTTCTCCCCGAGAAGTCCGACATGTCTTCGCCGATGTTCCGGCCCGCAGCGGTCGGCGGGGACAAGTTGACACTTCCGGTCGAGGGTGGCTCGATGACCATCGTCGTCACCACCCAGAAGGTAATGGTAGACAACACAGGCAATGGCAAGGCCGACTTCCTCGCCGCGCAGGGCGACAGGAGCACACCTTTCCAGGTCACGTTGGTCTACTCCAATGGCGAGAAGGTGAAGCACACCTACGCCATCATCAAGAATGGTTCGAATTGGGCGCTCAAGAGAATGTCCGCCCTGTCCGCGTCGCTCGAAGGAACCAAGATGCTGATGGTCGATGAGAACAACAACGGCCAGTTCTGCGAAGAAGGCATTGACGCGTTCTTCGTGGGCGGAAGCATTTGGGGCATTCCGACGAGTTCAGTAGTGAACGCCGGAGGCAAGCTGCTCGAGGTGAAGTTCAACGAGAGCGGAACCGAGATGAGCTACAAGCCGTATTCCGGCAAGACCGGCAAAGTTGACATCTTCAAGGAATGGACCGGCAAGGCTAACCCGAAGGTCGCTATCTTCAAGGGAACGACCGAAGCCGGAACCATTTTCATCGATGTCGCCGGCAAGGGTGATGTTGCCGTTCCGACCGGCAGTTACGCGCTTCTGGCTGCGTACCTTCCGGACGTTACGATCAGCGGTGGCAACACCACATTCCAGGCATCAGAAGAGAACGTTGCGACGATGAAGTGGGGAGTGAAGCTGAGCGTGTCTGCGACAATCTCAGTGGATCCCTCCGGCAAGAAGTGGACGCTTTCCCCGGTTCCCATGGTCAGAGGCGTGAGCGGCGAGAGTTATGCCGGCGCCTTCATGGAAGAAGGGAAGTTCGCATTTAAGGTCGTTATGGCGACCGCGAACGGCGCTCCGATCGGTCGGGAACAGCCCTGGTCCATGTGCGCCTCCTGAGGGGGCGGAAAATCATGGCAGCCTCTCACGGGTCGTGTAGAGGACAAGGCTGAAGCAGTGAAGATTTCCTGCGAAGTTCCCGGCGTCGGTTCCGCAGAAGGCCTCATTCCAGTAAAGTAATCGCGCTGACGTTTATGCTTTTTAGAAGGGCGGCGAAAGCCGCCCTTCTTCGTTTCGGTGGAGGGGGAGGAGGAGAAGAGCCGGGACTTGGCTGCTTCGGACAATTGCCGTGGCTCTGTCGGGGGCTTGGCAGCCGAAATTCCCCATGGCTGGAGTCAAACCTGGAGCCTATTCATTACTGGCGATTCTCGGAGATGCCGCCCAGTCACTCGGACAACAATGGCACGAAATCGAAGTCCACGGGGGTCTCCGTAAGGCCTTCAAGAACCACGGGCGTTGACTGGTTTACGGGCGGTCTATCCTCAACAAGGTGGAACCGCCAGGGAGCCGCCTTATGTATGCGGAAAGTCGCAGAACTCGGTTGAATTGCCGTGGGCCGGGAGAGGCTTACCACGCTCAACAAGGCTTCCTGGCAGAGGCCGAGAGTGCGAAGCTTGGGGGCATCAAGCTTGATGTCGCGCGGGAATTCCTCGCTTGAGATCACCGGCAAGGGAAGAAAGAAAAACGAATCCGCTGTCCCTGCCGAAATGTCCTCTGGCCTCGGGGGGTTGATTTCGATTCTCCGAGAACGGTTGAGCAAACCTCCAGAAAGCAACTTCTCACCTGAGCAATCGTACAGGATCAACCTATCCGCTCCGGGGCCGACCTCGTTACCGGCGATGGCACATTCTTCGAGGTGAAGAACTCGATAGTTGTTCTGCGCAAGCTCGCCCGCGGTGAGGGCGGCACCTGAGATGACCAGGCTGGAGCAATGAGGCAATTGATCTGCTCGCACGCGAATGCCAAAGCCCCGGCCTTCTCGCCAGCCCCGGAGCCGGGAGCCACTTGTAAGGACCGAGAATTGGATCTCCAGATGCTTCAGAGAAAGACCGCGAAGGAGATCCTCACAGCCGAATGGGGTATCCGAAAGGCAATCGCAGCAGGCAACCGTCAGGTGTGCCAGGGCAGGAAGCGAATCCGCTATGCGTCTCACGACATCACGGCGGTTCACGATGTCGGTTCCGATTCGAACATACAGGGATTCGAGCGCAGTCATCTCGTTGAGATTCGTCAGGGATTCGACATCGTTCACATCACGGATCACGGCGGTAACACAACGCTGAGGAGGCGACGGAAAGAACCGCAGGTCGCAGAATGACACGACAAGCTCCTCGCTACGGCTTTTCAAGTACATTGAAGTGGCGCCGTATCCGGGATTGGTGCAGATTTGGACGCTTGGGCAAGAGTTCCAGATCTTATCGCTTATCGTCTCCCATCCCTGCATCGAGGCAGCGTCGTATGGCGTGCCGGGGAACGAAACAAATTTCGCCACCGCGTTGCGGACGAAGAGGTCAAGCAGCACATCACTCAGCCTGAAGCCGAAGCACACGCTGTCAACCGTCTGCAGTGTACAGAGATAGCGGGAAGCTGCCTCAGGGCTTTCGAGCCATACTCCGATCAGCTTTCCAGACTCGAAGAAGCTGTATACCCCTGCCGGGTCGCTCCGCACCGTGATACCCAGACGCTCGCGGTACTTGAGCAAGCACATTTCCATCGCCACCTTCCGCCTGCCCGCGCGGGATCCAGGGATTGCTCCGGACACCCGGATGAAGTGCCCGGGAGTAGGGGCAACTTGGGAAATCGGCTGCCATGTTCCAACGAATACATCTATGCTGGCAGGAAGACCCGAGACGGAGATTCCGTAGTCCGGCGCCAAACTTCGGGCTATCTGCACCTGACCTGACCGCGCAACATCCCGATCCGTATGCCAAGGACAAAGAGCCTTGCCGCACAGGACGAAAGCGCCAGCAAACAACAAGGCTGTTGCCGCGATGAGAAGTACAAGGGCGCGGGGAACTCGTTTCACTCGGTCCTCCAAAGAATCATCTTGCACAGGTGCGTCTCGCGGTCACCCCTATATTCGCACAACTGCCGAATTTGTTCACGGAATTTCGCCCGAACTGGCGCAGTCAGCAGAAGTACCACCGATGTAGCTTCCCGCAAACAACGAACAGGCCCGCGGGAAACCCGCGGGCCTTGATTCTCGTGGTGGAGGATAGGGGGCTCGAACCCCTGGCCTCGACAATGCCATTGTCGCGCTCTCCCAACTGAGCTAATCCCCCGGTTGGAGCAGGTAGTGTATGGCCCTTACGGCAATTGTCAAGCAACTTGCGTAAATCGGAGTACACTATTCACAATGCGGGGCGCAGCCCCCGCGTAAGGAGAAACCTGTGAAAGCGCGCGCATTTCTCGCCATCGTCCTGCTGGCATTCGTCTTCGTCCCCGTCTTCGCAGAGGACGTCACACCGGCTCTGGCGCCGGAGGTTATCGACGCGATCGGGAAATTTGCCGCAGGCACGGATATGGAGAACAACGCGAAAGCCATCGTAATGTCCAACGTGAAGCCCACAATGCTCTACCGGATGCTGCGCGCACAAAGAACATATGCTGCCAAGCCCGAAAAGCTGATCTTCACCGACAAGGTCGAGATCAACAAGAAACTCACCCTCGAATTCGCCTGCCAACTCCCTGACAGCTACGATCCCGCTGTGGCCTATCCCGTTGTCATCAACCTGCACGGTGGAGTGTCGCGGCCCAAGCCCATTCCGATCGAGATGCTCTCGAAGTCGCTTTTCGGGATGCTTCCGCTGGGCGATAATGCGAAGTACATCGAGATTATTCCGCAAGGGTGCGCTGAATGCACCTGGTGGAGCGCCGCAGGCGTTACCATGATTACCAAGTCATTGCGCCAGGTCGCCGCCAAGTACCATGTGGATACTAACCGCGTCTTCCTGGCCGGGTTCTCCGACGGCGGATCCGGGAGCTGGTACGGCGGCCTGTTCTTCCCCACCGCGTTCGCGGGAGTTGTTCCTCTCAACGGAACGCCCCTGGTCGCGGGGATCTCAGGCGGCAAGGTGTACCTGACCAACCTGCGCAACCGCTCCATCTTCGCATGTAACACGGCCGATGACCCGCTCTATCCCAAGCTCATTGTGCAACCTGTCATCGACAAGATTCTCGAGCTTCAAGCCCCGCTGACCTTCAAGATGTTCGATGACGGCGGCCACACCTTCGCGTACAGCGGCAAGGTCGCGGAAGACATGGCAAAGTGGTGGACCGAAACCACCCGCAATCCGTGGCGCGAAAAGGTGGAATGGGCCGCTGCCGCTACGATGCCCAACCGCTGCGACTGGCTTACTATAGCCGAAGTGGGCGAGACTGAATCCTCATCGCCCTACGAGCCCGCCATCGTGTCGGTGCCCTCCCCCATGCGCCTTGGCATCACCATGGATACGGCGTACGAAGGCGAAGGCATCAAGGTCGCGGCAGTCGAGCCCGAAAGCAACGCTGCGAAGCTCGGACTCAAGGAAGGCGATATCATCACCGAACTCAACGGTCAGAAGCTGACTCAGCCGGGCATCATTATGCAAATCCTGGCTTCGCTGAAAGACGGCGACGAGGTTACCGTGAAGTTCACCCGCGACGGCAAGGAAGAAACTGCCACCAGCAAAGTGACAAAGCCCGCGCCACGCGAGATGTTCAAGTACAACGGCAAGCCCGGCTGGTGCTCCGCCACGAAGGTCGGCAACAACTTTGAGCTGAAGACCAACAACGTAAAGAAGATCCTGATATCGCTTTCGCCCGAGTTCGTCGATTTCACGCGCCCGGTGGTCGTCATGGCGAACGGTGTGACCGTGTTCGACGGCCCGGTCGAGCCGGTTGTTCAGAGCATCATCGAAAGCTACATGGCTGACTTCGACCCGCAGATCATCGCGACCGCGGTTCTGGAAGTCGAGATCAAGTAATACTACAGCGCGCACCCGCAATGATGAGCGCAGCTAAGAGAGAACAGTATGGAACGTGTACGCATAGACAATTGGCGGTTGCTCATCCCACAGCAGGGCAAGATGACCGTGGACGCCACGGTGTACGCGAGCCCCGAGATGGAGATCGAGGACCGGGCGTTCGAGCAACTGGCCGATGTGGCCTCGTTGCCCGATATGCAGAAGGCCCTTGCCACGCCGGATATACACTCGGGGTTCGGGGCGCCCATCGGGACCGTGGCCGGGCTGCGCGATTTCATCTGCCCTTCGGCAGTGGGCTACGATGTCAACTGCGGGATGCGCCTGCTCTCCACCACTGCCCGCGCGGATGATTTTCCGGTGGTCGAGGCGGCGGAGGCCGTTTCCCGGCTCATTCCCCTTGGCGAGGGCAAAAGCGGCGGGCTCGCGCTGCGGCCTGACCAATTGTGCGCCGTGCTGGAAAAGGGGATTGCAGGCCTTGCTGAACTGCGTTCCCTGGGCGGAGTAGAACTCGGCGGCTGGTCTGACGCCGATGTCGCCTCCGATTCCGCGCGCATGGAGGATAACGGCTCACTCAAGGCGTCATCGTCCAACATCTCCTCCCGCGCCCTGAAAAGAGGCGGCCCGCAGCTTGGCACGCTTGGCGGGGGAAATCACTTCATCGAATTCCAGCGCGTCGAAGAGGTCTTCGACGAGGCGGGCGCCCTGACGCTCGGCCTTTCTGTCGGGCAATTGGTGGTGATGATACATTCGGGCTCGCGAGGGTTCGGGCATCAGGTCGGCGAGGAGTACATGCCTCTGGCGTTCGAGAAGTCAAAGGACCGCGTGCCCAACAGCCAGCTTGGCATTTTGCCCGTGGATTCGGCCGATGGCGAGCGATACATCCACGCGATGAACTGCGCCGCCAACTACGCATACGCCAACCGGCAGGTTATGGCCAACGTCATCCGATCCGCGATGAAGGCGGACTTCGGAATCGCGGAAATGCCCACTGTATATGACGTCCCGCACAACATCGCCAAGCTGGAGCGCCACAGCGGTCATGACCTGTGGGTACACCGCAAGGGCGCGACTCGGGCATACCCCGGAAGGATGATGCATGATGCGCCATTCGACCGGATCGGCCAGCCGATATTGATCCCCGGCTCGATGGGGACATCGTCCTGGGTACTACTGGGTGTTGAAAAGGCCGAGGAAAGCCTGTTCAGCGTCAACCACGGCGCGGGGCGGGTTATGTCGCGCATGGCTGCAAGCGGCCTCGGCCGAAACGGAAAGCAGAAAGCTACCGCCCAGGTCAGTGACGACAACTTCCGCGAGTCCATGAAGGGAATTCACCTGATCTGCGCCGACCGCCGCTCCATCAAGGAAGAGGCCCCAGCAGCCTACAAGGACATCGACGAGGTAATCCGTGTCGTCATCGGCGCGGGGCTCGCGAAGCCGGTCGCCCGGATGGTTCCGCTGGCCGTGATGAAGGGATAGTAGGCCGCTCTTCTCCTCGGCCTTTCAGGCTGCTCTCCGTGTAGGGGCGGGGTTCTCTCGCCCTCTTCGTTTGCCTGCGAAGAATCGGGATGGACACTCACGCCCACGTGTTTATAATCAACAGGTCGCGACATAAGGTCAAGCCAGACTCGTTTGCGAGATTCATTGCCGCGGCAGTGCTGCTTCGATTGGGGACTGCTATGAGGCTCGGCTCTATTCTGCTTGTTGCTATGCTTCTTGCCACGGTTCTCCCGTCGCGCCCACTTTTTGCCGAAAGCGACGAGGCCCGGCTGTGTTCAGACATTCATGCAATGCTCACGGCCAGGTCTGGCGACTTCCCCGCCGCGGTCAGCAAGGCCCTCGAACACTGGCGGGGCGCGGCCGACCGCGTCGAGGAACTGTCTGCCAAGCTCCCCATCGTTTTCCGGGCCGCTGCGAAGGGCCTTGCAGCCCAGTTGCGTTATCCCGATGAGTTCGAGCAGTTCCGCAGGGGCGTAGTGGAAAGGCTGCGTCTCATTGCAGATCCCCCGCAAGTGGGCGTAACAGCGGCGGGGGACCCAATCCCGGGGTTCGAGTTCGACTGTTCTTTCGGCTATTCTCTGGACAGCGGAAAGGCAGACTGGGAGGAGTCAAGAGCGCGCGCCAGATTCGATTTCAAAATCAAGGAAGCCGAGTACTATCTCAGCCTGTACCTCCCGGACACCCCGGTAACGGAAGCATTCCTCGATGAGATGCTCGTCTGCCCGGCCATTGTGGGCGAAATTCCCAAGGAAGTCGTCCGACGGGTCGGGGAATCCGATGCTCCCGGTTACGTTGCCACTCGGGCGTTGGGCCCGCTGTGGCAGATTGCATACCACGAGAAGAAGCCGTTGCCCGTGGACCTCGCCTTCGAGGCTGCCGTGCGGTGCGGCTGGATCAACTCACCCGTGGTCCTGGTTAACCTCCTCTACATCTTCCGGGAGGCTACGCCTCTGGTTCCTCTGCTTGCCGACCGCGCGGACGTCATCATCCCCAGAATGCCCATCCCGGGGGAGACCCGGAACGGGGAAAAGCCGGTCTTTGTCCGCTTCTCCGAACGCTTCTCATACGATTGGAGCCCGCCCCGGTGGGTGAAGGAACATCCGGAGGAGGCCGCAGAATACCGCAAGAAGGCCGATGAAATGACAAAGGAAGGCATCCAGAAGCCATGGGTTCTCTATCCCGGCGAGGTGTTTCCCCCTTCGCCTTCTCCTTCTCCGACGCCCCGCGTCACCCCGATCGCATCGCTAACCCCGTCATCAGCTCCGTCGGCCGTGTCCTCCCCGCTGAACTGGCTCATCCCCGCCATATCGCTTGCCGCAGCCCTTCTGGCAGTCATCGCCATCGTCCTGTGGCGCAGGAGGCGCCGGTAATCCGCAGGTCCCTCCCCCATTGCCTTCTCCCCGAAACCTGCGACAATCAGATCGCCAATGGATGCCCGCCAGCAGATACCCCTCCGCCGCAATGGCCCCCGCAAGCGCACGATCAACGTCCGCGTGTTCCGCGCGCTCGTGCATCGTCTGTGGTCCAAAGTGCCTGAAGCCTACAAGCACGGCATCAAGGGCGGCTGCGTTGTAACGTCGAACGGCAGGCGCGACAAGAACGGCTTCATCCTTGGCGAGCTTGACCCGTTCTTCGGCAACTTCCGCGTGACGATCTACTACGGCTCGTTCCGCTCGGTGTTCCCCAACGCGAGCCCCACCAAGCTTGCCCGGGAAGTCCGCCGCACACTGCTGCACGAGGTGTACCACTTCCTCGAAGACAATGTGTCGCGCAATGAGCTCGTGCGATTCGAGAATGAGAAGATCTTCCGCGAGGTCTTCCCAGAGAAATACGCAAAGGCTGTCAAGTCCGCGGCGCGCAGCATCCGCGTCTTCAGGTTGTTCCTCTATGCTTTCCTGATCGTCCTCGCCACAACGGGGCTCGTGCTTCTGGCATTGTATCTTTTCGGCGCGCTTTGACCCGCCCCTTGCATTGGGGGCAAAAAAGCCTGTAATAGCGCTCTCCAAGGAGCAGGAATCTGAGTAATTTCAGCATTGAACGAATGATCGAACGCCGTCTTCGCAGCCTTCGCGACGGGGCCGGGCGAACGGCCATTGACGTGCCCGCTGGCGCGGGAAAGATGTCAGCCATTCTGATGGGGCTCGGATGGAAGGTGCTTCCGTTCGACCTGTTCCCCGAGTACTTCACTGCCCCCGGCCTGACCTGCGTTAAGGCCGATATGGAACAAGGACTGCCGCTGCCAGACGCATCCGCTGATCTGATTGTCTGCCAGGAAGGCATCGAGCACATCCCCAACCAGTTGGCGCTGTTGCGCGAGTTCAACCGCATCCTGAAGCCCGGCGGAAAGCTACTGATCACCACGCCCAACATTTCCTCGCTGCAGGCCAAGTGCAGCAATTTCTTCATGGAAAGCGACGTGTTCCGCCGCCACGAGCCCTCCCCTCTCGACGCCCTGTGGCTCGGTGATGACGAACGCTTCTACTACGGCCATCTGTTCCTGATCAGCGCGCAGAAGCTGGGGCTGCTTGCCAAAATCAACGGCTTCCGGCTTGTTGGATTTCACCGGTCGCGGATCAGTTGGCGCTCGGTTTTCCTGGGGGTGCTGTATCCCCTGTCGGCATTGCTCAACCTCTATGCGGTGGCATATTCCGGATGGCGCAACCGCCGACTGGGTTCGAGCTACGCATGGGCGGTGGGCTGGGAAATGATGAAGACCAACCTCAATCCGAAGGTGATCTTCCAGAAGCACATGTTTGCAGAGTTCGACAAATGCTCGACACCGGTCGAGGCGATGCGGGAATTGAATCAGAACGCGCGCGAGGAGATAGGGAAGTACCTGGGAAAATGATGATTGCTGAATGATGATTGATGAATAAGAGAAGCCCTCTCCGAGGGCAGAGAGAGACGCATCAAAGCGAAGAGGCTCCCAAGGGGAGAGTAGCTTAGTAGGACGACAGGACGTACGAGATCGAGATCGAGTTGAAGGCTGCGGCCTGGCCCTCGCCCAACAATCTGTACAGTTGTCCGCGCGGAATGGGAAATGCGTAGTTCCCACTGTCGCCGTTTGCGGTTCCGGTGCAGATGGTAGAACGCAACGCATCGCGATATCCTGTCCATTGGTCAGAGGGGAACGCCTGCCACGCCCAGAGGTTGAACAGCCAGCCTTCAGGTGTGACAGCATCGATAGAAGGCCTGAACTCTCGCGACTTGACGATGAAATTGAAGGTATCATTGGTCAGCAAGGGCTTCCCCGCAGACCTGATTAGCGAAAGCACGGCCCCGTAGTGGAATATCTCCTCAGGGCTGCCGGGAGCGGGAACGCGTCCCGCCGAGTCAATAATCAACTTGTTGGACACCTGCATACGACCCATGGCGATCTCGTTAAGCCGTTCGTAGAAATACCCGGGAGATTCGACGCCGTTGTCCGAGGCAGTTCTCAACGCTATCCCGATTATGGCAGTATCGAACATCAAATCCACGCCAGCGGCGGGTTCGCCAAAGTGACCGGAATCGGAAAGCTTGTTCCAGAGATGCTTAAAGCCTGCCTGGACCCGCGGAGT
>JBAZOJ010000051.1:0-17185 GCA_041648755.1 Candidatus Brocadiia bacterium
CTCGGATGATCTACTCGGGAGTACCCTCGCCGATCCTGATTTTCAACCGCGACAGCCTGGAAATCGTTGACGCAAACAAGGCGTGCGAAGAGGATACCGCCCTGAACCGCGCGGAGATTGTCGGCAGGAAGGTCACTGAATTCTTGCCGCCCGATATCGGCAAGCCATGGTCATCTCTGCCCCCCAACGAAGGCGAGACCGTGATGCCGGTACAGGATACAGATCGCAGGGGTCGCGCGCGCACGTTGCGCCTCAAGTTCAAGGCATTCGCAGAAGAAGGCAGGGGCTATGTTCTTGTGGTGCGCGAGGATGTTACCGAGGTGACCGAGACCATTGCAACGCTCGAGCGGCAGCGCTCGCAACTGACAGAAGTCAACCATCTGGCTGTCACCGTTATCGAGGGAATAAGGCCCGACAGGGCCGGAGAAGACGAAGATCGTGGCATTGCCGAGACCTATCAGATAATCGTGAACGAAGCCAGGCAGATCGTCGGAGCGGAAACGGCTGTTTTGCTCTTTTTCGACGAGGATGGCCAGGTAGCCAGAGTATATGCGTCGGAGTTTCCGATGGGTTCCGTCCCCAAGGGGGCAAAACTCTCCTGCAAGGGCCTGTTGAATGAGGTGCAGAGCGGTCGAATGATCATGTCCGAAGACGTATCAAAAGAAGAGGGTTTCAGAGGTCTGCCCCACTGGCATCCGCAAGTCAAGGCTGTTGCCGGGATCCCCATAATGCTTGATGGACGTGTCATTGCGGCTTTTCTGATGGGGAACACGACACCCGGCCAGACGTTCACTCCTCGCGACAGCGAGACCTTCGGGCTGATTTCAAACCTCGTGCTCGTTGCTTATGAGAACGTACAGACACTTGCCAGGATGAAGCGGGTGCTCGAATTCAATTCGACCGTGCTGGCGACAGTGTCAACGGCGGTTTTCACCGTTGAGCCGGATATGGCTGTGACGCCGCGCAACGCAGCGTTCGAGCAACTGCTTGGTTACGAGCCCGGCACCGCGCTCGGGCTGAAACTGCCGGATGTCTTTGTCTGCGACGACAGCCCGCACGATTTTGCCGGGATTGCCGTCGTCGGCAAGCAGTGTAAGGCGAAAACGAAGGGCGGCACCGAGTTTCCGGTCATTGCGAATATCGCCATGTTGCGAGGCGAAAATAACGAAGCAAAGCTTGCAGTCGGTGCTTTCACCGATATCAGCGAGATTGCCCGGCAGCGCGAACTGGCGCTGGCTGCCAGCAAGGCGAAGGGCGAGTTCCTTGCGAACATGAGCCATGAAATCAGAACCCCCTTGAACGGCATCATTGGCACTGTCGGACTGCTGCGTGAGACGAGCCTTAACCCTGAGCAGAACGAATACGTGCGGATCCTGCTGGAGTCATCCGAGTCCCTGCTTTCCATCATCAACGACGTTCTGGATTTCTCCAAGATCGAGGCCGGGAAACTGCAGATTCTTGACTCGCCATTCCTGGTCGCTGACCTGGTTGAGCAGAGCGTCGCGCTGTTCGCGAAGAGCGCGGCAGAAAAGAGAATCGAGCTTGTCATTTCCGTGGACGACAGCGTCCCGGAACAGGTTGTCGGTGACAGTCTGAGGGTGCGACAGGTGCTGCTGAACCTGGTTTCAAATGCCGTGAAATTCACGCTGCTGGGCGAGGTCGAGGTGCGGGTGACAGTCGCCGAAAAGATAGCAGGGCGAACGAAACTGCAGTTCGAGGTGCGCGATACCGGCATCGGCATTCCCGCGGATCGGCAGGAGGAGATATTCCAGAGCTTCACACAGGTTGACTCGACCGTCACTCGCCGGTTCGGTGGAACGGGGCTGGGCCTCACTATCGGCCAGAGGCTCGTGTCCCTTATGGGTGGACGAATCTGGTTTGAAAGTACCGAAGGCAAGGGCTCGACGTTCTTTGTGGAGTTGACGTTCGGCGACTCGGTCGAACGTGCGAAGCCGACGTATGATCCCACTGCGCTGAAGACCGCACGCTGCCTGGTCGTGGACGATAATGCCACGAACAGGATGATTCTGTGCGAAATGCTTCGAAGCCACGTAACGGCGGCTGAGTCGGTTGCGAACGGATTCCTCGCGATGCGCGAGTTGGAGCGCTCGTTCTCCGACGGCAAGCCGTACGATATCGTTCTGATGGACGTTGATATGTCGGAAATGGATGGCATCGAGACCGTTCGACTGGTGAGAGCGTCAAGGAATTTCGCGACGATACCGGTAATCGTGCTGTCTTCTTTCGACGCGCGCCTTCCCAAGGGCCTGCTTGACGAACTGCTGATCTACCATGCGCTGCCGAAGCCGGTCAGGCGGGCGAACTTGCTTGAAAGGATGGCTGCCGCGATTACAGGACGTCCCTCTGCTGCCGAGGCTGTAACGGCTGTGCGCACTGCCCCATTCGGCAATGGCCGTTGGGTGCTGCTTGTGGACGACAATGTGATCAACCGGAAGGTTGCGAGTGCGATAATATCACGGGCGGGATTCTATGTCGAGACTGCTGCGGATGGGCTGGAGGCAATTGAGAAAGTGCCCTTGCGCGAGTACGTGCTGATACTGATGGATGTTCAGATGCCGAACATGGACGGGATCGAGACCACTCGCCGACTGAAGGCGTCGGAGTATTCGACAATCCCCATCGCTGCTATGACAGCATACGCCATGGCAGACGATTACCATCGGTGCATGGATGCCGGGATGGACGATTTCCTCGCAAAACCTGTCCGGCAGGAGGCCCTGTACGAACTGCTTCGGAAGTATGCGGACCGCGTCATTCCACCAGTTCAACCCGGGGAGCCTGTGCACCCCGAAAAGCGCAGTAGCAGGCTGCAGATAATGAACAAGCCGGATGCCCTGGCGCGACTCGACGGCGACGAAGACCTGCTTCGTGAGGTGACCGGACTATTTTCCGCGAGCCTGCCCGAATACATCGGGGAGGCAAGGAAAGCACTGAAAGAAAATCAAGTTGAGCATCTTGCCAGAATTGCGCACACGATCAAGGGGGCTGCGGCGAATATTTCCGCTGAGAGAATCAGCGATGTAGCACTGGAAATCGAGAAACTCGCGCGCGGGAACGCCACTGCTGATATTGGTGAACTGATAGCGAAACTGGAATCCGAAAAGGAACTGTACGACGAATACATGAGGCGGCAGGGCTGAGGATAAGGGCTACTGACAGGGATAGTCCGACAGCCTGCTGCCTTTTCGCATTTCCACCCTTGCACACAATAGCCTGTGAACAAGCGAAACCCGAGTCTGGCGGGAGTGCTTCCTCCTTTCCGACTTAGCACGTTTGTGCATATGGTATAATGTGGATAGGTATTGCAGGTCGGGAAACGAAAGAGTATGGACTGCGTATCATCTTGCTGCGACAGGAGGCCATCGTGAGCGACAGAGATGTCATCAGCCGGGTTCACGAGTGCATCGAAGCAATCCTGAATGAGGCGCGCGAACTGGGATTGCAGGTTGGCACAGGCGTCAAAGTGCTTAAGGACGGCCGGTGCTACCGTTGCATTGTCCCTTCAGCGGAAGGGTCTTCGGCCAAATCGCTTCTCGCATGGGCTCATCCCCCTTGCGAACCGGGGAAAATCCGCCCCTTGACGCCGGAGGCGCAACTTGCGATGGACAATAAGGTAAGGGAATGGTGCGTGATACATCGGGATACACCGACAGGCAGAAGCAAGAGAGAATTCGGGAAAAAGAAAGGGCCCGCCTGAGGCGGACCCTTTTCTGTTACGTGGTGGAGACGAAGGGGCTCGAACCCTCGGCCTGCGCATTGCGAACGCGCCGCTCTCCCAACTGAGCTACGTCCCCGTATGAGGGCAGTATATTGGGTTTTCCCCTCAGTCAAGAAGCCTGTCTAACCGCCAAGGCGTACATGGCGAGACCCGGTCGGGACTGCGGACGAGGAAAAGAAGAGAAGAAAAGAAATCCAGAACCAACCGCCAAGGCGCCAAGTTCGCCAAGAAGACAGAGCATGGAACTGCGAGGCCACAGAATCTCCCCGCAAGAAAACCCTCGGACGCCGAAGATACTGAAGACATGCGCGAACAATCGCCTTGGTCCTTGCATGTTCATCCTCCTTGGCCCTGGCAAGGCTGTTCTTGGCGAACCTAGCGTTCCTCACCCGCAGCGGGCGGACTTCGTTGAACTCAGCTTGGCGGTTAATGGCCGTCTTTCCTCTTCATCCTGTGGCCTCGCCTGCCTCTTCCACGTTCGTGTGTTTCGTGTGTTTCGTGGTAAAAACTCTTGGTCTTCGGCTGCACTGCCCTGGCAAAGCTGCTTTTCTCCGATCGCTTCGCGTTCATTCGCGTTCATTCGCGGATAAACTCTTCGATCCGTGGCCGCGCCTGCCTGCTCTTCTCCCAAGACAAGGGGTTTCTTCGCGGCTTCGCCTGAGATGTCTTTGCTCTACTTCCTTGGCCTCGTAATTCCTATCTCTTCCAGCTTGGCGAACTTGGCGCCTTGGCGGTTAATGGCCCTTTCCGCTCTTATTCATCATTCTGCATTGTTCATTCATCATTGCTCCCCAGCACCTCCCGCAGCTTGCTTGCCAGGGCATTGACCGAAAAAGGCTTCTGCAGGAAGTTCGCGCCATCCTCAAGAACTCCCTGCTGCGCGATAACATTCGCCGGATAGCCGGACATATACAGGCATTTTACGCCCCTCCAGCGCGCGGAGACATTGCGCCATAGCTCGTGGCCGCTCATGTCCGGCATAACAACATCGGTCATCAGCAGATCCACGTTCCCCGCGTGTCTTTCGGCCAATTGCAGGGCGGAAATCGGATTCCCCGATGCGAGAACCGTATAGCCCAGGCGTTCGAGAAACTGACTGATGATCACAAGCAAGGTCGGCTCATCCTCGACAAGAAGGACGGTTTCGGTTCCGGTTGGAATATGAGTATTCACGCCGTTTGCGGCGGATGGCGCAACTTGTTCCCCGTAGCGCGGCAAGTAGATCTTGAAGGTCGTTCCCTTCTCGGGCTCGCTGTAGACATTGATGTAGCCGTTGTTCTGCTTGACGATTCCATATATTGTGGCGAGTCCGAGGCCGGTGCCCCTTCCGAGCTCCTTTGTTGTGAAAAATGGTTCGAAGATGTTGGCAATGGTCTCCTTGCCCATACCGCAGCCGTCGTCGCTTACAGAGAGCACGACATATTTCCCGGGTATCAGCCCTGGCGACGTGTCACCCTCGCCAACGTCGACGGAGGAAGTCTCAATTGTGATTGAGCCGACCCCGGTAATGGCGTCACGCGAGTTAACGGTCAGGTTGGCAAGAATCTGGTCGAGCTGCGAGGGGTCGATCAAGACTGTCTGGGCACCCTTTCCGGGGCGCCAGACGAGGTTGATGTCCTCTCCGATCAGGCGGGCCAGCATTTTCAGCATGCCTGCGACCGCATCATTGAGGTCAAGCTGCTTGGGGGCGATTGTCTGCTTGCGGGCAAACGCGAGGAGCTGGCGCGTAAGGTCGGCCGAGCGATGTCCGGCTTTCTTTATCTCGTTCAGGAACTGGAACAACTGTGAGCCGGGTTCAGCTTGCGCCATCGCGATTTCCGAACTGCCGAGGATGACCTGGAGCATGTTGTTGAAGTCGTGTGCCACGCCGCCAGCGAGGCGGCCCACGGCCTCCATTTTCTGTGCCTGGCGCAGTTGGGCTTCGCTGTGACTCAGTTCCTCCCGTGTTCGACGATCTCTCAAGTACATACCATAGAGTTCCGCCATTCTCCGGACATTCACCAGATCCACATCGGTGTAGTCGCGTGATGAACCTGACAGGACAATCTCGCCCAGCAACTCATCCTGCACCAACACTGGCACGGCCAGGAAGTTCCTGATGGGCGCGTGGCCTTGCGGAAGACTGACGTATGACGCGTGCTTTTGGGGATCGTTTGTGAAGAACGGCATGCGGGTATTCAGGGCATGGCCGGACAGCCCCGAGTAAAAGCCATCGGGGCTGACAGGATAGATGATCCGGGGATCTTTTCTTTCTGCATTGTCACTCCGCGCGAGCATTTTAGTGAGTGTATGCGCGACGTTGTCGCCGCTCTTCGTATCGATGGATGAAACGAAACCTTGGGAACTGTCAGTAAGGGCCTGGGCATTGCGAAGGACAACGGCGGCTGTCGTCTCAACCGGTTCATCCGGTGTGAGAATCTGGGCAGCAAGATCGGCCAACGCGTTGTCCATGGCGGATTTTCGACGCAACGCCTCCTCTGCGCGCTTACGCTGAGTGATATCCACAAAGGAAACCAAAACACGAGACAAGTCGTGTGCGTGTTCCGGCGGAACTACCATAGTGAGGTCGAGAAGAAGCCATTCCCCCTTGGCATTGAAAGCGGGGAGTTCTGCATGGAACGCCGTCTGGCCCTCGGCCAGAGCGATCAGTTCCTCCTTGAAAATCCTGCGGGAATCGTCATTGAAGAAGCTGGGCAATTTGCTCGCCAGATGCTCCGCGCTGTCCGCGCCAAGGAGTTCCACACTCCGCCGATTGGCTTCGATCACTCGCACTTGTGCCGCCAGGGACGCAACTTCATCCGGGTTGTGGTCGAGGTAAGACCGGAAATCCGTCACCCCGGCCCGGCGCAACTCGTCAAACCGTGACTTGATCGCTGAAAGATCCTCCTCCCAGATAGCCACGGGCGACTCTCCGAAAATGGTGCGATACCGTGATTCGCTTGTCTTCAATGCCATTTCCGCTCGCATGCGATCGGTGACATCCACGCAGGTGCCTTCGATGAAAGTGGCCTTCCCGTCGGCATCCTTGTGCATGCGCGCGCTTATCGAAACACAGAACTTCGACCCGTCATGACGTTTCAGTTGCGCTCCGAAGTCCCGGACCATTCCGTCCGATGAACTCATAAGTGCGATCAGCCTCAATCGGTCTTCCGGATGGACATAAAGCTCTTCGCCGATGTTCGCTACTGCGGCTATCATTTCCTCGGGGGACTTGAAGCCGAACATACGTGCAAACGCCGGGTTAACGGCTATGTGGCGGCCCTCCGGCGTGGTCTGGTAAATGCCCTCGATGGAATTGTCGAAGATGCTCCGGTATTTTTCCTCGCTTTCCCTTAGTGCCTCCTCGGCACGTTTCTGGTCGCTGATATCGTTGATGCTTGACAGAACGCAGGTTCCGAGGCTCAGCTGGATCATCTGCGCGGAAAACGAACATGTGATGATCCTGCCACTCTTGGTCCGGAACAAGTATTCCTGGCCAACCACGGTATGGCCAGCGCGAAGCGCTGCTACCACGCGCTCTCGTTCTTTCTCATTGACCCACGACTTGAGCCCGATCGACGAGTCTGCAAGTGCTTCCTCCCGAGTGAATCCTGACATCGAGACAAAAGCACCGTTGACCTCGATGAACCTACCATTGTCCGGGCGTGTAATGGTGACTGCATAGGGTGAAGTTTGGAAGGCTTTCGAGAACTTGTCCTCGCTCTCCTTCAGTGCCTCCTCGGCACGTTTCTGATCCTCCAGTGTGTTCAGCATCGCTCGTCGTGAGCGCTCGGCCTGGTCAAGGCTGTGCCGCAGTTCACCCTCGATGCTCTGGCGCTTGGCGACCTCGGTCTGCAACTGCTCGTTGGCCTTGCTGAGTGCGGCTGCCTGTCCTTCGAGCGAGGCGGTTGCCCGGCTCAGAGCCAGGTGCATCTTGACGCGCATCAGTAGTTCTTCGCTGTGAAATGGCTTGGAGATGAAGTCCGCTGCACCCACCCGCAGGCCTTCAACCCGTTCCTTGATTTCGGTGGAAGCGCTGAGAAGAATTATCGGAATGTGCCGCGTCACTGCGGAAGCTTTGAGCCGTCTGCACACTTCAAGTCCGTCAATGCCTCTCATCCGTATGTCCAGCAGGATCAGGTCAGGTGGAGCGGCGGCCACTGCCGCCAGTGCCAACTCTCCGCTGTCGGCCGGACGCACTTCGTAGCCGGCAGCGCCCAATAACCTGGCCAGCAGCGACAAAGATTCGGAAGTGTCGTCAACCGCCAGGATGGTGGCTTTTTCGTTCATGCAGTAGTCTCCTCTTCCGTCGAAGCGGGCAATGGCTGCCGGATGCCAGCGATGTCGCGCAAAATCCGCCGCATGTGCATTAGATGAGTCTGACTCAAGGTTTCGGCTCCAAAGACGCTTGACTTTCCGGTCCGGCTTCCTGGCTGGGATAGCGAAGGGGCTCGCCCAAGCGGCGGCCGAGTTCGTTCACCTCACGCTTCAGTTCCTGCATGCGGTCCTCGCGTCCCAGCATAACATCCTGCCAGCGATGCAGTTCGTCCAGTTGTCGGTGTATCTGCTCTTCCGCTTGCTTGCGCACAGTAACATCCGTCAAAATGCAGTGAGTTTGCCTGAATTCCCCCTTTGGTGTCAGAGCAACGCGCCCGTCAAGCGAGCAGGTTACAACCGAGCCATCCCTCCGAACCAAGTCAAACTCCGCTCCATGTACGATTCCCTGCTTCTTCAGGACAGGGAATCGCTCCTCGAACAATCCGCGACTTGTTGGCGTGTGAAAGTCGCCAAACCACTTGCCGATAACTTCACTGCGGCTGTAGCCCAACAGGTCAAGCCACGCCTGATTGACGTCGATGATGTGTCCATCAGCGTCGAGTGACTGATATCCGAGTGGAGCTAACTGGAATAACTGCCTGAAGCGGGCTTCGCTCTCTCTCAGGGCCTCCTCGGCCTGCTTGCGCTCGGTGATGTCCTGGAAAAAGGTGACCATATTCCCATTTTCGGTGGGCATATGCCGAACGCTTACTTCTACGTCAAAAGTAGTGCCATCCTTGCGCCGGTGACGCGTCTCGAAGCGCTGTTCTCCCATTGCAATGATGCTACTAATATGTTTTGCCGTGTCCGTGCTCGACTCGACATCTTCCAAGTCCGAAATGCTCATTGTCAGAAGTTCATCTTCCGTGTAGCCACTCATTCGGGAGTAGGCGGCATTCACGACCAGCAGGCGTCCTTGCGTGTCACACATCCAGAAGCCATCCATGGCCGTCTCCAGGGCCGTGCGATAGCGAACTTCGCTCTCGCGCAACGCTTCCTCGGCCCGGCGCTTTTCGCTGGTGTCGGCATATATGGCCACGATTAATCCGGACGGAAGCCTGTACACATAGTTTTCCACCCACTGTAGAATACGCCCATCGGCGTACTCCGTCATCGGATGCTGCTCCGCCTTGCCCGTCTTCCAGACGCGACGGAACACATCGAGAAGCCCTATCCGCTCCACTGCTGGGAAGCAATCCGTGACTCGTCGCCCGACAGCCACATCCCTGGCGATTTCGCTCATAACCTGTCCCATGCGGTTGATGTCAACGAACTCGAAATCTTCTCCCTCGCCCAAGGCACGGTATATGGCCACTCCCTCGCCCATATGGTCGAAAAGCTGCCGAAAGTGTTCTTCGGATTCCCGCAGAGCCTCTTCTGCCTGCTTGCGCTCGGTGATATCACGTATTACCACCAATGTCCCGTCCTGCGATCCGTGCTGGAAGCGCAAGCCATTCAACTCCCCGGTAAAGAGTGAACCGTCCTTCCGCTTCATCGTGAATTCCAGGTTCTTCGCCCTCTCGCCGCGTTCCATAGCACCGCGAAATACGTCCGTTGCCCGGATGACGTCAGAGTTGTTGACGAATTCCGTGAACAATCGGCCGCACATTTCCTCTGGGGCACAATAGAAAAGTGTCTCGGAAGCGGTCGATGCGTAAGTGATGATGCCCTTTTCATCGGTGATGGCAATGAAGTCCGAGGTCTGCTCCGTGATTGTTCTGAATCTCTTTTCGCTCTTGCGCAGCTCTTCCTCCGCATGGCGCCTTGACAATGCGATTGCCACGCTGTCGGCCATACGTTCGAAATGCTCGATCAGGGCAAGAGTGAATCTGTTGGGGATGTGGTCGTTGAACTGCAGCAACCCGAAAACAACATTGCCTGCCCGCAGGGGGACCAGTGCCACCGATTCATAGCCTTCGCCGATGCAGCGGTTGCGAGTAAGCCACTGCCGGTCGTTTTCGGTGGTGCTGGCGAGCAGGGCGGATGTGTTGTTGGACCAGAAGCTGCCGTGAGGGGTGAAGAACGGCCTGGTGGGGTCAAACCGCCCGTTGAGGATGTTGCCGCACATGCACTCAAGTATTGGGTTGCCCTTGCCATCGCGCAGAACCTTGCTGTCCGGGCCGTAGGCGCATAGATGGTTTTCTTCCTGCACAAACGTGGCCGGGAAGCCGCGGGTCTCGTAGTATGGGAAGTCGTCTCCGGAACGCAGGCGGATGCCGACCGCCTCGCACCCCGACCAACTGTGCAAGGCGGATGTAAGAGCAGCCACACCTGCGCGGAAATCATCGGGAGAGTCGACCAAAAAAATCAGCCGCGTCGTCAGATCGCGCACTTCTTCCTGGAATCTACGATGGCTGACATCTTCCATCACTACGCGACACACAAGGGCGCTGGCTGCGTCTGAGGCCGCGATGGCTGACAGGTGTGCCCAGAATGTCGCCCCATTTTCTTCCTGCATCCGCAGTTCGCACTCCTGGGGCTCGCCGGTATCGAACAACTGCTTGCGGTGGAGATAGTAGATGTCCTGGTCTTCCTTCAGGATGAACCGTGTAAGGGGCTGCTTGACCATTGCTGCGCGTGTAATGCCGAGCATTCTGGCGGATGCCAGGTTGGCCTCCAGGATCAGGCCTTTTCCATTGAGGGTGACATATCCGACCGGGGCCATGTCGTAAAGGTCGAAGTAGCGCCCTCGCGCAGCCTCGATTTCCGCCTGCGCCCCGCGCAACTCCTCGTTCTGCATCTCCAATTCGATCTGGTGAACACGGAGTTCGTGGAGCGTGTGCTGTGCCTCTTCGGGTGTAAGCGGGAGACCGGTCTTGTCCTCGTTTTCCTTTGCCTTTTTCTCTGCTTTCTTACGAAGCTCGGCCCAATCGTTGGATCCCTTATGTTTCGCGGGCACAATGCACCTCTTATTTTCTGTCAGTGTCTTGGTAATTGTTCCGGCGTACCGCGGGAGTCCGGCAGATACCTGTTGGCAACCGGATCAAGGCTTGTGCTCCGGTTCATCGCCAAGAGCTTCACGGATCTTCTCGGCGAGCGCGCTTATCGTAAAAGGCTTCTGCAGGAAGTTCACGCCATCTTCCATGATGCCCTGTCGAGCGATAACCCCGGAGGGATAGCCCGAAATATACAGACACTTCGCTTTGGGCCAACGGGCAGCGATATTGCGCCACAATTCGCGACCGCTCATATCGGGCATCACGACATCGGTCACCAAAAGGTCAAAATTGCCTGCGTGCTTCTCGACCATCTGCAGTGCGTCGATAGGGTTCCCCGTCGCCAGAACGGTATAGCCGAGGCGCTCAAGGAACTGCCTGACTATCGTGAGCAATGTCTCCTCATCCTCGACAAGCAGAACGGTCTCGGTGCCGGTGGGGGGCTTGGACTGCACTCCTGCTGCAGGAACTTCCAATGGGTCTGATTCGCAGCGGGGGAAGTGAATTCTGAAGGTCGTGCCGTACCCGGGCTCGCTATACACATTGATATAGCCGTTGTTTTGCCTTACGACGCCGTAGATCGTTGCCAGGCCGAGACCGGTGCCTCTGCCAAGTTCCTTGGTTGTAAAAAAGGGCTCGAACAGGTTTGCCACGGTATCGCGGTTCATCCCGCAGCCGTCATCGCTTACCGATAGTAGAACGTACTCTCCTGGGACGAGTTCGGTGGAGTCGTCGTCGCCAATGTTGACTGAAGAAGTCTCAATTGTTATCGTGCCGACACCGGTTATGGCATCGCGCGCATTGACAGCCAGATTGGCAAGGATCTGGTCAAGCTGTGAGGGGTCGATCATGACGGGATGGGCATTCTTGCCAGGTCTCCAGACCAGATCGATATCCTCGCCGATAAGACGGCCAAGCATCTTCAGCATGCTGGCGACCGCATCGTCGAGATCCAGTCGTTTCGGGGAGATTGGTTGCTTGCGCGCGAACCCAAGAAGTTGGCGCGTCAGGTCGGCGGAACGTTGTGCAGCCTTTTGTATCTGGGTCAAGCACTCAAATACTTGTGAACCGGAATCGGTTTGTGGCAGGGCAAGTTCCGAACAGCCGATGATGACGTGGAGCATGTTGTTGAAGTCATGTGCGACTCCGCCCGCAAGGCGGCCAACTGACTCCATCTTCTGGGATTGCCGGAGTCTGTCTTCGAGCTTGGTTTTCTCCGCCTCGGAACGCTTGCGCTCAGAGATGTCAATCATTACGACCCGACGTACGGCCGGGATCCCATTCGGCAGACTCTCCGGTGTTGGGCCGACGGTGGCAGTCAGATGGGCCCAGAATTCCGTTCCGTTCCCCCTGACAAGGCGCAGTTCGCATGCATGTGGCACACAGGTCTCCGTCGTCTGCTTGCAGTAGAGATAGTAGATATCTTGATCCTCTTTTAGGACAAACGGGACCATCGGATAATTGACCAGCGCATCCCGGGCCACGCCCAGCATGTTGGCGGCTGTGAGGTTGGCCTCCAGGATGATTCCGCTTTCGGAAATTGCGAAATAGCCCACTGGCGCCATGTCATACAGGTCAAAGTAGCGGGCTCGCGCGGTATCCAGATCAACCTGTGCCCTCCGCAGTTCTTCGTTTTGCATCTCAAGTTCGATCTGGTGAACGCGGAGTTCGTGGAGCGCGTGCTGTGTCTGAGCCGGAGTGAGAGTCTCCCGGCCCTTTGCTTCGCCAGCCAGAGCATTTTTCTCCGCTTCCCTGCGGAGACCGGAAGGACCGTCAGATCTGGCACGTTTCGCGGTCATGAAGCACTCGCTTTCGGCTCACGGAACACTGGCCTGGGCCCTGGATGTCTACGGGGCTTTAGTATCATCTGCGGTGTTTGGCTGTCGGAAGTCGGGGTACAGTTTGGCCGTACACTCCGGGCAGAGACCGTGGCTGAACTCGGCTTCCGTGTGGTCGCGGACAAATACATCAACCTGGTTCCAGTAGCCCTTGTCGTCGCGGATCTTTTTGCAGTTGGCGCATATTGGCAGTATACCGCGCAGGGTCTTGATCTGGTCGAAAGCTAAGTGCAGTGCTTGCTCGGCCTGCTTGCTTTCAGTGATGTCCAGAAAGACCATAATCCCCGCGACGACCTTTCCGTTGTCATCCTTGATCGGCGCAGCCTTGGCGAGGACGATGCGGTCCTCCCCGACGTTTCTGCGAATTACGAATTCCCGGCTGCACGTTTCGCCAAACATGATTGCCCGGGCAAGGGGCACTTCCTCAGCCTCCATGGGCCTGCTGTCCAAGTCCATCATTTGCCAGGCTGACACGTACTTATCTACCCCCACTCCGTTGACGACGCTCTGACGGTCACCACCACGGATGAGCAGTCCCGCATCATTCACATAACGAAGCAGACCGTGCGGGGCATCGCCGATTGCGATGCCAGCCTGACTCTGATCCAGGGCGGCCTGGAGAATTGCCCGGGTTTCGCGCAGCGCTTCCCGTGCCTTCTTTGTCTCGGTGATGTTCACAAAGGTGATTACCGCGCCCTCGATCACGTTGTCGAGCGTGCGGTAGGGCAGGATGCGCATGGTGTACCATTCACCCCCGCAGGTCTGAACTTCAACTTCCTTTGGAATCAGACTGTCCAGCACGGCCCGCACGTCCACGATTAGTTGGTCATAGCCGACGAGGTTTGAGACGATGTGGCTGACGGGCCTCCCAACGTCGCTCAGGATAAGGTTGATGATCGCTGTGGCAGTAGGGGTGAAGCGCAGGATACGCAGTTGATGATCCACGAAGACCGTGGCGATGCCGGTGCCGGAAAGCAGGTTATTCATATCGTTGTTAGCACGCGACAGATCCACCACCTTGGTCTGCAGTTCGGCGTTGACTGTGGCCAGTTCCTCGTTGATTGACTGAAGTTCCTCCTTGGATGTTTCCAACTCTTCGTTGGTTGACTGCAACTCTTCGTTTACAGACTGCATCTCCTCGTTCGAGGACTTGAGCTCTTCATTGGCTGTCTCCAATTCCTCATTGGTGCTCTGGAGGTACTCGTCCTTGGTCCGCAGTTCCTGTGTCAGGGCCGCAATGCGTTCATCCGCCTCGTTGACATTCTCTCCGGCTTGCGGCGATGGAGTGCCCTTTTGCGCCTGTTCGGGCGCCTCCTCCAGGATTACAAGGAATAGAGGCTGCTCAGGAGTCGTTGTGGGGCCTGACGTCACCGGGCGGACGGTCAGGTTGACCGCTGTGAACTTGCCGTTGGTTTTGACCTTGATGCCTGGGCATCTGACGATCTCCTGGCCCGTTGAGGCGTGGCGCAGAGCCGTGGTCAGCCCGGGGCACAGTCCCTCTCGGGCCATCTTCAGAATATTGTTGACGCCAACCTCTCCGGCGGTCGGCTCGAGGAACAAACCTGTTCTTCCGTGGAGGTACAGGATATCGCCATTGGCTTGGACGAGCGCAGCGGCAGGCGCTACCTGCTGCAGCAGAGCCCGTTCGGCCAGGTCGCGCAACGGCAGCTTGGCGGGTGCCGCCATTTTCGCCGTGGCCCGCGGGAGTCCCGCGTCCGTCGCCGTCATTGGCGGGAGGAATTGTGCTGGCGCCGCGCGATGCGTGCCAAGGTAGTTTGCCTTGCGCTGGTAAAGCTTCAGCTTGCGATCCACCGGGGCAAACAGGTCGCCGTATTCCCCAACGGTCTCCGAGGTGCCCAGGAAAAGGAACCCGCCCCCGTTAAGAGCGTAGTGGAACAGGGGGATGAGCCTCTTCTGTAACTCGACGCCCATATAGATCAGGAGGTTGCGGCAACTGATGAGATCGAGCTTGGAGAATGGCGGATCCTTGATAACGTCCTGCTCTGAAAATACCAGAATGTCGCGGATGCTCTTGTGAATTCTGTACGCGCTGCCGTCAGGTTCGGCAGTAAAGAAGCGGACCAGCCGCTCGGGAGAGATGTCCGCGGCGATGCTTGCGGGATATATTCCGGCGCGGGCTGTGGCAATTGCCTGGCTGTCAATATCGGTGGCGAATACTTGCAGGCGGAAGCTCTGCTTCAGCGCTTCCATGCGCTCTTGCAGGAGCATTGCTATGGAGTATGCCTCTTCACCCGTGGAGCAGCCGGGCGACCAGACGCGGATCACGGCTCCCGGGAGTTTGTTGGAGAAGAGCTTGGGGATAGCCTGTTCCTCAAGCACTTGGAAGGCCTCGGTATCGCGGTAGAAGCTTGTCACGCCGATCAGCATGTCGCGGAAAAGTGCGTCCGCCTCTGCCGGGGTCTGCCGAAGGTACTTGATGTACCCCTCCAGCGTTTCGATCTGATGGACGGCCATGCGCCGCTCGATGCGGCGATTGACGGTGTTCGGCTTGTACAGGGAAAAGTCATGGCCGGTCTGGGCTCGCAACAGGACGAATATCTTCTTCAGCGCGTTTTCCGCCTTGGTTTCCGGGGCGGTGGACGGCCTCGGGGGACGGCCGAAGGCATGGGCGATGTAGGAAATCAATTGGGCGGCCATCTCCCGCGGCGGAAGCACGTAGTCAACAAGGCCGGTTGCTATCGCACTGCGGGGCATGCCGTCATACTCCGTGGAGTCCGGATTCTGGGCCATAACCATGCCGCCCTCAGCCTTGATGGCCCGTACCCCTTGCGTTCCGTCGCTGCCGGTGCCGGAGAGCACAATGCAGATGGCGTGTTCGTTCTGATCCTGCGCCAGGGAGCGAAAGAAAAAGTCAATGGGCAGCCGCTGGCCGCGGGGTGCTGCCGGCTCCATCAGTTGTAGCGTGCCGTTCAAAAAGGCCATGTCGTGGTTGGGCGGGATGATGTATGCGCAATTGGGCTTTACCTCCATGCCGTCCTCGACCTCAAAGACCTGCATCCGGGTGTACTTTCTCACCAATTCGGTGAGGATGCTCTTGTGATCGGGGGCGAGGTGTTGCACCAAAACAAAGGCCATGCCCGGATCGGAATCGGCAGGCATCCCGGCAAAGAAGGCCTCGAATGCCGCGAGCCCTCCCGCTGACGCGCCGATACCGACGACGGGGAACCCGCCATTGGGCACGCGGGAGTCCATCGGGACATCGACATCCTGTAATGCCGATACGGGTTCATGCGCCCGTGTCTTACGTGCACGCGCCATAATCTTCTCCTTGCTCAAGAACAGAATTCATACAGTCCCGAAGGCCAGGAATTCTTACCACAAACGACCGAGACACACGAACAGCGGACAGACAAACGGCCATTAACCGCCAAGCCGCCAAGTCGAGTTGGGCGAGACCCGCCTCAGGAGGGTTCGCCAAGAACAGCCTTGCCAAGGCAGTGCAGCCGAAGGCCAAGAGTTTCTACCGTGGCGACCCGATATGCACGAACAGCGGAAAGGGCTTTCGTAGGGGCAATTTCCCAATGGGACGACCGTGTTAGTGGGTTGCTTCGGTGCGCCCGCTCGAATTGCCCGGGCCCTGAAGCGGTGGAATACACCGCTGAATTCACAACGAGAAGCGGACGGGTGCTGCCAAGGCATATCTACTATTACAGAATACCCCAGATTGAGAGCTTAAGACGACTTTGTTGGGCAGAGGGAACGGACAACCCTGTCCGAGCCTGTCGAACGGAGGATCTCTTTACCACGAAACACACGAAATACACGAAAAGGTTCTGTACAAAGAAGAGAGCTACGCCATTCAAGGGGCAGTTTTTGAGGTGTACGGCGAACTGGGCAGCGGGTTTCTGGAAGCCGTGTATCAGGAATGCCTCGAACGCGAATTCCGGAGGGTAGGTGTCCCCTTCAGAAGCAATGTAGAGCTATCGCTAACCTATAAGGGCGAAACGCTTCTGCAGACCTACAGACCCGATTTTATCTGCTTCGAGAGAATCATCGTCGAGTTGAAGGCAGTCAAAGAGACTTCCGCCGAGCATCGCGCACAGATCTTCAACTACTTGAAGGCTACGGGATTGCGCTTGGGCCTGCTGATCAACTTCGGTCATTTTCCGAAAGCGACGGTCGAACGGATTATTGTCTGAGCCGGACGTGTCCGCCTCTGTTCTTATGCCTATTCCGTGGCTATTTCCTTTGCTCTCTGGCCGCGACTGCCTCTTCTACGTTCGTGTATGGAGCAGGGTCCTGCTATGTAGTCGTTTGTCAAGTATGCCTCGAAACAGGGATGTGGTCAAGCTCGTAGATCCGCGCATTCTGCTATTCGATCTTGCCCCGTTGCCGGGAGCAGACCATTTTTCCGA
>JBAZOJ010000052.1:0-17023 GCA_041648755.1 Candidatus Brocadiia bacterium
GCAAATGGAGGCTGGCCGTCCCAGAGCGCCTTCTCTGTCGGCAAAAGGACGCAACCGCTGCATTCGACCATCTGGATCTCGAACATCGACAGGCCAGCAACGGGGTTTGTGTATCCGGGTACCACGACACTGGAGATGCTGTTTTCGTCACATGCCACGACCAGCAAGATCGGATTGGAATCCTCGACCGCAGGCAGGAGATCCTCTTCTTCTCCCTCTATAACCTGGAGAAATTGGCCGGGCCAGTGCGAACCGCTGTCGTCAAACAAGGTCACGGGAACCAGCTCCGCGGAAGGCGGGACGATCACGACGGGCAGGCTGCTCTCGTTCATTCCCAGACCTTTGCCATATGGCAGGAATAGCACGAGCCGGCAAGCCCGCTACGCAGATCAGCACCATGGCATCGCACGCATCCACTTGTGGTTGGTGTCTGAGCCCCCAGGGCATGCATAGAACCTCCATAGTCAACAGCGTGATCCGGCGGAGTCTGCCTCCCCCAGAATCGTCCGTGGCACCATTTGCACGAATGAAGGTTATCAGCAGTGTCGTGCCCGTGGCACTGGTTACATGTCAATTCAGGATCTTCGCGGCTCGTGGGGTGTGCGAATCCCTTGATATATTGGATGTGGTCGCGCGGGGGAGCGGCAATTTGGAGAGTGAACCGCTCCTGGCGGATCGAGAACATCCGTGCGGCCCATTCAGCAGGCTGAGCGGGGGAGATGGTCAAAGCCACGAGCGATGCGAACAGGCCGACAGAAAACACGATGATTGACCTTGGTATCATACTCACCATAATATCATCCGGCGATGGCGGGATCGTGCAAGAAAAAAGCCGATTGGGCCGTTGGCCTTGAAAGAGCGATGCTTGAGGTTAGAATTGTGTCATGGAGAAGCCCCGCGTTCTCATAGTGGCGGATACGTTGGACATCGACAGCCCATCGGTCTACGCCATTGACCTTGCTCAGGAACTGTGCAAAAAGGGCAGTCCGGTGATGCTCGTGTGCTCAGGGAGCAAGACTCCTGGCGCCTTGGACGAACTCCGGGCTACATTTGATGCAGGGAAGTACTCACGCGACAAGAGCTGCCTGCTGGAACTCCCTGGCTTGGCAATTCCCTTCATTTCGTGGTTCAGCAGAGGCGAGTGCTTGCACTCGGCAAGTGCGTTCAAGCCGGATGTGATACACGCGACCGGTGAGCCCGCGGAGAGACTCGCACGATTCCTCGCTCATGGTCTTCAAGTCCCTTACTTTGTGACCTACCACCGATACTGGCGAAAGGGAACCTGGTCAAACTCCCGCGACTGCTTCGGAGTGATTGCAGTGTCAAACGATCTCCGGGAGAATCTCGTGAACTCGGCTCGAGTTCCCAAGGACCTGATATCGGTCATTCCCAACGGGATTCAGATTGGGAAGTACTTCGCTGACTTCCGCAGCAAACCCGAGGACGAGGTGATGGTTGTCGGCACACTTGGCAAGCTTATCGAGCGAAAAGGGCACATTTATCTCATCAAGGCTGCCGCCAAAGTACTCGAGGCAAGGAAGAACGTACACTTCCTGCTTGCCGGAGATGGGCCGCTCTCAAAACGGCTCCGCGACACTGCCATCGAACTGGGAATTGCCAACTCGATGACGTTCTCCAGTTATCCTTTCAGAGCCAGTTCCGTGATCCGTGAGATGGATATCTATGTTCTGCCCTCGGTCGAGGAATCCCTGGGCTTTACGGCGTTGGAAGCTCTTGCCTATGGAAGGCCCGTAGTGGCATTCGGAACCGGCGGAGTGTTCGAGTTCCTCAAGGATGGAGAGACCGGGCTCGTGGTTCCGATTAGAGATGTGGATGCGCTGGCTGCTGCGATTGTCCGTCTGCTTGATGACGCTGAACTGCGCCTCAGGCTTGCCCGGAAGGGGCGAGCCCTTGTTGAGGAGAAGTTCTCCATTTCGAAATTCGTTGACAGACTGACGGATCTGTACGGTGTGGCGATTGTCGATTACAGAGGGAAGAATGTCTCTTAGATACTTTGCCAGAGCGTTCTTTGCCCTGTTGATTGCTGCCCTGGCAACTGTTGCAGGTGGCGAAGATGCGCCCAAACGGCCTCCTTTTCAGCCATTCAAGCCATCCTATCGCTCCGGAGAAAGCTACATCTACAGTGTCTATTGGAAGGGGATCAAGATTGGACAAATGAGCTTCTGGACCAACACTGAGATCAAGCAGGACGAACCCGTGGAACTCCATTTCCAGGCAAAGAGCAATCGTCTGGGCAAATGGCTCTATGGCTACTTCAGGTCCGATTGTCGCTGCATGCAGGACATCTCGGACGGCAGCACTCTATCCTTCTACCGGTATCTGGATTGGGATGAGTCTTTCCTGGAGGAGGATCTGAAGTATGACTATCCAAAGATGGAGGTCAGACAGTCTTTCCGTACGGACAAGCACCGCGAGCCCTCCATCAACTACAGACTGATCCCCGGCAAGATGATGGACCCGATCACCCTCTTTCAGTCCTTCAGATTTCGCAAGATCACTGAAATAGGAGAAACCAGGGCGATGGATCTGTATGCTGCCGGGCTCTGGACCGCCAGCGTCAAAGTCACCGGCAAGACCTCTGCGGAGATAGAGGGGATCGGGCGCCGGGAAGTATGGATCGCCTCGGTGAACCTGCCTTCTACAGGGGTTCTCTACGAAACGGGGGACTTCGCGTTGGAAATTGACGTGCAGACAGGTATCATTGTGCAGGCCGAATGGAACGGAACCAGAGGCGCATGTCGGGCCGCTCTTGTAAAGGCTGACAATAGCCCGCTGCCGAATCCCGAGAAGGCAGACTGAGGGTGGAGAGATAGATGAGGAAATCTACATTCGTCGCGGTCCTCCTGGTGTGTGCGGTGGTTGCAGCAATAGGGTTTGCGCGCGCGGAGGACTCACCAAAGCCGTCACCATCATCTTCATCTTCCGTGACCCCTTCTCCGACACCCACCCCGCTCCCTACTCTTTCTCCTTACAAGCTTGATTTGAAGCCCGGAGAAAAGCACTCCTACGAGATCACCTGGCAGAACATTTCGGGTGGCACCGGCGATATCAAGGTCATGGAAAAGGTCAAGGATGCCGATTCCACCTATTACCTGCTCCATATGTCCGCAAGCTCCAGCCCATTGGTGTCTGTTTTCTACAAAGTCGAGGACTTGTTTGTCTCTCGAGTGGACCCCAAGACCGGTAGGGCGCTGAGGTTCGAGCGGCATATTCGCGAAGGGAAGACCTATCGCGAAGAAACTGTGGACTTCGACTATGCCGCGCAGAAGGCCTACTATGTGCAAACGAAGAACATCAAGAACCCTCCGCGAAAGATGGAATTTCCGCTGCCCAGCTCGGTTCTTGACCCGCTTTCCGCGCTCTTCTACCTGCGTGGCGTTGACCTGCAGCCCGGTGAAACGGTACGTCTGCCAATGCACTCGAACGAGGAAGATTGGGCCCTCAATCTGAAAGTATCGGCCATTGTCGGGCTCAGGGTCACTGGCATCGGGAAGTTTTCAGCGTACAAACTGATGCCTCAAACAAAGGAAGATGCCTTGTTCATGGCCAAGGGCGCCATGACAGTCTGGGTGGAGAAAACTACCCGGGTAATTCTCAAGGCTGAAGTGAACATTCCCATTGGCTCGGTCGTCATCCGGTTAGTTCGGGCTGAGAATTCCCCCCTGGAAACCGTGAATAGAGCGGAGAAACGCAGAAGGTGGATTCGTCCGGGAACCAAGGACATTCCATGAACAACCTGATTGTCATCCCATCCAGATACGGCTCAGTCAGGCTTCCGGCCAAGCCCCTCGCCCTGATAGCCGGGAAGCCTATGGTGCAATGGGTCTATGAACGGGCAGCGCGATCCAAGCTGGCCGATAAGGTTCTGGTGGCCACCGATTCCGACAAGATCGTCGCAGTTGTTCGGTCTTTCGGAGGGGAAGCGGTGATTACATCTCCGGACATTCCGTCCGGGACCGATCGGGTGGCCGCTGTTGCAGGGATGACCGAGGCTGTCCGGATTATCAACCTTCAAGGCGATGAGCCTGGGATTGTGCCCGAAGTGCTTGACAAGATATTCCTTGAGCTCGAGACCGGCGGTTATGACGTTGTCACTCCCGCAAGAGCCGCCCGGAATGAGAGCGAGTACTTACTTGTGTCGAGAGTGAAGGTAGTCTGCGATTCGAAGGGCAGGGCCCTCTACTTCAGCCGTTCCCCAATCCCCCGCGCCCGGGAAGATGAAGATCAGGCTGCCGCAGTTTCAGCATCGAGAATCCATCTTGGCGTCTATGGCTTCAAAAGAGAATGCCTGATGGCATTTGCTTCGCTGCCGATCCCGGAGATGGAGAAAATCGAGCGGCTTGAGCAACTTAGACTGCTTTCTGCGGGATACTCGATTCGGGTGATTGACAGCCCTGACTTCGGGGACTCCATCGACACGATTCAGGATCTTGAGAACTTCGCGAAAAGCCAACTGTAGCTCCTCTCGGAGGATCACTTGACCAAGTACATTATCATCACTGGCGGCGTTGTTTCTTCCCTCGGGAAAGGCATAACCTCGGCTTCGCTGGGACTCCTGCTGAAATCTCGCGGATACAAGGTCTGGCTGCAGAAGCTGGATCCCTACATCAATGTCGACGCGGGCACGATGAATCCATTTCAGCATGGCGAAGTTTATGTCACAGAAGACGGGGCCGAAACCGATCTGGACTTGGGTCACTACGAGCGATTCACGGGAATCGAGACGGATCGGCATTCCAACTTCACCACCGGCCGTATTTACGACGAGGTGATCAAGCGCGAGCGTCGCGGTGATTATCTCGGCAAGACGGTCCAGGTTGTGCCGCATATTACCGACGCGATTAAAGAGGCAATGCTGACCGCAGAGCGGAAGAATGTCGATATTGCGCTGATCGAAATCGGCGGAACAGTTGGCGACATCGAGAGTCTTCCTTTCCTTGAGGCGGTCAGACAGCTTCGCCTTGAGCTTGGCGAGAAAAATGCCGTGTTTGTGCACCTCACGCTGGTGCCCTATATCCGTACCGCTGGCGAGATCAAGACAAAACCGACGCAGCATAGCGTTGGAAAGCTGCGCGAGATAGGCATTCAGCCGGAGATTCTGGTTTGTCGCTGCGACCGGCCTCTCGGCGAGGATATCCGCCGGAAACTGTCCATGTTCTGCAATGTTCCCTACGAGTCGGTATTCGAGGAAATCGACGTTTCTCACACGATCTATGAGGTCCCGATTGCTTTGTACGAGGAAGGTGTTGACGTCAGAATCCTCGATAAGCTGGGACTTGAGGTCCGGGCCGCCAACCTTGTCGAATGGCGTCGGCGCGTGTCTCGCGCCATTGCCCCGAGATTTCGGACGCGAATTGCCGTTGTGGGCAAGTACATCACGCTTCAGGATTCCTATAAGTCGATTTACGAGGCTTTAGCGCACGGTGGGATGGAGCACAACGCGAGGGTGGAAGTTGTGCGCGTGGAGTCGGAGGAACTGGAGAAAACGGATCCCGCCAAGCTTCTGTCCGATGTGGACGGAATCCTTGTTCCGGGTGGCTTTGGCAAGCGAGGAGTCGAGGGCAAGCTTGAGGCGATTCGTTTCGCCCGGGAAAACGATGTCCCCTTCCTTGGCATTTGCTACGGGATGCAGCTTGCCGCTGTGGAGTTCGCAAGAAACGTCTGTGGCTTGAAAGGCGCTGACACAACGGAGAATGAGCCTAAAACGCCTCATCCGGTAATATGCCTGCTTGAGGAGCAGGAAGAGGTTACCGACATGGGCGGCACGATGAGATTGGGCTCGCATCCATGCTGGCTTCAGCCGAACACGAAGGTGTCATCCGCATACAAAGAGGCCGTCATCATGGAGCGCCACCGCCACCGCTACGAGTTCAACAACAAGTACCGTCCCCTGTTCGAGAAGAACGGGATGAAGTTTGCGGGTCTATCACCAGACCGAAAACTCGTGGAGATAGTCGAACTCGACGGGCATCGGTGGTTCGTTGGTGTGCAATTCCATCCTGAATTCAAGTCTCAGGTTCTTGTGCCACATCCGCTGTTCGATAACTTCGTGAACGAATCGCTCAAACACCACCGCCATGCCAGGCACGACGCAAAGAGGAACCACAATGGATGACGCAGGCTCTAAAAATGGCGCAAGCCGCTATGTTGAACCATCCGATGACTTGGGCAAGCCCACGCTGTCGGGCTTCCTTAACGGTCTTGCGGCTGAAACGATGATCCACCTGGGGTATTTCGAGAACCCGATGTCCGGGGAGCGCTCGCTCAATCTTCCGCTTGCCAGATTCACGATCGACCTTATCGAAATGCTCAGTGAAAAGACGCGCGGGAGCCAGACTGCCGAGGAGTCGCAGTTGTTCGAGGCAATTTTGTACACGTTGAGAATGAGATATCTGGACGCCGAGAAAGCAAATCCGAAGACCGACAATCAGCCATAGTCTTCGGCCCCCCCCTAAGACATATCCTCGAGTATCCTCTCCGTAGAGAGAGACAGCGTAATCGTCAGAATTCCATTCCTCAGCGTGCATTCAATGCCACCATGCATGCCACGTGCGCAGTCCGTGGCAACCCTCAAAGGATACACCGCGGCCGATGTGCTGCTATCGGAGTTTTCCGGGGAGACATGGCTTCGCCAGAAGTCTTCGATTGTTCCGGTGAGTTCCCTCTTGACCGGGCAGACGAAATCCAGTTCCACCAGCCTTCCGGTCTGCCTTGATGAAACGCTGACCACGGAGCCCGGCAATGCGGCGTCGCGCAGAAACAGGAAAATCGACATCACCGTTGAGATGAGATTTGCAGGTACTAAGATACACCGCTCGACCGGAACGAAGCTCGACACGACTTGGACATTGCTCTTCAGCAGTTCCGGCTTTGCCAGAGAAATGAGTGCCTCCAGAATGGGGATTACGTTCTCTACCCCTTCCCGGTCACTGTCGTGAACAAAATAATGGTTCATTGCGTCCAGAAGCAGCTTGGGCCTACCGGTATTCTGGGTGATGACCTCCATCAGGCGATCTGCGATCCTGCGTTGCAGGTTTTCATCAGTGCCCGTCCGGTCATACAGAGCAGCATAGCCACGGATCGATGAGAGGATGTCAGAGAGCATTGCTATCAAGCCTCTCGTAAACAAACCCAGCGTGGCAACATTGTGTTGGTCGTTGAGCTGCTGCATCGCAGCCATGTGTTTCTTCGCGAGGCCATGCGCTTGAACCTGCAGGGCCTCATTCTGCAAAGCAAGAGTGCGTTCAGCAGACAAGGTCCTGTCCCATTGTCCGATCTTTGCAATAAGTTCGCGTTCGCTTATCGGCTTGGCGAGAAAGTCGTCTGGAAAGTACTTTTCATCAAGGCCCAACAACTCAACGTTGATACTGTCTCGGTCCGACAGGAGCACTACCGGGACAAATGCAGCAGCCGGAACTGACTTGATCCTCCGGAGCAGTTTCATCCCGGCCTTGTCATCGCCGGGAAATCTGATGTCGAGGAAAACAATGTCGGGTACTGCCGAAAAGTAAACGCCGAACCCGTCCTTTACGTTTGACGCGTGAACTATGGAGAGAGACTCCCTGAAGGCGGCCTCTACGGCCGTATTTATGGAGAGAAAGGCGCCCTTGTCGTCATCGATGACAAGGATCTTCCTAATCCCTGCTGGCTTCATCGGTCCCCTTCCCGCAGATCATTGTATCCCTGTGATCGCTTTTGCGATCGGGCTGTCCGGTTTTGCGGCCTTCAGCAAAGCATCCTTCAGGTCTTTCGTGATCGCCTCCAGTCCCGCGCTCTTCAGAAGGGCGGCTAACCTCGTCACCACTTGTTTGGCCACATCGTCTTTCAATGCGGCACGGGCAAGTGGCTCAAACACCCTTAGGAAATCCGCCTTGGCGGTCGTGTTGTTGCCCTTCTTTGTTGTCGTGTATTCCATTTCGAGCGCAGTCATTGCGCCCTTCTGAGCCTGATACACCCAATAGGTACACTCGTCAGCCGGAGCACAGTACGCAGTGGCGAATGCCATTCCCGTCGAGACAAGGGCGGAGTCAGCCCTCAATGCTCCAAGCGTAACCGTGAGTTCCGAAATTGCAGAGATCAGCTCAAGCGGTGGGTTCTTTTTGCCCTTAATGTACTTTTCCGCGCCGGACTCGGCGGACTTGAATTTGGCCATGTCCCCCATCGCGGCCGCGAGCCTCATTGCTTCAATGTCGCGCGCAAGCCTCTCGTCCGGTTTCACCAAGCTGCGCTTCATTATCGTATCGAAGAGAGCGGAGGATGAGTACTTTGCCTCAAGAACGTCACGGCTCGGGGAGATGGTCCTTTGTGCAGTCAGAAAATAGAGCGGGTCGCCCACATAGACGCATTTCCATGGAGTGCAGAATGGGTCGCCCATCTTGCGCCGCAAGGCAAAGGAAAGGGGAAAACCCTCAAGCGTTTCCTCGGCGAAGTCCTTCGGTGTAGCGAAGGCGCTCAAGAGTGGCTCGCGATAGGAACCGAAGTAGACAAACGCACCGTGCCGCAGCCACCTTCCGGCGATTGTGCCGTTGTCGTAGATATTGGCCGCTGAAAACGAATGGGTGAAATTGACGACGGTCGGCAGGGAAAGAGGGATGTCCTCTGTTGACGCTCCTCCCGCCTTTATCGACCAGTTGCTTCCGCCACCAGAGGAATTCACGTATACGAGGTCGTTCTGGTTGGGGGTCGCGAATTGCCGATTCCAATGGCTCAGGGTCGCATCCTCCATAATGTTCTCGTTGCTGATTCCTTTTTCCGTGAACTGGTCTGAAGCGGATTCGGTACTGTATTCTCCCCAACTCCCTTCGGTCGAGTACGTATTGAAAAAGTATGCGGATCCCACGGGGAGAAAAAGGGAGCAGTTTGCCTGGTACAACTTCTCAGCGTCGTCGCCGACCAACCTCCCGAAAAACCCCCATCTGCTGTCGTCAGGATTCCTGAAAAGCGCATCATCCAGCGCGTACGGATCCTTGTCCGCACGCGAAAGCAGTGCTGCTCCTTCTGGCAGGTCGCAGGCGATGGTGAAATAGTCCAAGCCATCGAAAAGCCGCTTGTAGGGGATGCCCGTCGCATCGAACAAAGCTGCTACCCGATCCTGCAGCTTGTTGAAATCCTCTTCGCCAATCGCGGTCGCAGCGTTCTTTGTTGCCAGTTCATCAAGGAGCAGCAACTGAAAATGTCCCGATGCCAGCATCGAGGCCGCTGCAAGTCCCGTTGCCTTGGTGTCGGCCAGGACGGCACCGACCGGAGCAGGATGCGCAGCCTTCATACGGGCAAAGTACTCGGAGCTCGATCCGGTCTTGTTTTCCGCAGTCTTCGTTGAGTCGAGCGACGCGCACAGAGCCTGCCAGATCAGCGCTTCGCTGACAGTCGCTCCCTTGGGCGAGGGCGGGGCAAAGAAGACTCTCTTCGGCTTGTATCTGGCAAGAAAGGCCGGTGCGTAGTAGTCGTCCCAAAGGAGTATCGGGAACATCGTCTCGGCATCCCATTCGCCGAGAAGGGAGAAGAAGGCAGGTAAATCCCGCGCGATGTAGACATCCTCGATGCACTTGCGCATCGTGGACGCGCGTTCGTTCTGTACCTTGCCTTTCTCCAGCTTTCCAACCGCATCCTGCGCATGAACCAGGAAGACATCGTCAGGCATTGACTGCTCGTATTCCCGGAGGCCTTCCTTGGCGGCGGTAAGATCATCCCTTTCGATCGCAGCGGAGATTTTCGTCAGATAGGCCATTCCCCTTTGATACGAGTTCTGGTCGAAGACGGGAATCTCGCCGGAGAGGGTTACGCCAGCGATTTCAGCGAGCTTACCGAGCACCTCCTTGTTGCCGGTTGTCAGCAAGGCAATCTGCTCCGAGGGGGCATCTTTCTTTTCGTAGATGATCAGGGCGGGATGTCCCATGCCCTTGAAAGCCGTGGATCCCCATCCGAAATAGGGCCACGCCTTTGCCCAGTGAAACTTTTCTCTGAGCGTCTCCATCTGCGGGCAGGAAAACAGCGAGTTCTCGCGGCAAAGAATCTGGTAATGCCAGTCGAAGCTCTGCAAGTAGACGACCAGAGGCTTGTCGTCAATTTTGTCGAACATGTTCGTTCCGAGGCTCTCCCACTCAAAGGGTCTCTTCCCCTCGGCGCTTCCTTCATTCCAAGCGAGTATCACCGCCAAGAGGGATACTGTGAGAACAAGCAGGACTCTTCTTTGCATGTCACTCCTCCGGTGGTATCCTGCAGCAGAGCACAACGGTGCCGAACACGGTGTCAGCAAGCTCATTGTACAGAGGGCTGAAGCGAATTCGAATGTTATCGAACCGCATGGGTGAAGGATGATCATTCGGTGAGACGACTCCCTTACATGACTGAATGGCGGTCTGCGCGAATTCCTGGGCCCGGTGGAATGCATCGCCATAGAACAGATCCAAAGAAGTCGCCTGCTTGCGACGGAAGTAGTCGTCAAACCACGCCCTCAGGAAACCTGTCTCTGAGCGCTGTCCCGGCGCAAGTAGCGGGGCGATAGCCTTTCGTCTCTCTGAGGCAACAAAATTCCCCCAGGACTCTGCCAGGTCGATTCCAAGCAATGCGAATCTCTCGCGGAGCGCATTGGACGAATGGGGGGGGAGCAATTCTGCCGAGAGCCTTACCGCTCGGCATCTGAGCTTCAGAACGGGAGCCAGATGAATTGGCTGCAGCAGGTCCGAGACGTCGAGAAGCATTGATGCAGCCTCAGCCCTCTGGCTGACGAGGCCAGCTCTGCCATAGAAACCTATCGCGGCAATGAGCCTGTTGAGTTGCAGGATGATCAGCCGCTGTGCGGCATTTGTCTCGAATCCGTCGTCGATAATCGGCGAGCAGTTCTTTATTCCGGCAGCCTGCCGTAGCAGAGGTAGCGAAAAGGACTCGATCTCCGATAGCAGGGGCATAGTCTCTTCGGAGGCAGAGCTTCCTGCCATCAACGGGTCCCACCGCGGAGCTTCTATACCGACGGCCGTTGCGGCACGCAGGATCAGAGGTGCGGCGTCAGGCCCTGAAAAAGCTGGCGGTTCGAACGGCTCGTGCAGAGAAGTCAGTTGTGCAGCAGTTGTTTCCAGAAAGTGCTCAGACATCAGGAAATAGGCCGCGAGAACTGCGACGAGAGCAATGGGAAACAGCGCCAACTTCACGAGTTGCCTCAAAGTACCTCCGGAGTGAGCCAAACCAGTATAATGTACGGTGCATATGGATGCAGCCAAGTTTTTGCCTACCACATTGGCCGAGGCCGCGAAGCGCGGATGGCATGAATTGGATGTCGTCATCATCTCAGGCGACGCCTACGTTGATCATCCCTCCTTCGGAACCGCGGTAATCGGGAGGACTCTTGAGGCTGCTGGCTTCAGAGTCGGAATTCTGCCGCAGCCTGACATTGGGCGACCGGATGACTTTCGGGCATTAGGCCGTCCACGGCTCTTCTTTGCAATCGCTCCTGGCAATGTCGATTCCTGCCTCCTCAAATACACAGCCCTCAAGCGCGTAAGGAACGACGACCCATATACTCCGGGGGGTGGGGCGACCAAGCGCCCCAAGAGAGCTGCAATCGCCTATACCGCTGCGGCCAGGCATGCCATTCCAGGGGTGCCGGTCGTGATAGGGGGAATTGAGTGTTCCACCCGTAGACTGATACACTACGACTACTGGGACGACGCTCTTCGTCGATCCATCCTCTTGGACTCCAAGGCGGACATTCTTGTCTACGGGATGGGCGAACGGCAAGTTGTTGAAATCGCCCGGAGGCTCGATCGGGGAGATGTCCTCGACGGGATCCCCGGAACGGTCCGGATCATGAAAGCGAAGCCGGACACCGCAATCGAGCTTCCATCCTTCGAAAACTGCAGGGATGACAAGGGCGCGTTCGTTGAGCATTTTCGTATCCTTGACGCCTCGGGGGATGAGACGCTGGCCGAGCCTTCCCTTGGGCGATGGGTGGTTCAGAACCCACCTTGGGCAGCCATGAGCACCGGGGAACTCGATGCGGTGTACGAACTTCCTTACGCGCGGGCTGCACATCCCCGGCATATGGCTGCAGGTGGGGTGCCTGCGCTTAGCACTGTAGAGACCTCAATTGTTTCGCATCGCGGCTGCTTCGCGTGCTGTTCCTTCTGTGCGCTGGGCGCGCACCAAGGCAGAGAAATAGTCTTTCGCTCAATTCCCTCTATTCTGCGCGAGGTCGAGGCGATCAAGCGTACACCTGCTTTTCATGGCACAATCAGTGATGTAGGCGGGCCTTCAGCGAATATGTTCGGGATGACCTGCCGGAAGGGCGGATGCCGGTCTCGCAGATGTCTCAGCAGAAAGGCCTGTCCGTTTCTTGATACGAATCACGATAGCTACATCGCCCTCCTTGAAGCCGTGGCAGCGGCTCCTGGTGTGAGGCATGTCTTTGTGGGTTCCGGTATACGGTACGATCTTTTGATGACGCAGAACGACGAAGTGCTTGAGAAGATCGTGGGCAGGTTCACCGGAGGGCAGTTAAAAGTCGCACCCGAGCACTGTGCTGAGTCTGTTCTTAAGTACATGGAGAAACCTGAGTGGCGGGAGTATCTCCGCTTTCGTGACAGGTTCTACCGAATTGCTGCGAGGCTCGGGCTTCGAAGGCATCTGATCCCATACTTGATAACATCGCATCCCGGTGCGACTCTCCGGGACGAAGAGGAGCTTCTCGGTGAAATGCGTCGACTGGGATTCGTGCCTGAGCAGGTGCAGGATTTCATACCGCTCCCGATGACGCTCTCTTCTGTGATGTTCCACACAGGTATCGATCCGCGTACAGGCCAGTCATTGCCGGTTGCCACGTCTCGCGAGGAAAAAGAGCGTCATTTCGCTGTAATGCGACCGCGGGAGGAAAAGTATAGATCAAGGGAAGGGCAGCCCCCTCAAAAGTCTGCCGGGAGAAGAAAGAGGCGTGGATAGAACCACTTGCCTGCGCCCTGCACCGGAGCTACAATCCCCTTTTGGCCACAGGAGGAATCCCATGAAGAGTCCGGCTGTCCTTGTCTGCCTTGTCGTTGCGCTACTGGTCTGTGGGAGTAGTGGTGCTGAAGACAAAAGCGTGAAGAACGGAACCTCCAAGGTGAATCTGGCAAACGGCTCGTTCTACATGTTGGTAGTCCCAAAGAACTTCAAGAACGATGGCAAGGGCGGTGCCTTCCTGTGCATGCATGGGGCAGGGGGTACTCCTGACCATGTTGTGCAGGGCTTTGAGTCCGGACGCGTAAACAAGGTTCCCATCCTTGAGGCGATGAACTGCATCGGGATTTTTCCCAAGAGCAAGGGTGATTCCTGGGTGAGTGACGAAACCACCCCGGTCGATGCGCTGGAAGATGTCAAGAAGACCATCAAGATAGATGACAAGCGCGTTCACGTATGCGGCTACTCGGCCGGTGGTTTCATGGCAAGCATAGTGTTCTATGACAAACCCGAGCTGTTCGCCTCCCTGACGACGTTTGCCTCATTTGTCGCGATCACCGATCCCGGGATTGTGAAGGCCAGCATCGAGAAGCCTGTCTTTATCATCGTCGGAGAGACCGATCAGAACCGCCCGGGCGGCGAACAGTGTTGCAAGAGCCTGAAGGACTGGGGTTCGCGGTGGGTGCGGATAAAAGTGGTTCCGGGCGGTCACATGTTCCCATTCCAGAATGAGTTTCCGACGCTGTTCAAGTACTACAAAGCCGCCGAGAGCGGATATGACTATCCGGCTGCAATCGACGAGGCTGCCAAGCTGATTACTGAGAACGTGGAGAAAGCGACGGGGAAGATCGCTGAAATCGAATCCAAGCCGCATGAAGATGGTTTCGACGAGGAGATCGTCAAGCTGAAGGAATCCGTCAACGAGAAGGGCGATAAAGACATTGCTGCCATTCTCGCCAAAGCGGATGCCGACCTGAAGAAAGCGATTGCCGCACTGAAGGACCTGGAGAGGGTGTACCGCAACTATCCTGTGGTTGAGAAGATCAAGAAGGCCCGCAAGTCTCTCGAATCGAAGCTCTGATTTCCCAACTACTGGCGTTCCTGACCGGATAGCCACGAACCTCCTGAAAACAATCAGGCCCCGCATTGCGGGGCCTGTTATTTGTGGCGGAGGGTGTAGGATTCGAACCCACGGAGCCCCGTAGGGGCTCAACGGTTTTCAAGACCGCCGCAATCGACCACTCTGCCAACCCTCCGTGCGAGATCTGCCGTTCATTCCTCTCGAGCGCCTCCGTCAAGCTTGATGTCCTGGACGGCGGCACGCTCAAAAACATCTTCGTCAACGAAAATAGGGATCCCCATTCTGGCGCTGACCGCAACTGCGTCACTCGGCCTGCAATCAACGGAGACCTTACCTTGTCTTACGGCAAGCTGAAGTTCTGCGAAAAAAGTGCCTTGCTCCAGCTTCGTGATGACGACCTTCTCCGGCTTTGCATTCAAAGCGTCGAGCAAGCTCACCAGGAGGTCGTGAGTGAACGGCCGTCCCGTGTCAATCTTGCATACGCCCATCTGTATAGCATTCGCCTCAAAGATCCCTATCACGACGGGAAGCACACGGCCTTCCGGCTCCATCTCCTTCAGAAAGATGGTCTGCTCGGGAGAGCGCTCGTTTATCACGATCCTGCTGAGAAGCACCTGTTTCACGCCCAGATTATACTTGTCTTGGGAAAAAGAAAAGGCGGAGCCGTGGGGCTCCGCCTTGCTTGTCTGTGTTGAACGCTATTGGGAGATCAATGACCTGAGCAGTGCTCTGAAGGTTTCGGAGGTCCGTGCCGCCGTGGCAGCCTCCGGAGAAAGTGAGTAATACAGTGAAATCAGCGACTGCCCCACTCGTGATCCAAGTACGACATCGTCGCGACCGGTCGTCAGGGCGCGCACCGAGTCCGAAGCCATGGAGCCGAAGGCAGCCGTGGCTACGAAGCATCCCGCGCCTCCTCCGGAGACGAGTGCGGTGTCCCCGGTGCTGGGTGCTTTGGGCGGGATTTGAACGGGCTTGTCCTGCAAGAGGCTTAGACCGGAAGTTGTCATTACCTTCAGGTCAGAACCACCCCAGAAGGTAGCGGCCAAGTCCTCGCCACTTGTCATTGCAAGGTCGACCTGCCACTTGTCCAGGGGACCGAGGTCGAGAGTAAAACGCTCCCACTGCTGACCGTTGAATCGCAAGTATGAGAGCAACGAGCTGTTGTTGTACACGAAATGGATGTAACCGATCTTGTCGACCTTGAATGCGCCGGCGATTCCTTCGCCGCGCTCATCGACGACAGGCTGGGAGTGCCAGCCGGCCTCATCAGAGTTCGCAATATAGTACACGAACCTGTCAGGGTAGGTGAAGTGCATGTAGCCAATGTACGGACGACCACCGATGTCCAGTGTGATCTGGATCGGCCCTGCCAAGTTCGGGGCAGAAAGGATGTCTTCCGATGTCCACTGACCGTTTTCGAATTTGGAGTAGACCAGAGTATTCTTCGTGCGGTTGACGTAGACGACTTGAGGGATATCGACAAGGGGAGTCAGTGCCATCGTTGTGAAGAAGCCTATGTCATCTGTCGAGTAGATAGTCAGCAGGAGCCAACCGCTGGGTGTTCTCTGCAGGAAGCGGACATCGCCTTGATCCTCATCGTAGTACACAAGTCTCGCGAATCCATCCGAGCCAAGCGCGAGCTTCATGGAACGACCAAAGTTTCCAGCCTCAACCACTTCCGTTGTGAATGAACCCTCACCAGCCTTCAACTCCGTGTTGGACTGCTGGAACATCGCGTAGCGAATCTCGCGGGTGACACCATCGTAATAGGCGACGTGGGGGTTGTTGTTATCATCGAGCACCATGTCCATGAAGGTGCCCAGATTGTCTCCTTCAGCGAGAACATAGGAATTCCAGTGCCCTTGATAGAGTATGTTGCACCGGATCTCCTGAGTCTCCTGTGAGTAGTATGCGACCGCGAATACAGTGCCATCAGGAGAAATCTGGCTGATGACATTGCGGCCGCGGAAGCCTTCGGCAATCGTGGATGGAGCATTCCATTGCTTCAACGGCAGGGGCGTAGCTTCGGCCCACTGCCATGTGACACTCGACGGAGCCTCAATGTTCGCTGAGAAGATTGGGAGCGTGCCGCTGGGAACAGAGCCGGAACCAATGAATCCTGTGCAGATCTGGCCACGCACGTTTGGCATCACAGAACCGTAGAACAACTCGCCTTTCGTAACCCAGTAGTCACCCACAGGCGGTCTCGGGTCGCCGAATATCTGCGAATTGCGGATACGTACGCGGTACTGAGTGATCCAAATCGCCTGCTGGACGGTCGCATCAAGAATACTGACGCTGACTATGTTCTCGTTGCCAAGTTGCGGAGCAACTTTTACGACGCCAGTCCCCGTTCCGTCCCATCCAAGCAGGAAGCGGTTGTCGAAAACGGGTGGCGGAGGCGTAGCTTGTACGAGTACCACAGTTCCGTAAGGATACCAGCCGGATACGTCATCAACAAAACCACCGGGCCCCGGGTCCAGAGTCAGATAGAACTCTGCGTACCAAGTAGCGATTTCCGTTATCGGAGAGTCCATAGTAATGGTCTCTGCAGGAGACCCAGCGGAAACGGAGCCGTTGCCTGAACCATCCCAGCCGACCCAACTGAAATCCTGAACGCTGTTGTTCGGTGGAGCGGTAGCACTGATCGTGACTTCTGTTCCGGTATCAAACCACGTTCCAATGGCAGGAGACACGGTTCCGAACAAGGTGGAAATTGTCAACATGTACTGGGTGGTCCAGTTCCATGTGATGGTGGTCGGCACTGTGATGCTGAAAGTGGGAATCTCATAGCCGAGGCCATCCGTCAGGCTTCCCGTGGCCGTCCATGACCGGGCCTCATACCTCGTTGATGAATCGAGAGGATCGATTACATAGCGCGACACGCCGGTATTGACTTCCGAGCCGGGTGCGAAATAGTCTGCCTGGTTTCCTACTATTCCACCGTGGGCAGAGTTGATGACCAACTCGTATCTGATCTCGTAGATCCAGGTG
>JBAZOJ010000053.1:0-16985 GCA_041648755.1 Candidatus Brocadiia bacterium
CCTGCTGGAAGGCGGACTTCCCAGGTCGTACCGCACAGGAGCGCTCAACGCATCGCGCTACGCCGGTACCGACTGGCTCTCGCAGGCTCTCGGCTGGCTGGAAGATGCCGCTCGCAGAGACTCCGCGCTTTCACCGCTTTTCACTGGGCACTCCCCTCTGTCATCGCCGTCGCAATGGGACGCACTGCGTTCACCGCGGCTGTCGCTGATAACCTCCCGAATCGCGTTTGATCCACCTGCTGGCGGATTGATGCGCGTGAGGGCAGAACTCACAATCGAGGCGGCCTCGCCCACGACGGGCGGAGCATCCGCCCTTGCCGCCAGGCTACTGCGGGCTGCTTCCGCCGCCTTAGTACGCAGGGATCCGCCCTGTCCTGCCCGAATCAGTTCGCTCGCCTGTTCCCGCACTACGCCCGCCGGGGCCGGAATCCTTCGCTTCTCGCTGATGATCGAGGCCCACCTTACCCCTGAACTTTCCTACACCTAAGGAGACTCTATGAACCCCAACCCGCTGATGAATCCCCGCTCCGTAACCTGGGGCGCCCTGTCGATCGCAGGGGTGAAGGCGATAAGCATGCGCCAGCGCGGCCGCATACTGCGCGACAGCTCGGACGCCGACCGCTTCGAGTCACTCGTCGCTGTCGCCGCAATCGGCACGGAGATCATTCTCGAAGGCGATGACATTGCCGCGCAGCTCCGTGAGACAGCTCTCGGCGCTGAAGCGGAATTGCGCTTCACAATCGAGGGCGCAACTCCGTCTGATGATCCCGTCACAATCAGCTTCCCCTGCGCCGTTCTCGCCGAGCGCACCGTCCAGTCGCGCCATGGCGACATCGCAAACGGCGTGCTGCGGTTTGTGGCCCGTTCATTCGACGGGACCACAGCCCCGATGTCGGTATCGTGAGATGCATCGGGATTTCGCCGACGCCATTCTGTTTGAGGGCTCGTGGGGAATGCTCCAAGCCCTGTGCGCTGCACGCGAGTTGCGTCTGCTGCGGTCAGAGAGGCCCTTCCTTCGGGCGGTACCCGGCGGGTTTCTCGCAACCGATGGCCCGGGCGAGACGTTGTGCGACGCCGCCGGCCACGCACGCTACGAATTCCACAAACACATGCCCGGAATCCGGATCGGGTTCCGAACGGAGGACTGAATGACTTCCATCCGCATCGCACGCGGCATTCCCGTCACGCTCGCCGATGGAACGGCCATCCGCGTTCCCACCATCCCCTTTACCGATGAGGGTTTGCGCATTGCCGCGCTGCTCGACGCGCTTTCCGCGCCGACGCTGTCGAATGTCGAGTACATGGGCGCACTCCTCGATGCCGCTGTTTCGGGGATCCGCCTGAACCACCCGGATGCGTCGGTCGAATCCTTGCGCCCCCGCCTGGATCTGCAGGCCGCCCTCGATGTGATCGCCGCGCTGCGGGGTGAATCCCCGACAGAAACCACAATCGGCCCCGAGTCGCTGTGACTCACGTATTGTTGCACCACTACCTTGAAGCCGTATGCCTCGCGAACGGATTCCAGCCCCGGGACTGGGCGCAGGCGCGCCTGGTAATTCGCGTACTGTCTCTTCCGGGGCCGGTTCCCGCTTTTGAGGATGTATTCCCGGAATCCACCCCACCCGCACATGCGGTCGAACGGTGGATGTCGGCATTCCAGGGAGGACGAAGATGCCCGCAATCCTGACTTTTTCCTATGGTTCCTTCAAGCCTGACGCTGCCGCGCATGTTGAAGAACTGGGTGGAGGCCGCGCTCTTCTTGTGCGGCGCTTCCCATTCGTTGACGGGGCGCTCGTCATTGATACAGGTTTCGCGGGCCGCCGCTGGCGGGTATCCTGCGTCATCGCCGGAATCACCCTTGTCGCACTGGCTGCAAGGCGCTCAGAGCTTAGAGCCCTGGCAGGCGTACAAGAGGTACTTCTCGCCAACGGCGAGCAATTCGGCAATGTCCTTCTCGACCCGGCTTCCCTTGTCTTCGGGACCGTAACCGCGGTACGGGACAGCTTCATGCAGCAGGCAGATATGGAGTTCATCCAACTATCGGAGGCAATCGATGAAACCGCGTAGCAATATGGCCCTTAAACGTCCATCTGTACCCACTGTGCACTCTATATCTACTCCATCTCTACCCCGCATACTCCGCGTTGCACGTGCCGCCAAGTCGCCCTCGATCCGGCCCTTGGCGGTCGCGAAACGCAACCGCTCAAACCCGACATACGGGAGCATCGAGCAAAGAAGGCCGAGATTGGCGACACCACAGGCGTTGACGACGCCTCCCCGGAAGAAGGACTTGCGACTGGCTCCCCCCGAGCCACCTTCACGCAGACCAGCTTCACCGAGATTCGCCCCAGGCAAGAGATCCGAGTCCATTCGGCCGAAGTTCCTATCCCGTCCCGCGATTTCAACACCCGCTATACAAATGGCATTCGACTCACCGACTCCTCGGCATCAGTCAGCTTCGCCGCGTCTTGAGTGCTTGATAGAGGATGTGGGGCGGACACTTGCCGCCATGGAATCGTCATTCCGTGCCGCAGCGCGTGTCGGCAGAAGGGAGCAGAAGTGACCCTTGAACTCGACGTAGCCACCATTGCGCCTGCGGGAGGCCCCCGCTGCCAGTTCATCCTCGACCGATCGGGGCCACAGCCCTCCACGGCAACCCTTGAATTCCCTTACGACGGCTGCGATCCCCCCACCCCTCCAAGCGACATCCTTTTGACTTCGGAGGGAAACGTGCTTTTCTCAGGAATACTCACCGAGACTGAACTGCAGCACAACCTGACAGCCCCCATTATGCTCGCCCAATTCTCCGATGTACGAGCGACTCTCGCCCAGACCCCCGCCTCGCCACTTTTCGAGTTGTCGGGGGGAGTAGTGACAGAGATCGAAGCCGACTACCCATGCTTCAATCCCGCCGGAGCACCAAACCGCGCAGACACAGTTGTTCCTGCTCTTGACACTTCGCTTGGCTGTCGGCTGCTGTGGTCGGCCCTCGATGTGCTGTACTACATAGAGGAACACTCCTTCTCCCTCGCGAGCCTTCGATCCAAGGCTGTCTTCAGCCCAGACTACTGCTCCGAGCCCGTCCTGGCACGGCTGTGCGCTGCAGTGCCCCTCTCTCTCGACTTCGCTGGCAGAAGTCTGCTCGAAGTCATTGACGAAATTTGCGCCCTGTGCGGGCTCACGATGCGCGTATCCTTTGCATCCGACCCGCCGAAACTGGAGCTTGTTCCATGCACCGGCGAAGGCGATCCCATTGACTTGGACGCAGGGGCGCCCGGCTCGGACTTGGTGGACGGCTCGCCACCAGATGTCATCGAATTCGAATTGCGGGATGCACTTGCTCCGTCGCCAGAGTCCGTAACCGTTGACGGCCTGAAGCCCCTGATCGAGCTTACGGCATACACCGGAGCGCGTTGGTCCAACGGACCAGCTCTGCAGCCCTGCGATTTGTACGAGAGTGACCTGATACCGGATTTCACGGCCGAGGAGTTGCGCAGTTACGAACAGTTGTACGCTTCCGATCCGCGCGAAAGCAACCGGGATCTCGATGCCGAACGCGCATGGCTCTGGCATGTCCATCGGCGCTATCGCATGAGCCCATCCCTGGATCTGCGCGCTTTTTTCGGCAACTCGATGCCGCCTGTCACTCGCTTCCTCATCACCACGGGCTTCTCAACCGATGCAGCGGGAAACGCGCCACCTCCAGAGGTAGTGATTCTTCCGCAATCGGGCAACGATTGGACGGCCCCGTTGAACGCCGACGGCGCTCCCATCGAGGTCCGCCTGGAACGAGACGGAACGATCCTTCTCGGCGAGCCCATTGCCCTCTCGGCTTCATTCAATCCCCTGGCAGTGCGCGTGGAAGGGATTGCCCTTACCGTTTGCATCGAGAGCGTGGAACGCATTCCGGTCAAAGTCGAATCCGATAATGCGGAAAATGGAAATGGGGTAGGCCTGATGATGGCCGCCCGGGGATACCGGAAACAGGTAGTTTCGCCCGCGATCCTTCGCCGGTTCTATCCGGTTCCTGTGCCATACGAGCGCGATGATTCCGACGCCCTGAGAGTCATTGCGGAGGCATTGGCCGAAAGGTCTGTTCTGCGGCCGGACATTCGGGCGAATCTGCACGGCCTCGCGCCGGAGATACGCCCGGGAAATCGTCTCGGTTACCTGAGGTTCGACCGGGGAATCGGCGGCAAGCAGAAAACACCGATTGCCCTCAATGCCCCTGTAGCTTCCGTGCGCCGCGTTCCTCCCACGCTATCTGCCTTGGTGCAGACCGGAGGTCAGAATGGTCGCTGAGGGCTTCTTCGTCCCGGTGACGCTCCTCTGGGGAGTGCCTTCACCCCAGGCCATCGAACTCTCTCGCGACCTGTGTTCATCAACAGACGAAGGAACCCCTCCACAGGAAGGAGACTTCTCCACGGCGATCTCATATGCTCCACGGAATGTTGTCGGGGTGCGGAGATTCACGGTAAGACTGTCAGCGCCGATCTCGGCGACTCGCTACGCGGGAATCCTGTTGCGTGGTGTGAGGATAGAGTCCGTTGTAAGCGCGCCCGCGCAAGATGGCTTCACGCTGCAGGGAAACGTACGCTTGGCGATTGACGGCTTTGACTCAGATCCGGGCATTTACCCTCCGCCTGCGCCAATCCGATTGCGTGAGGTTGCCTGGAGTTGGACGATGCCACACGATTCGGCCAATCTGCAATTGGAGTCCGGGGATTTGTTTCTCGAATGGGAATGGAGCGACCGCATGTTCGCGGCGTTTCAGATAAGTCTCGAAACAGGAATAACCGCTACCCGCGACGGCACAGCGATGGATCCCCCTCAGAGCTCGATCTCGGCAGCAGGAATGCTCTCGGCACAGCCGGGCATCATTATGGCGCGGAAATGCTCGCGGGTATGGCGATGATCGACGGGAAGTCGGCATCCGCGCTGACCAGCCGGAGCGCGCCATTTTCCAGACGGATGACGGCGAAGTCCCGGACGGCGCCTTCAAGCTTCAGCGCAATTGTATCCGCCCTGCAGGCTCCAATATTCTGCCCGTCGGAATACACACCGCCATCCGCGTCGAAACGAACGACAGACGGCTTGAAGTTGTAATGGACTTCCGTCACATAGCCGTTGTCATCGTAAACAAGCGTGTAGCTGCCGGAGATATTGCCGTTGACGGAATTGACGTTCCAGGAACTGCCGGAGCTTGTCGAACTGGATGTTCCACTGCCTCCGCTGCAGGCAACAGACGCCACCAGAAGAATGAGCGCGCAGCACGCCACGCAGAGCTTTTGCATCTTTTCCTCCACGCGTAATTCTACATCACTTTCACCAGAAGGAGCAACCATGCCGTTCTTTTCCAGCCCCCAGCCGAAACGTCGAAAGACGCTTCAGACAAACCAGCGCACTGTCCGTTCCGGCAACATCGCGCAGAGAATCTGGAAGTACCTGTTCGGGAAATAGTTGGCTCGTTTGAATGACCGTGGAAGGGGCCTACCAGGCCCCTTCTTTGTTATTGCCAGTCGCCGCTGACGGAGTTTTCGGAATCTGAGCGTATCGAGTCGGGAGTATACTGTACGTGCCGGGCGTTCTTGCATCGCGGTTCCGGTTACCGAAGCGGACCACATCGATCGCGCAGACAAGAGAAACACCCACGGAGGACGTTTGTCCAACGGCTTTTTCACAGCACAGATGGACTACCTGTACTTCCTGTACGGGCTCATGCTATTCTTCCTGGCAGGGGTATGCATCGTTCTGGGCCGCGTCAAAGGCAACACGTTGCCATGGTATTGGTTTGCGGCGTTCGCTATCACCCACGGCATGGAAGAATGGCTGGAGATGCTCGAATCCAGCCTTGGTGAGAGCTTCGCTTTGAAAAGCTTCCAAGTCGGGCTGATGGCCGTTTCTTTCCTCTTTCTGTTCGAGTTCGGGCGCGCATCGTTCAAAGCAATGGGTCATAGTGTCCCCCGCAGGTGGATCTACTTAGTAATGGCCTTCGCAGCAGCTCTCGGCATGGTGTGGGGAGTCGGGGGAGTCACAGCCGGAAGCCGTTATGTGCTTGCCTTGACGGGCGGAATGTGCGCCGCCGTTGCCCTGCTTGTCTTCAGGAACCGCCAACAATGTAACAGAAAGCACTTTCTCGCCGTATCAGTTGCCCTGATTGTGTATGCGCTCCTCGCCGGTCTTGTCGTTCCTGATGCCAACTTCTTCCCTGCCGGACTCATCAACTATTCCTGGTTCGTGAAGGTCACCGGATTCCCCGTCCAGTTGGCGCGCCTGGTGCTTATTGCCTTCATTACCGTCATTTTATGGCGGCACTTCCGCGCAGTAGCCGCGACATTTCTTCCCGAGAACGAGATAAGAAGCAGCAGACGCCATGACACAATTTTCCCCGCGGCTTTCGCCGTGATCGTGCTTTTCGGATGGGCTGCAACGCACTGGCTCGCGAGCGGAACTGCCCAGGAGGGATATGACGAGATCCGGGTCCTGACGGAAGGATACGCGGCTGCGGTCGATCCCGCGCAAATCCATGATCTGCCAAATGGTCCATCTGACTTGACAACCCCGGACTACATCAGGCTGAAGCAGCAGGCAAAGTTGATCGCTGCTGTGACTCCCACCGTCCGCTGGGTGTACATCATGGTTCTTCACGAAGGGAAGATCCTGTTTCACGCCGACTCAACCCCGGAGGATTCCCCGGACTATTCACCTCCGTGGGACGAGTACAATACCGCTCCTCAAGGGTTGATGGAGGTGTTCACAGAAGGAACGACAAAGCTCATCGGGCCGTACAAGGACCAATATGGCGAATTCTACTCGGGATTCGCGCCGGTCAAGGACTCCACCGGGCAAATCATTGCAGTCGTGGGGGTGGATGTAGTTGCAGGCGGCTTCCTGCAGAGAGTTGCTGCACGCCGACTGTGGCCCATTGCTACCACTTTGCTCTTCCTGCTGATGATGACATGGTACTTCCACTCGCTTCAAAGGCAGATCAGGATCGGGGTGCAGACCCGAGCCTCCGAGCGACTCTACAGGGGGCTGGTCGAAGGAACTCCGAACGGCTTCAAACTGCTGGACGCGAACGGAGTCTGCCTGGCTGCGAACCGGAGCGGATTAGAAGCAATGGGGTGGACTGAAGAGGATGTCCTTGGCAAGCACTTCACTGAATTCTGGACCGGCGATGCACGCAAGACCGCTGCGGACGCGCTTGACCGAGCATTGAACTCCGAATTGGTGACATTCGAAGCCGAGAGAGCCCGGGCTGATGGCGAAATACGAGCTTTCGAAGTTGTGCTGAACCCGATTTTTGGCGACGACGGCAAGATCACCACAGTGGTGGCGGTAACAACCGACTTCACCGAACGGCGGCGTGCCGAGAAACAGTTGCGGAGGGCATCGCTGATCATCGAGCACAGCAGGTCGGTTTTGTTTGTGTGGAGAGTAGTTCCCGGAAGACCTGTGGAATATGTCTCTCCAAACGTAAGCCGATTTGGCTACAGTGCAGAGGATTTCCTCACAGGAAGAATCAGGTACGACAAATTCGTCCATCCTGATGACATTGAGCGCAGTGTCAACGAGGCGCAAGACAACGACAAGCGAGGAGTGGACTTTTTCATTCAGGAGTACAGGGTATTCTGCGCTGACGGTAGCGTTCGTACAGTAAAGGATGAGACGCAGGTTGTCCGCGACGCCTCCGGAAAAGCAGAATTGCATCAAGGAGTTGTTACAGACATCACCGATAGCCTTAAGGCCCAGGAAGCGCTGCGACAGAGTGAAGAACTGCTCAGCAGCGTGATCGAGTGCACCGGCGAGGGGGTGGGCCTGACCGATATGGAAGACAGGTTCCTCCTCGTAAATCCAGCAGGAGAGGCCATCTTCGGGGTTCCGCCTGGCGGGCTGAAGGGCAGACTGATAGCGGACTTCGTGGATGCAAAACAGCAAGAGACCCTTTCACAAGAGAATGTGAACAGAACAAAAGGGCTGACAACCACCTATGATGTTGCCATCCGGAGGCCGGACGGAGATCTGCGAGTCTTGCAGTTAACGGCGGCACCGAGGCGTGATGAATCGTCGAAACTGATCGGCACCGTGGGCGCGTTCAGGGACATAACCGACTCGCGGAAAGCACAAGAAGCTCTAAAGGAGAGCGAGGAGCGCCTTAAACTCACCCTCGATGCTTCGCACGATGGCGTGTGGGACTGGGATATCCCGACAGGGAAGGCTGTCTTCAACGACAGCTACTTCACAATGCTGGGCTACGAGCCCGGTGAATTTGAGCAGAGCTACGCTGGATGGCGGGCGCTTGTTCATCCAGACGACATCGTCAGGGTCGAGGAGGAAATCAGAAAGCACTTTGAGAGCGGAAAGGGCTTTGCATTAGAGCTTCGCATGCGCGCGAAGAATGGCGAATGGCGATGGATATTGGCGCGAGGCAAGCTCGTAGCTCGCGACTCAGATGGGGGGCTGCGCCGAGCTGTTGGCACTCACACGGATGTCTCAGAGCGAAGGAATGCGGAAGAAGCTCTGCGAAATTCCAACTCTTTGCTGACAGCGACTCTGGAATCTACCGCGGACGGCATCCTGGTGGTGGATCGCTTCGGCAAGATCATTGTTCTCAATCAGAGATTTCTGGATATCTGGCGAATTCCCCAGTCGATGGCCGCAGCCCGGGACGACGAGCCGGTGCTCCGGTCCGTGACAGAACAGCTTCTCGACCCGGACACTTTTCTTGCAAAGGTTCGGGAATTGTACGCGACTCCGGACGCGAGTTCCAAGGACGAATTGCTATTGCGGGACGGCCGCACATTGGAGCGATACTCTCAGCCACAGCGCACCGGCGATCTCATTACCGGACGCGTGTGGAATTTCAGGGATATCACAGACCGCAAACGCGCGGAAGAAGAACTCCGCCGGAACGAACAGACCCTCAGAACAATCACAGCCTCGGCCCACGATGCGATAATCATGATGGACCAGGATGGCAAGATAGCATTCTGGAATCCCGCCGCGGAAGCCCTGTTCGGATATGATGCCAACGAAGCTCTCGGCAAGGATTTACACGTTTTGCTGGCACCGCAGAGGTATCACAGCGACCACATCAAAGCATTCCTCGAATGGCAAAGGACCGGAAAAGGCAATGCCGTAGGGAAGACATTGGAACTCCAGGCCCTGCGCAAGGATGGCCAGGAGTTCACGATGGAGCTTTCCCTATCCTCAATGATGGCAAATGGCCGGAGGACTGCTGTAGGGATCATCAGGGATGTAACGGAACGCAAGCAGTTGCTCGATGAACTTCACAATAACCAGAGGCTGCTCCGCGGGGTCACCAGCGCCGCACAGGAACTACTCGTTACTTCGAACCTCTCAGCCGCTGTACTAAACGCCCTCAAGACCCTTGGCAGGGCACTTGAAGCCGATCGCGCATACGTGTTCGAGATAAGAAAAGCTGAGAGTGGCGCACTGTTTGGCACCATGGTTTATGACTGGCATCTCGGGGAGAAGGCGCCACCATCAAGGGAATTCCTAATCGAAGGGCCGCTGAAGCCAATGCTCGAAAAGATGGCCGCAGGGCATTCCGGGTCCTTCGTAGTATCCGAACTTCCGGCTCCAGTCCGGGCCTTTTTCAGCGAACTTGGGATCAAGTCCACAGCTTCTGTGCCACTAATGGTCGGGGGCAGATTCACGGGGTTCATCGGATTCGATGACCGCAAAAACGAGCGACGCTGGACTGAAAACGAAATGGCAATCCTGCAGACCTTTGCGGGAATCCTTGGTGGTGCTATGACTCGTGCGAAAGCTGAGCAGGCTGCGCTTGAAGCCAAAGAGCATGCGGAACAGGCCAACGAGAGGCTCGCTGCGGAGAACGAGCGTGCAAATCGCCTTGCAGTCGAAGCCGCAGCCGCAAGCATAGCCAAGAGCGAGTTCCTCGCGAACATGAGCCATGAGATCCGCACGCCGATGAACGGTGTTGTCGGAATGACCGGCTTGCTACTGGGTACAGAACTCTCGGTGGAACAACGCGATTTCGTCGAAACCATACAGACCTCCTCCGAGGCGCTGCTGACAATTATCAATGACATCCTCGACTTTTCCAAGATCGAGGCGGGACGGATCGAGTTCGAGAAGATGGACTTCGACCTTCGCCCCATGCTCGAGGAGTCGCTTGACCTCCTCTCGCTGAAAGCACACGAGAAGGGCTTGGAGCTTGCGCTGCTGCTATCTCAAGATGCCCCCCCGCGCGTGTCGGGCGATCCCGGGAGGCTGAGACAGATACTGGTCAACCTGCTGGGCAACGCGATCAAGTTCACGGCCACGGGCGAGGTAATCCTGTCGGTGAGCCAGCAAGCCGAGAATCCGTTGGGCTACACGTTGCGCTTTGAAGTGCACGACACCGGCATTGGCATCCCCGCAGATAAGGTTGAGAGGCTGTTCTCAGCGTTCACCCAGGTGGACGCTTCCACCACGCGACACTACGGCGGAACCGGATTGGGACTGGCGATCTCCAAGCGATTGGCGACGCTCATGGGTGGAGATATCGGCCTTGAGAGCGAACCGGGGAAAGGCAGCACCTTCTGGTTCACGGCAAAGCTCGGTATGCCCGAGACACCCGACGGCGAAGAGCTGCCACCAGGAGATTTGAGAGGCGCCCGGGTGCTTGCTCTGGACGACAATGCAACAAACCGCAAGGTGTTGTTTGGCATGTTGGAGTCGTGGGGCTGCAGACACGATGAAGTATCAAGCGCAACCGATGCGCTGAAAATGATGCGGGAAGCGGTCGCGCAAGGCGACCCTTACTTGATCGCGATAACGGATATGAACATGCCCGACATCGACGGTGAATCGTTCGGAAAAGCCGTCAAGGGTGACCCATCGTTGAGCGCCTCGATCCTTGTTATGATGACATCATCCGGCAGGCACGGTGAGGCATCGAGATTGCGCGAGATTGGCTTTGCAGCGTACCTGACCAAACCTGTGAAGCAATCGCAACTACATGACTGCCTTGTTACGGTTCTGGGGCGAAAACGCAGATCTGAGATCGCTGAACCTGCTAAGCGCCCAAGCGAAATACGGGATCGGAGGGCCTCGTTCCGAGTCCTGCTGGCCGAGGATAATATTGTCAATCAGAAAGTCGCGATTGCCATGCTGGGCAAGCTCGGGATCCGCGCAGACGCCGTAAGCAACGGCCTGGAAGCAATCAGGGCCCTGGAAACCGCGCCCTATGACCTCGTGATGATGGACGTCCAAATGCCCGAAATGGACGGGTTTGAGGCAACAAGGCGAATCAGGGACGGCAGAACCCGTGTACTCAACAAGGACATCCCAATCATCGCGATGACAGCCCATGCAATGAAGGGCGATCGCGAAAAGTGCATCGAATCCGGCATGAACGACTATGTGCCAAAGCCAATCAGGCCTGAGGAACTGCAGCGCGTAATCGGGCAGTACATGGCGCTTTCATCCACCCCACGGGTGTCACAGCGCATGCTTTCGGTTTCCGAGTCCAAGGCCTTCGATTGTGCGGGCTCTCTTGAGAGGCTCGGCGGCGACATTGACCTGCTGGCCGCCGTGCTGGCTGACTTCATCGAGGAATTGCCAAAGCACCGGAAGCGTGTTGAGGATGCCTACGAAGCGAGAGATGCCGAGGAGTTGATGCAGGCAGCACATGCGATGAGGGGCTCGTCAGCGACAGTCGGAGCTGACAGGCTGGCCGAGCTTGCAGGGAATATGGAATCAGCGGTCAAGCAACAGAATTGGGCAGAAGTCGCAGTTTCGATTGCCAAGGTAGCCGATCATCTGTCTGAGTTCGGCTCTGTAGCCGGGACGTGGCTCGCCCAGCGCAAAAATTAGGGGTGCTCGATTTTGGGCATTTGGGCTTCCGAGGCGTATTGCTGCAGGTCTTTCCTTGTCATCCCCAGCACAAAGCTCTTGATGTTGACGTAGATCCCGTGAAAACCAAAGGTCTCCATCTCGGCAAATGCATCGGCGGGAGACCAGTTCTGGTAGCCGACTCGATATGCAGCCACCATAAGGCCGGTTCGGTCCGATCCGTGCTGGCAATGGACGAACATCGGCCTCAATTCCTGCATCTGTGAGACCTTCAGAAATTGCCCTATCTTGTCCTTCTCCACAAACATGGGGGAAGACGAGATGTGGATGTAGTTGAAGCCCAACCCCTTCAGGTCCGCCGTATCGTGCTCCCCCCAACGAAGACTGATGATCGTCTTAATGCCCCTGCGCTTGAGTTCCTCACATCCCGCGCGGCTTGGCTGGATTCCGCGATACAGATCGGTATCGAAGGACGCAAAGTTGGTCACGCCGGGGATATCGGTGGGCGTGGCAAAAGTAGGGCTCGCGGCGTAAGGTGAACCCGAAGGCGCGGGCGCGACAGAACAGCCGCAACTGCCTCCTGAGACAAGGAATGCTGTTGCAGCCACGGCAAGGGCCATGGCGCCAATTATTCGGATTGCATTCTTCCCGTGCAGCATTCGAGCCTCCGATTCCGGGGAATTATACCTGTCTTGCAGCCGTGCGCGCAATCTCAGCGCGGCCCGGACTGTGAAAGGCCGTCATCGTAAAGGTCAGTACGATATTGCGCACATCCAGCCTCGAATCAACAAGGAGCCCAATGACTCTTGCGATTTTCGACCTCGACGAGACTATCATCCGTGGCGACACCGACGCCCTGTGGGGAGAGTACCTGATCGAGCGAGGATTGCTCGACCGCAAGGAATGGCAGGCGAATTTCGACCGATTCATGAGCGATTACCTGAAAGGCACTCTGGTCATCGGCGAGGCGATCCGGTACTACGCGAGCGTAATCGGGAAGCACCCGATACCTGCGATGAAGCGGCACGCGCATGAATTCGCCCGGAAGATCATACTGCCGCGAACCAAGCCGAAAGTGCTGGCAGAGATTAGTGACCACCGCCGCGGCGGCCGCGAGATCGTGATCATCACGGCGACCAATTCGTTCCTTTCGCGTCCCGTGGCTGCCGAGCTGGGGATCAAGAACCTGTTGTGCACCGATATGGAAGAGATCGGAGGCAAACCGACGGGGAGCATCGCCGGGACGCCGTGTTTCCGCAACGGCAAGGTGGCACGCCTGCGCGCATGGGTGGCCGCGAACGGAAAGACGCTCGACGGCAGTTGGTTCTACTCGGATTCTCACAACGACTTACCGCTGATGGAATTGGTCGCGCGTCCTGTCGCGGTTGACCCTGACGCCGAGCTCAGGTCAGTTGCGCAGTCTCGCGGCTGGAAGATAATGGACACGGAGGCCAGATGACGAAGTACACATTTGTTGCCCTTGCCCTGCTGACCATTTTCCTGGCATCGTGCGCGCCCAAGTCCGGCGATGGAGCCAAGTCCCCGGCAATCGAGGTGAAGACGATCCCGGTTGCCGGAGCCGATCAGCAGCAACAGGATACAGCGGCAATCCAGAAGCTGGCAGACGACTTCCGAACAGCTTATAACGGCAAGGACGCACCCGCGGTATTTGCACTGTTCGGTCCCGAGATGCAGACGGCGCTGCCGCTGAGTTCGACAACGGCGATGCTGGTCTCGCTGCACATGCAGTTCGGCACGATAAAGGAGATGAAGTTCCAGGGAATGCTGGAGCGCGGGACAGCCCTCTACTTAGTGGATTTTGATAACGCCAAGCTCAATATGAACATGACGCTTGGCAAAGACGGCAAAATGTCGGGGCTCTGGCTGGCGCCTGCGCTTGTTCCACCGGACCTGACGGCCTATGATCCAGTGATTGCCGAGAGCGCGGATCTCGAAGCCGCCGTAACCGACTTGGCCGAGTTGTACCTCGCGAGCCCCTCATACGTGGGGCTCGAAATTGGGGTGTACTGGAAAGGCGTGGAGTACGAATGGGGATTCGGGCAAGTCTCGATGTACGACGACAAGCCGCCGACTCCGGACACGCTCTTCGAGGTGGGCTCGATCTCCAAGGTATTCACCTGCCTTCTTGTGGAGCGGGCTGTGCGCGAGGGCAAGCTGAAACTGACGGAGGACATCTCGCGCTTCCTGCCTGCGATAACGCTGGCAGACCCACGCGTAGCAAAGATCACGATCCTCGACCTTGTCACCCACACATCCGGCCTGCCGACGACCCCGACGAACCTTGCAGCCACAGTGAAAAACCCACAGGATCCCTTTGCCAACTACACCGAAGACGACCTGTACGAATTCCTGGGCTCGTTTGTGCTTCCGCGCGACCCGGGGACGGAATACGAATACTCCAATACGGGAATGACCATGGCCGGGCTGTTCGCATCGTATGCGCTGGGCGGCGAGTACGGCAAATTACTGCAAGAGATGGTACTCGTGCCGATGGGGCTCGCGGACACGACGCTTGCGCCGGCAAAGGAGCAGCAGAAGCGGATGGCGCAGGGGTTCAGCCTGGGCAAGCAGCCCATACCGAGTTGGAACCTTGGGATATACAACCCCGCAGGCGGGGTGAAGTCCACGGTGCGCGACCTGTTGTCGTTCGCGCGGTACAACATGGGCGACAAGAAGGGCGACCTTTACGCTGACATGAAGGAATGCCACAGGCCGCGCTACCGGATCAGCGACAAGCTGGAGATTGCGCTTGGCTGGCACATCTTTGACGATCAGAGCGGCTCCGAACCCATTGTGTGGCATAACGGCCGCACGGGCGCGTTCTGCGCATTCCTGGGCTTTTTGCCGTCGAGCGATGCGGCGGTGGTGATCCTGTGCAATACGCCCGCGACGGTGGATCAGGGCGGGGGGAAGCTGCTGAAGGCGCTTGGAGGAAAATGATCAATGAACAGTGAGCAATGAACAATGAGCAATGAGGAATGAACAATGAGGAGAGGAGAAGAAAGTCGAACCAACCAAGCACAAGAAGGCCGTCCCACGCGGGACGGCCTTCAGGATATCAAGCTGAAGCGCGGCAAGCGCTAAGGCATCGTGATCAATTGCGGGGCATTGTAGCTGGTGGTGTCACCGGTTCCGAGGTCTCCGCTCTTGTTCTCGCCCCACGAGTAAATTGCCCCGCCCGAGGTCTCGGCAAACATATGGTAGGTGCATGCGGCAAATGCCAGTACCGTTGTGTCGGAAAAGGCTGTGACTTCCGTGGGAGTATCGACGTTCGTGGTGTCGCCAAGCCCAAGTTTCCCATAATTGCTGTCGCCCCAAGTATAGAGGGTGCCGTCAGATGTGAGGGCTGCCGAGAAGTTCCATCCGCCGCCGATCTTGACTATATTCAGATCGGCAAGGGCTGTCACTTCCACGGGTAGATCTTCGTTCGTTCCATCGTCGAAGCCGAGGCCAAGTTCACCGTAATCGTTGCTGCCCCAGGCATAAACAGAGCCATCGGAGCAAAGAGCAAATGAATGGGTTCCGCCTGCGGCTATGGCAGTCACGCCTAACCCGGTCAAAGTGGTAACCGGCATCGGAAGGCCAGTGTTTTCCGTATCGCCAATTCCGAGCTGGCCGTAATCATGTGCTCCAAAGGAGAGAACCGCGCCGCCCTCGCAAAGCACCAAAGTATGATACCAGCCACCGGATATGCCGATGACGTGAGATTCGCTCAGACCAGCCACTGGCGCAGGAGTGTCCAGGTTTCCGGTGCCTCCATTGCCGAGTTGGTAGTCTCCGTTATTTCCCCACGCATAGCAGGTCCCGTCAGAAGACAGTGCAAGTGAGTGGTATCCACCCGCTGAAATGGCGATGATTCCCTTGTCAGCGAAGTAAGTCAGCTCTTCGGGCACTGGCTGATCAGCGGTATTCCCGTTCCCGAGCTGGCCGTAGCCGTTATTGCCCCAAGCATAAACGGAACCATCGGAACACAACGCAAGCGAATGGAATCCACCTGCTGCAATGGCGATTACTCCCTTGTCGGACAACGTTGACACCAAGGTAGGAACGTCCGCATTGTCATAGCCGCCGATGCCCAGTTGGCCGGATCCGTTGTAGCCGCAAGTATAGACTTGCCCGGTCGGACTGAGCATCATCGAGTGGGCGCCGCCGCCAGAGAATTTGAAGGTCAGGATAGCGGTCTCACCGCCACCGCCACAGGCGAGGCTGGCCGAAACAAGCGTACTGGCCAAAAGGAACGCGAGAAGTTGCCGTTTCACAGAACCTCCAATTGACAGGCTTCATGGGAATTTGATTGTTGTGGACCGAAAGAAGGCGACACGGACTGCATCAGCAAGTGTGCAATGATAGCGACAGGACAGATTGGTCAAGTTTTCGCGGGAGCACCGCGAACGAAGAGAGTGCGCGGGCATCAACCGCCAACAGGACCCTGAATGAAGAATGGAGCCCGGAAAAGGCCATTTACCGCCAAGGCGCCAAGAACGCCAAGAAGACAATTCGGACTGCGTGGCCAAAGAGGAAGAGATTTACCACGACCGCTTCGGCGGCGAGGCAGAAAGGCACGAGCCAAACACATCCTCCTTCGCTGCGCCTACGGAGGACCCTGCTCCACACACGAACAGGACCTTTGCCAGGGCAGAACAGCCAACGCATCAAGTGCGCGATGGACTGAAGCAAAGGGCAACGACACCACTGACTCTCGGGCGACCAAGCCCAGCTTGCGCTCAAAGGCTCACTCGGGGTCGCCCCTACCTGGACACGGCCTCGGAGGCCGCGAATAGGAACCCTCACCATAACTCTCCCAGAGGGAGAGGGAACGAACAATAGAGCCGGATCGCGAGGCCCTAAAGGGCTCGGAATCCGGCTCGGACAAAGGCTCAGTGCGAATCTAAGTGCGGGCGAGGATGCGGCGGGCGAGTTCGCGGCGGCGCAGGTCGTACGGCTTTGTGCTGTGCGAGCTTTTCAGCCTGCGCTCGACCAGCGGGGCAGCATATCGAAGTTCTTCCATGACGCCCTTGTTGTCGAGGTCGAGGAGCGCCAGGAGCGTGTAATAGAAGGGATACCTGCGCCAGTCGCCCTTGCCGGTGCGGTTCTCTTTCAGGCGCAGTGCTGCCTTGGCGAGTTCGACCTCGCCGATACCC
>JBAZOJ010000054.1:0-16681 GCA_041648755.1 Candidatus Brocadiia bacterium
CAGGGCGAAGAAATGCCCGCTGCAAAAAGCGAGCTTGGAGCAGCTATCCCTCTGTGCCAAAATCCGGATCCCGTGCCCTGCCGTCCCTAGTTGGACTTATAGTCCTTAAGTAAATGGCATTAGGGTAGGGCCTTCCGACAGCTATAGGTTTTCTCTGAACCCATATTGGCTACTTTTCTCGGGTCTCGCAAAACTCAGAGCACTTCTTCTCTGCGAACCTCTGTGAACCTCTGTGTCCTCCGTGGTAAAACTCCGTCTCTTGTCTTTTCCCCCGCCTCCGGCCAGGACGAACACAATGTTAGATGAACAAGGTCCGAAGCAGCGCGCGTAGAATGGGCCTCGCGGAGATTCCCGGAGCGATGGCAGGGCTTATCGAGTAATACAGTGACACGGCTGCCGCGCCGGAGGAGGAAGCCGATAGCAGCAAATCCCTTGTCGCGCACAGGTCCGCGACGGCAACTGCGGCCATAGAGCCGAATGCCGAGGACGCGATGAAGCACCCTCCCCCGCCGCCACCACCGCCCGTTGTTGGAACGCCGCCCTCATCGCCGCCATCCTGGCCTCCGCCTGTGGGAGTGCCGAAGTAAACGGTCGCGCCCTGTATCTTTTTGCCATACACCACGGCAGCGGTGCCGCCTGTGCGCTTGACAGGGTTGCCGTAGTTGTCGTAGGTGATGCCGGAAACCGTGCAGGCGGCCGGGTCCATATCGATCCGCAGGTACGCGCCCTGCGTGATGTCCGAGGCGAAGAACGCGTCGAGCATGAAGTAGGAATATGACCCCGGGAACAGGTAAAACTCGTCGGGGTAGAAGTAGAACTTGTGAAAGGGCTCGTCGTATTCGAATCTGCCGCCGAGGACGGCATCGGAACCGGAATCGTAGATGCCGTCGCCGTTATCGGAGACAACGCGCAGTAATGTTACTTCCGGCCCCCGCACGCCGACGCCACCATCGTATGAATAGGCAAGCCTCTCGACCTTGACGGTCTCCACCGGCCCGACAAGGCAGGCGGAAAGCACCATTGCGGATCTCCCGCCGGTTACAAACCGCGGCGCGCCGATGGAAAGGGCGTCGGCCTTGCCGTATGAGGCCGAGCCTCCGCCCGAGACGGAACTGATTATCGTCACGCCAAGGCCCGGATGGGAAGTGCTGTATGGCGACAGTGCCACCTCGCCTGATGCGCCGACCGCGCAGAAATAGACCTTCTCCAGGGTAACAGCGAATTCCGCCCCCCCTGTGGGCACGGAGGCGAACGTCGCGTTCAGCAGAATCTCAAGCGTTGCGCCCGCCTGAACTTCAACAGAGCCGATCGGCACGATATAAGTGCCCGTCGCGGCAAGAGGGCCGCCCGTGCGGGCCCAGTTGTAGAGGACCTCCTGCGCCTGTGCATAAGAATCGTGGTTTGCGTCAACATACGCGGTAAGCGCGCTCATCGCGGTCCATGCGGGGGCTGGCATGGAGATGGCGATTGCGTTAAGCTTAGTGGTCGCGGAACCGCTGTAAAAACGATACGCTGCGACCGGAATGCTGGCGCCGGCCAAAGCTCGGACTTTCATCGAGTCAGACTCGGAATTCAACTGCGAGAAGTGGGGGTTCAGCGCGGCCACGGCCCGCCAAAGCGGCCCGCCCCAGAACATGCTCATCACTACGGGAGACCCGCTTGAGACCGTGAAAGACAAGGATGTGACAGTTGCCCGGAACTCCGCCCCTGCTCTGACGGTCGGCAGGAAATCCACCAGCACGATGAACCGGTTAAGCGCGGCGAAATCAGCCTGGGTACCGCCCTGCCAGGGCTGGAAGGCACCGTACGCGGAGGTCAGCGTCACGTCCATGACTTCATTATCCACCGAGGGCTTTCCGCTCCACAGCAGCCAATCCGCAGAGTCGTACCAGCCGTTGGCGTCCAGGTCCAGAACCACGTAGACGTTGCTTATCTCGGTCTGGTCGTATCCACTGCCGGAGAGCGCGACCTTCATCCCGGTTATGCGGCCCGAACGCGAGGATGGATACGCCGCTATCAAGGCTATCGGAACGCTTGACGCACCCGCGGAGAAATACTCGGTCGGATCGGGGTCCCACGCGGGCGCGTAGTCTATTCTCAGTACTGAACGCGCGAGCATCAGGGATATCCGCGAGCCTGATACTCCCCACGAGGTAAGATTCACGAGCCCCGCTGCGTCGCCGGTATATGTCATAGCAATCAGTTGGAGTTGAAAGGTCTTGCTGTCCGTATCGGCAGGGCAGTTGAAGTCGCATACCGCGATGAAGTCCGCATCGACGCCGTTGGCGGGAATGTAATTTGGGAGGCCGGAACCTGACCCGCTCGACGGGCCGAGGAGCGGAATCTCGATCACCCCGCTGTACATCCCGCCGCCGAGGGTGTAGCCATCGACAGGGGTTGTGGTGCCGTCTATGGCATAGGAAGTGACCTCCTCGTCAATGCCAGTCTGGAAAACGCCCCTGACTCCCTTGTCGCGGTAGAACCGCAGCCCGATGTACTCGCCGGGAGCGTCGCCGGTCCTTTGAACCATAAAGGAGCGCAGCCGCGAAGAGAATCCGGGGGCTGACCGGACAGTGAACGAAAGCACGACAATGTTCTGGCTGTCCGGCTCGATTTCGAACGCTGACAGTGGCGGGTTGAAGTTGGGGCCGTAGGCCATCGGGAAGTCGGCAAGTTCGACCTTGATCTTCCCCGCCAGCACAAGGATCGAGTATTCCGGCGAGATCCCCAGGTCGGGCGATGTCATCGAGACGATGTCGAACGTGTAGCTGTCGCCCATAATCAGGTTCTGCCAGGACGCCACAATCAGGTAGTACTTGCGGCCCTCAGCGTGCCGGACGGCATTATCCTCGTCCGGCGTGACAGGTGAATTGGTCAGTTGGATATTCGTGGTATCGCCCACCATCCAAGGCTCCCAGAGGAATGGGCCGCCTCCGACTGTCAGCCCCGAGACAATGGGATCGCTGGGATCAAAGCGACCGTTTTCGTCCACGTCGCGGACGATGTACAGCGCTATATGTTGAGGAGGCTCGGCCGTGTTTTGCGGACCGGTTACCCGGACGCCGATTGTGCTGATAGTCCCCTCGTTGAGCCGAGGTTCCACAAAGAACTGCGCCACCGGCATATCCTCGTGCGACTGAGGAAACACCGGCATCGGATATGGCACGGCATTGGTTTTCTTAACGGTCGGCGGCGGGGTGAGGCTCGGGGTGAATTCGATCGCCAGCCCGTCGTGAATTTTGGGGGCAAAGCGGCTGTACTCGATGTACTTGTCATCCATCCGTATGCCGACCACGCCGTTGCCGCCATCGCAGCGGCTTCCCATTGACCAGTACATGCACCGGACCCGGCCGTCCTCGAACAGGATGCACTGGAAGAAGACCGACGTATCGAGATCGCCCGCCACAACCTGGAGGTCATGCCACTGGACGATGAAGGCCTTGACGTCATCGATCAGGGCGTACCGACAGTACACTCCGCCATATTGGAGCGTCTGATTCAGGGCGGTCCAATATGGTGCGACGACATATCGCTGCGGATGCCGATCGATGAGATCGTTTGTCGGTGCTGCGGAGAATGCTGAATGTGTGGCCAGGTTTGTGCCGAAGGAAATCCACCCGTGCATGCTGACCTGTACATCTGAAAAGACATCCCCGAGAACCGGGAAATTGAACCCGAGAGGCATAGAGGCGGAAAGGAAAGTCTGATTCGCAGGCACCGGTTGTGCCGAGTTGATGCCGGAGTCGAAACCGCCCTCGTCAGGGGTTGCGCCCCACCAGTCGAATATGTTCATCTGGTTTGGAGTTGCGCTGGTCAGGACGTAGTACTGGGAGGTGATATTTGACCTGAGCCCTGAAGCCGACAGATCGGGGCCCAGAATCTCGGCAACGCCCCAGAGGGGCGATGAAAGGAGGATCAGAAGGAGGAAGCATACCGCGGCTCTGCGCATATTTCTTAGTATGGGGCGGGCGGGCTCGCGTTGCCTAAACGAGCCCATATCACTTCACAGAGGAAATCTGCATCGCTCGCAGTCCGATGCCCGGCGCCCACACAGCCAATCCGCTTGAGAACTTGCCATTTGAGGGCGGGACGTGCACCCCGTCGAAAACGGAAATTCCATTTACCTTAAGCCAGTAGAAGTTGCCTCTGACGGCGATCTCGTAGTTGAAAGCCGTGGCCGCGGGCACCGTTTCCAGGGGCATGCAATAGCAGACAGTCTCGTATCTCATCACCACGAACCAGAGCTTTCCCGTGACCCGACCAGGGATGATGCCGACGCCCACTCCACACTGGGCATCATCCTCGCCGTCGCCGTCGAGGAGCAGGAGCATATTCTGATGCGCGGGGGCGTGCTGGGTGAACGAGTAAACTCTATCGGATCCGGGTATCACTGACTTGTCTTTGAGCCAGGCCATATTCGAGGGCCCGGCGCCCTGCGCGTACGGGAAGAAACGGAACCATTGACAAGTGCCGTCAGCGCCCATCGGGAAGACGGTCTTCTGTTTGACCACGAAGTTCCCGGCGGTGACCTTCCAGTGCTTGTACCAGTTGTCGCCCTTTTCCTTGTCCTCGCTGTACAAAGGAAGCCCTGCTTCGGGGACTGTCCTGGCTTCAAGTTTGTCTTCCATGCAGGCCACGGACATTTCCAGATCGGGGACAGGCAGACCGTCAGAAGCCACGATCCGGCCTCCTCCCTGGATGTACCCCGAGCCGTTGAAGTACTTCACAAGCAGCTTATTGACGCCTTTGCGGATGCGGATCCTGCCCCGGTCATCGTTGTACTTCCAAGCTCCCGGCGCGGCGTTGCACCTGATGGCGCTCTCTCCATTGACCCAGGCGCAATAGGCCACGTTGGAAGAGAAGTAGAGCCATCCGTCCTCCTCCACCGGGCTGGTGAAGTAAGCAAGAGAGTACGCATACGCGGATGTCGGGTAGCTGTAGGCAAGAGAGAACATTCCCTCCGGGTTCGTATTCTGGTATCCCCACTTGGCGACCTGGTTGGTGTTCGGGAACGTCTGTCCGTAGTTGACCACTTTCTCGGGCGGCAGGATGTGAGCCAGTGGAAAATCCACATTCGCGGCGTAGAACGGCCCGACCACGGCCCATGCCTTGATAATCCCAACCCGCTTCTGGATCTTCGTCATCGATTCGTTCTTTGCCATCGCATTGCATGCCCAGATGAGAAGCCTATACGCCTCATAGGTGTATTCGCTGTCGGGGAAATCCCGTATGAACGCCCAGCATTTCTCTTCCGCTGCGGCGTAGCCAGCGTAATTCCCCGCACCGTACAGGGCAGCAGCCTCTTTCAGTCTTGGTACCATCTGCGCGAAATACGCCGTCATCTCCTCCGCTGGTCTGGCGGGCAGGGCGAAGTGGCAGCGGCGCAATTCCTCATACACTCCAGGCCCGAATGCGGAAGCCAGACAGTAGCCAAAAGTATTTCCAGCCTGCCAACGCGGTCGGGCATACGTGTACAGGGCTTTCATCGCGGAAAAAGCCGCCCGCATTTTCAGCCATTGCATCTCGCCGTCGGCGCCTGTCCCGAACTTCAGCATAATCCCGGCCAGGAATCCGGCTACGCCATCATATGCCTGCATCTCGTAAAAATGAATGTCGCGTGCAACGTAGTACCTGTCGAAATCCAGGGACATTTTGCGCGCCAGCACCGTGGCTTTTCGTGCGCTCTCAAGCATGTATTTGCAGGCCAGGTCGCCAAGAATCTCCCAGCCGCTCCAGGCGGTCGGGAACGGGTTGTAGGATTGCCCGGCCGCCATCGACAGGGAGTTGCAGATTCTGGTTATGTCCCAGTTGTCAGGTCCGGGCATGGCGAGCGAACCGACTGTGAGTATGTCAGCGAAGGAGCCGTTAGCGGCCCAGTACGGAAGAATCAGGGCGGGCGCTCTGCGTCCGGCAAGGAAAGGATTGGAAAACAAGTCGCTGACGATCAGGTAGGCGAGGTCAATGCGAAGGATGCAGTAGCTGTTGATAGTGTCAAGCCCACCGGGGGGGGCGGTGAAGATGAAGTGCATCGACCGTTTCACAGCCCATTCCTTGAGGATTTCGGCCGCGAAGATCGTCTCCACCTTAGCAGTGTCCTCAGGACTGACCTCAGTCTCGGCTTTCTCGACAATCTCCAGGATCTTTGCCCGGATCTTGTTGCCTTCTTCCTCGGTAAGCCTGGTATTCTTCATCAAGTATGCCCAGTACAGCTTGATGGCAAAGACGTAATTGCCCTGGGCAAGGTAGCCACGGGCCACGTCGTCAAGTTTGTCCGTGGTCAGGGAATTCAGGATCTTCTCCAGTTCCTGCTTCTCTTCCGGTGTCAGATTCTCGACGAAAGTATGCGAGTAATTCCGCTTCTGCTCTTCCACCCAGGCAGCGCAGGCGGGATTGTACTCGATCATCCTCTTCATCAGAATCAGTTTTGCCCCGAAGGACAGGCCGCCCAGGCTGCCCATAAGGAAGTTGTACTTCTGGATGTTCACATAGTAGGCGACGAGTTTTGCCTCAGGCTCGGAAAGCTCGGGCCCTTCCACGGCCTTGAGGAGCAGGGCCCGCCGGATAATGTCTCTTCGGTCAATGTCCTGAGGACAGGCGACATAGGCTTTTTCGAATTCGGAATACGCAACGAGTTTGTCGCCTCTTGCCCCGGCCGCATCGGCAGACTTGAGGATTTCGCTCCAACTGCGAGCCTGCTCCGCGCTCACGGTATGCACTGAGGCAAGGGCGAGTAGCGCGAGTGCAAGTGTCAGGGCTCTTCTTGCTGCTATCATAATTATCCATGGGATTATACCCCGGCGATACGCGCCGCGCAAGCGCGTCGGAAGACGAAATCGGCCTGCGGACTTCGCTGTGAGAGTAATTCCCGGAGACCTCGAATGGTTGAAAAGGCTGAAAAAAACGGAAAATGGCTGTATGGCGAATTTCAATATCCCGGGGAAGGAACGTCAGGTCTTTGTTCCCGTGGTGCCTGACAAATCCTACAAGCTGCTGTTTCTCGTCGGCGGACTGGGCGTAATTGCGTTTACGGTGCTGATTCTCACCACTCTGATTCAGAACCGGCCTGACACCACGCCGTCGCCCTCCCCCGGCAGTGTAAATCCGTCACCTCTCCCTTCCGCGCCGCTGTTGTCCTACGTACTCCGGACCCCATCGCAGAAGGTCGACCTGAACCCCGGAATACTTGACGATGTGCTGGATCAAGCCAAGGACAACGACCCGACAATCAACATCGAGGAACTGACCACCGTCGAGAAGGGGCCTCTGCTAAATGTGCTGGAGTATCTGGCAAGCCATACCGAAAGCGAGATCCGCGCCAATATCACGATACCTCACCCGGAAAGACATCCCGAGGTAACGTGGCTGGACATGTGGAACAATCCGCAAATTGTTCGGGGCGCCACCGTCAAGGTGTCGGGGAAGATCAAACAATACGGATACGCGCAATTCGACGCTGCTGTCGCTGCGGAGTCAGGAGTTCCGGGCTTCTGGTGGGGCAACCTGTTCGATAACGAGAACAGGCAATATGCTTTCAGGATACTTGAGGACGGCGGCAAGTTCAAGGTCGGCGATGAAGTCATCTTCTGGGGAGTATTCCTGAAGAAGATGTGGTACGAGACAAATCAGGGAGTCGAGGAAAAGCGCGCAATCTACGTCCGCATCCCGCTTGTGTTTGCCAGAACCGCCGAGAAATTCGTCCCCCAACCCAAACAACTCTTCAGCACGGAAGCGATAATCTTCCTCATTCTTGGCTCGATGTTCGTTCTCGCCGTTGGCTGGGCCGTGAACAGGGAACTCCGCGCGCCCGGCAGGTTCAGACTTCCCGGGAGAAAGCAAGTAATCCCCGCGGCCAAGCCCGGTGTTCCTCCCGGGGAAAATGCCGTTACTGCTGAGCCGAAACAGGACGAGAAGAAGGAATAGAGCCCCGAATGCTGTCATTGCCTGGCAATGAACTTGCCGCGCTTGCCGCACTCAATTCACTCTACGTAAGCAGATCCTCGTGCTCGGACCTTCACCGCAGATTCGGCTCCCTGCTGACCGCCTTCGAGTCTGCGTTCGCGGGAGAAGCTGAAGCGCTGAATGCCAGGCTTGCAGGTACACTTACAAGGGAACTGCTGTCTTTCGGGGAGCGCGAGATCGAAGAGGCGAACAAGGCGGGGATATCGCTCCTGCCATTCTGGGATCCGAAGTACCCTTCTCTGTTGTCTTCCATAGCCAATCCTCCTCCCCTGCTCTACTACCGGGGCGACCTGACTTCGCTCGGACAAAAGACCATCGCGGTGGTGGGATCCAGGACGACCTCTCACTATGGAAGGCGCATAGCAGCTTCCATTGGGGGCGCTCTGGCAGAAAAAGGTTACACGGTTGTCAGCGGGCTGGCACGGGGAATAGACAGCGAAGTCCATGCGGCAGCGCTCGAAGCCGGTGGCTACACTGCAGCGGTCCTTGGTACAGGTTTGCTCAATGTCTATCCCGCCGAGAACCGGAACCTCGCGGCAGCGATAGAGAAGGCTGGGATTCTGCTCAGTGAATTTCCGCTGAAGGGCACCGGGAAGAAATTCCATTTCCCCCGGCGGAACCGTGTCATTTCCGGCCTGTCAGTCGCCACGGTTGTGGTCGAGGCGGGCGAAAGAAGTGGCGCGCTCATCACGGCCACATGGGCCGCGGAACAGGGCCGCGAAGTATTTGCGGTCCCCGGGCCGGTAGATACCGGGCTATCTGCGGGATGTCACCAGTTGCTCCGTGAGGGCGCCCGCATTGCCGAAAGTGCCAAGGATGTCGAATCTGACTTGGAAAACCTCATCGGCATGCTGGTCCCCGGAGCTGTGACACTCCCCCGACGCAAAACTCCCGCTCTCTTGCCCGTCCCAATTCGGCCTGCGGAGGTTGTCGAGCTTCGGCGGAAGGAGCCTCCCGCTGCAGTGACCGTGCCGCCAAAGCCGGAGCCTCTGCTTCCCGCACCGGAACCGACCCCCGCAAGACCGCAGCAGCCTCGACCGATTATGCAGTCCCCCATCGAGGCAAGGCGCAGAATATTGCTCGACGCCCTGACAAAAAGCGGTTCGGATTTGGATGATATTGAGCAGAACACCGGACTTGGTCCGGAGGCGACGCTTCCGCTGCTTCTCGAAATGGAGTTGGAGGGTCAGATTGTTCGGTTGACGGGGCAGAGATTCGCGCGGAAGTAGCGCTACAGGTCTTCGGCGCCGCGTGAATTGCGAAGATAGACGTACCCGGAGCGGATAATCGAGTAAAAGCGCCCGGCGATGCCCTTCTTTTTAAGGGTCATGTCGTATTTCACCACGTAATATGAGGCTATGTCGACATCCGAGTCCTTGTCCCTGAACCTGATACTTTCGAGGTTGGTTGTAAGGTCTTTGCTGGTAACCGCGCCGGTAACCAGGTTTGTAACCGTGCGCCTCAGAATATTGCTGCCGCCGGTAGTGGGGATGGTCGAGTAGGTAATGACGCTCCCCTGGGTCCAGTCGACAGAAAGTTCTGTCGAGGTAAACAAAACAATCGGCTCTCCGTTCGAGCGGAAACCTGGAGTCAGGAACGTGATGGAGTCGCCGTAGTATCCGTCCGTATCATCGCCACCGCTGATTTCGACATGCGGAAGCCTGTCCGTATATGAAAGCCCGACGCCGGTAGGGACCTGCATTACCGCGGACATCTCGAGGTCGGCGGAAATCTGCTTCGTGATTTTCAGGCATTCAGATTCGAGCGACGAATAGGAGGACCCGCCAGACCACATTACCTGGGCAGAAAAGATGACGTTGTTGATGACAATCGTCATTGCGGCGAAGATCGCGGTCACGACCATGATTTCGAGAAGTGACATGCCCTTTTGTGAGTTCATTGTCCTACTTCTTCTTCAGGAACTCGAGGGTCCGGGTTCGCATCTGATTCTCAGGGGTCCGCCATTGGACCGTGAGCATAACTCGGAGTGGATCGCCTGCACCGGTCGGATATGTTACGGTCAGCATTCTGCTGGGAAGCACGTTGACATTGGTCACCTGTGAATTTGCCGGAAAGAGGATCATTGTCTGGTCGAAGGGACAGGAGAGTATCTCGTCCCTGACCGAGGTAAGCTCGGCAACGGCGGCGTCGCTGAGCCGCGCGTTGCTTGACAGGCGGCTCTGGATGGTCATTCCATAGATCATCGATATCAGGACGACAGCGATGATCGCAGTGCTGAACATCAACTCTACGATCGAGGTGCCCTGTTCGCCACTGATGGCAGTCGGTAAGGTTCTCCGGGTCATCTTCACCGCCAATCGGTAAGAAGCTGGTGTAACTGTACCACGGAATACGCTTTCTGTCAAATGAAGACCGTCCTGAAGCGATCGAGTTGGCAATTCGGAGGCCGGAATTTTCCCGGAAACGTTTTTCCGTGTGGTACAATTGTCGAATCTGCGTCAAAAGGTGGGTGCCCTGTTGGTTCAAACTGAGTATAATGTTGTGGAGTTCGCCGATGCGGGGTGCCTGTAGTGGGCAACCGTTTCGACGATCGCTTCCTTGAGCAGGTCGCCTCCGCGAACGACATCGTGGAGTACATCGGCACTTGCATTCCCTTGAAGAAGTCCGGCAAGAGCTTTTCAGCTCTTTGCCCTTTTCACAAGGAAAAGACCCCTTCCTTCCACGTCTTCCCCGAGGATCAGCGGTTCAAGTGCTTCGGCTGCAACAAGGGCGGCAGTATCTTCCATTTTGCGATGGAGTACAACCGCCTGTCCTTCCCGGAGGCCGTGGAGATGCTGGCCCGGCGGGCAGGGATCGAGATAGACAAATCGCGCGGGGGAACAGGCGAGGGAAAATCGCTGCGGGATTTATCCTATCGGCTGAACAGCTCCGCTCAAGAGTTCTTCAGGGCTAAGTTTCTTGCATCAGAAGGGCGCGTCGCTCGCGAGTATCTCGCCGGGCGGGGGATATCCAGCACATCTGCCGAGACTTTCGGGCTGGGCTACAGCCCCGATGGCTGGCAGGCGCTTATCGAGTTTTTGGCAGCCCGGGGAATAGACGAAGCACAACTGCTCGAATGCGGGCTCGCGTCGAAGAGCGATGAACGCGGTCGGGTTTATGACCGCTTCCGCAACCGGCTGATGTTCCCCATCAGGGATCTTCAGGGACGGATAGCAGGCTTCGGTGCCCGGACTTTGGGGGACGACAAACCCAAGTACCTGAACTCGCCCGAAACCGCCGCGTACAGCAAGTCACAGTTACTGTACGGACTGTACGAGGGCAAGGATGAAGTCGCCGCGAAAAAACGGGCAGTGATCGTGGAGGGTTACACCGACGTGATTGCAGCCCATGCAGCAGGAGTGAAGATCGCTTGCGCCACGCTGGGAACAGCTTTGGCAAAGTCGCATCTGGACATCCTGCGCAGATATGCTGACGAAGTGGTTTTGCTGTATGACGGAGATTCCGCCGGAGTTAAGGCGGCTGAAAGGTCTCTTCCGTTATTCCTGTCTGACAACATGTCGGCGAAAGTGGTGATTCTGCCTGAGGGCAAGGACCCCTTCGACTTCATCAAGTCTGACGGAAAAGAGGCTTTTCGCGCAGCGCTCGATTCGGCGGTTCCGCTGTACAGGTTCTTCTTGGACGGTCTTGCACAAGCCTACGACCTGTCCGACCCGAACGGCAAGCTGAGAGCTGCAGAACGGGCGGCGGCGATAATCGCTTCGTGCGAGAACGAGCTAAATCGCGACGTTTGGACGGCTGAGGCCGCGGCTTTTCTCGGGATCCCCACCGAGTCGCTGGCCCGGGCCACCAAACAGAAGGCAACGCGGCCGCGCTTCTCACAACCGGACACAACGCAACCGGTTCTGACCGAGGAGAAACCGTCTGCCGCCGAGTTGATGGTAATCGGATCATTGCTTTCGGTGCCGAAACTGTTCGACAGCTTTAGCGAGAGGCTCGCGGCTGCGACCTTTCCAACTCCCCGTGTCGCTGCATTGATGGTTCGGTTCTTCGAACTGCAGCAAGAGGAACTGGAATGGGATACACTGTTCCGGAAAACGTGCGAGGATCCGGCTGATTTCGCACTGGCGGAGTCCGCACGGGCGAATGCGCCGAAGGAGGCGCAACTCGCTTCGGAAGTGATCGAGCGGGCGCTGGCGGATCTTGAACGTTCCGACCTTCGCAACCGTGTCCGACTGCTTAAGAAGAAAATCCTCGAGGCTCACGAGGAAAGTGACGAATGGGCCATGGAGTCGCTGACTCATGAACTTGAGGACCTGCAACGCAGGCTGAAACGTTAGGAGAATCCAGGATGAAGAAAAACATAGTCCGGCCTTTGGTCGAAAAAGGCAAAGCGAAGGGGTTCCTGACCCATCTCGAAATCGCTGAAGCTCTTGGTGATAAGTTTTCCCCGGAAATCATCGAGAAGCTCGTTGAACGCCTTCAAGAGAGCGGCGTCGAAGTCGTCCAGTCGGACGAGCGCTTCGACGAACCGGCCATGGACAACTCTTTGATCGCCGAGATCGAGCGCAAGGAAATCAACGACCCGGTCAGGCTTTACCTGACTCAGATGGGCTCGATTCCCCTGCTCGACCGCAAGGAGGAGATCACACTCGCGAAGAAGATCGAACTCGCCGGCCACAGCTTCCGCAGAATGGTGATGGGGAACGATATCTCGGCGCATATGACGCTGCAGAATTTCGAGTTCACCAACAACAGCGATCTCGCTGCGGAGAAAGCTCCCAAGCCGACCGGTTTCTACGCGGGCGGCAAGGAAGATATGCGCGAAAGGATGAATTCCAACCTTCGCACTATCGCGGGCATTCTCGCGCGGATCAACCTGGATTCGGGCAGGCTGTACGACTCGGATTCCGAATTGTCGGCGGAGGAAACCGCATTCCTGACAAATTCCATCAACGAGCGGCGCCGCAAGGTTGTCATACTCTTCGAAGAACTTCAGTGCCGCACCAAGCAGGTCATCCCCCAGTTCAAGGAAATCCTGAAGCTCAACGAGCAAGTTCAGAAGGTCGTGAACAAGATCGAGGAAATGAAGGGCGTCTCTGAAGCCGATGACCGTATGGCCCGTTTGCGCAAGAAACTTGACCGGTACATCATGTACACCAAGGAGCAACCTTCAGAGTTCGCGAGAAGGTGCAAGCTCTCGCAGCGGTATTACGACGACTACCAGTGGGCAGCCCAGAAGCTCAGCGGCGGCAACCTGAGGCTCGTGGTTTCCATCGCCAAGAAGTACCGCAATCGCGGCTTGTCTTTCCTCGACCTGATTCAGGAAGGCAACACCGGCCTGATGAAGGCCGTGGAGAAGTACGAGTACCGCAGGGGCTACAAGTTCTCGACGTACGCCACATGGTGGATCAGGCAGGCGATTACGCGCGCCGTGGCTGACCAAGCCCGGACGATCCGCATCCCGGTCCATATGATCGAGACGATGAGCAAGTTGAAAAGACTTGCCAAGCAGCTCACCCAGGAACTTGGCCGCGAGCCCCTTATCGACGAAATCGCCGACAGGGCCAAGATGGCCATTCCCGAGGTAGCGCGCATATTCAAGATCGCGAAGAATCCTGTATCGATCGACACGCCTGTGGGTGATTCCGAGGACTCGTTCATCGGGGATTTCCTGGAGGACAAGACCGTGGATTCGCCGATCAACCTCGCCTCTTTCGACATGCTGAAGGAGAAGATCGAGGACGTGCTGGCGACGCTGTCATACCGCGAGCGGGAGATCGTGAAGCTGCGCTACGGCCTGAACGACGGTTACGCCTATACGTTGGAGGAAGTCGGCCGCAAGTTCAAGGTGACGCGCGAGCGCGTACGCCAGATCGAGGCCAAGGCGCTCCGCAAGCTGCAGCATCCTATCCGCAGCAGGCATCTCGAGGGATTCCTCGACGACACCGCGCTGTAAGCAGAACTGTTCAGGAATACGAAAAGGGGCCGAAAGGCCCCTTTTTTGATGCGTACAACATCGGCCAACGAATGTGCGTCAGGCCTTGCCTTCCTCCTCGCTCTTCCACAGGCTGATCCCGGCGATCACGAGCCAGGCAGCGCCTATGATGACCAGAGTCCCGCAAATGCCCCCCACACCTGAGCACACGCCGGATGCAGCGAAGCGCAGGAACTGCATAACCGGGTTCAGCACCGACCCATCGTTCATGTAAAGAAGGTGGCATGTTGCCGAATACAACGGCCAGACAAGCAGAACCCAGACGGCATGGATCGCGAACAGCGCCAACGCCCGCCTGCCCCACTTCCGCATTCCGGATGCGTCTCCGGCCAATGCGGCCAATCCGCCAACGCCACAGGCTCCAACAAACAGCACCTGCAAAAGGATCTCAATCAACGGTAATATGGAGATCCCACCGAAGGCACCCAAGACGTCCCATTGGATGAACGGGGGAACCAGAATTGCCGTGGCGACCAAAGAGGCACACCAGCACAACAACACAAGGTTATAGGCCTGACGCAGTCTGTGTTCGGTGAACGCGCCCGCGAGCCTGTCGCGCAACTGCGAATCGAACAGCGACAGGTACCCCGCCACAACAAACGGCCACGCCACATCAAGCACTGGCAGAATGTACTTTCCGAACCACCCGATGTGCCCTTCCCCCAAGCCGAATCCCGAGTAGAATCGAGCCAAGATGATCGCGCCTCCGCAAACCAGGAGTGTCCTGCGCACTGCACGAATGCCGGGGTTCTTCTGCCAGAAAACCAGGGAGAGGATGACCAGCCCGCAGACGAAGGCTACCACCGGCGTGCTGATCGGCAGAATCGCTCTGATTTCCCCAATGAAGTCGGGAAAGCGATGCCACAGGATATCCTTCATCGCACGTAACGGGTACCAGGCGATCTGCACCGTCAGCAGCAGCCCCACGGGCACCAGCAAACGGTATCGCCACGCCTTGGCGTCGGGGGGCTTATCGGCAAACAGGAAGTCTGCTGCCACATTGAAGTACTTTTTGATGACGTTGTGCATTCGCGTATTATATAGGCAAAGCAGCGACTGGCCAGCAAGTGACTAAGTTGCGTCCCGTACTTGCCGCAGTTCAATTGCAGGGAGCCCGATGAGCCACAGAGAGTCAATAGCGTCCGTCGGCCGCACGGCCGCCCATCTGCTGGGAGGCAGCCCCATCGGGTCGCCATCCATCGGCCTTCTTCCGGAGCTTATCGAGGCCGCAGGCGGCGCGCTGCCCCTCCGGCGGATGCTGCTGTATCATCCCGACGCACTCGGAACGTTCCTGTGGGACCGGTTCCCGGAGGAACGGGCTCGCGTGGAGGAGGCGGCTCCGATCCGCGTGTCGCTTGCCGCGCCGATGCCGACTGTGACGCCGGTGTGTTTTGCCTCGATGATGACAGGACTGCTGCCGCACGATCACGGGATTACGGCCTACGAAAAGCCCGTACTGAAGTGCGCCACCGTCTTCGATTCGCTTTCCGCATTGCGCAAATGCGCCATCGTCGCGGTACGGGATTCGAGCTACGACATTATCTTTCGGGGGAGGAACATCGCATATTTCAGCGAGGATTACGACGGCGAGGTACTTGCACGTGCGAAGCAGCTTATTTCAGAGGGCTCGTACGAAGTGATCGCGGTGTACACTCAGGCGTACGACGACGCGCTGCACAGGACCACCCCGCTGTCGCCAGCGGCCATTGCGGCATTCCGCGCACAGGTTGACATTTTCGCGGGGCTCGCGCAGGCAGTGGCAAAGCACTGGTCCGGCGTATCGCACCTGCTGGGCTTCTGCCCCGACCACGGGGCCCACACCGGCGCTGACGGTCGCGGCACCCACGGGTCAGACTGCCCGGAGGATGTGCAGGTGGAGCATTGGTTTGGAGTTAGCCGGGGAAAAAATAGGCAAGAAGGCAGATTTTTACATCGATGCTCAGGGTGGTCAGGATAGGAGCGGCCGCTTTGCTCGAACCGAAGTTGCGGGCTGGGTCGGAGGGCGCCAGCGGAACGGAAGTGGATGGAGGGAGGGCATTAACGCCCTTTCAATCTGGGGATCCAGTGCTCTGCACTACTCGCGAGTCGTCGGCGTGAGCAGGTACACGTAGACATGTGTCGGCTTGTCGCAACCGCCAGAGCCACCTTGGCAACCGCGGTTCCGCAACGCTCTTTCGACGCTACGTGCTACTTGTTCGCTGCCGCAATCGTAGTATCCCCAGCAGCCACCAGCCCTGTCCACATTGTGGTCTTCGAACAGGCAGCTTGCCGGATCCGCGGAAACGCCTACATACCACGTCGAGTACTATATGGACTCGCCGTCGACTTGTGCCATGCATCCCCGGAGATGCGCAAGAGCTTCATCTGTCGACGCCACGCCAACTCCTTCCAAGCAGTCCTATCGAACAACCTCCACAGATGAACTGCCACCTGCGGCTATTCGCTCGATTGCCCGAGCGACTCTCCGCCCCAACTTGCGAACCCCGTCATTTTTCGGACATGGCGTCCGCGAGGACGGAGACCATCTTGCGCGCACTGTCGTCAAGGCCGTACGTCTCTGTGTAATTCACAAGGCAGGAGCGCGCCCCGGCGAAGTCCAAGCACTTGACCAGACAGGCGAAACAGGCGCGCAGGAGTTCTCTCTGCGGCCCCCGGGCCTCCACTGCCCTTTGCAGAAAATCGGCCGCGCGGCGGAAATCGCCGGATGACATGAAGTGCTCCCCGAGAAAGACAAGTATCGCCGGATCGGCGTTCTTCCCGGACGCG
>JBAZOJ010000055.1:0-16510 GCA_041648755.1 Candidatus Brocadiia bacterium
GTCTTCCGGCCGACGGAGGGATTGCCGCGCTGGACGACTGGAAGAAGCAGGTAGATGCACTGGACAAAGAGCCGGACGCAGACACCTTCTCGGCTCTCTGCCTCTGGTACTGGCGCAACATCAAGGTGTCGGACATCCTGCCTACAGGCCTCAAGCCGCCGGTCGCCGTCGAGGGGAACGACACGCGCTACGCCCTGTACTGCAGGATTCTCTCGCCCGCCTTTCTGCCCGCTCTGGAGCATTGGCTCAAGGACGACCATGGACGCATCTTACAGGTGCAAGGTAAAGCTCCGCTCTCGGTGACTCTTACGTCCTCCCTCGCAGTGCTGAAGCTCCTTAAGGAGAATGCCTTCGCCCCGCGCTTCCGCAGCAGGCTCAGGATGTACCTGCTCGATTTCCCCGGTGCCTATGCTGTGGTAATGAAAGATGGCATCTGGATGCAGAGCATATGTCTCCACTCTTCGATACTTCCCTCGCTGGAGAACTACCGGCGCGGCCAGAGGGAGATGAACCGGGCCCAGGTTACCGCCTCGCCGCTCAAGAAGGAGGCAGACGGCACCAACGGCCCTCCCGCGTGCTTCGCCGGAATGTACCAGATGCAAGGCGAGAACGGCAAGCAGGAAGTATCCGGAGACTTCCTCCATCCCTTCGTCTCCATTCTGACAGCCAAGGGCGCAGAGGGGACGCTGATGGGCGCCCTCCAAGACGTCCGCGAACTGGCAGACTACATTGGCTACATCGGATGGTTCCGCTGGAAACGGGGTGGTTACAAGTACTTGGAATGCGATTACGTCACTAAGACCGAGTTCACGAAATCCGTCGAGTTGTCCTGGGACTATTCGGCGGAGGGCATCCAGGCGATGCTCGACGACGGCCGGATGGCCAAGTACTTCAAGGGAATTTCCATCGGTCCGAACCTTCAGGCGATGACTCCCGATTTAGTTCCCAACTTCCTGCAGCGACGCGTGTTCTACCACTATCCGCGGACGGATTGGGCGCTCTACACGATCAACGCCCTGCATCCGGAGTCCCGAAAGCCATGCTACACGTACCCGGTCGCCTTTCTCGTCCTCTATCCGCCCAAGGACATCCCGCCCCTGAAGGCCGAGGCGGGCTACACGTGCAACGAGCTGTCCAACTGGCTCGGGCTCAGCGGAGTGTTTCTCAACTGCAACCGGATTTGGAGCGCGATGGAATGCGAGGAGACGCCTGTGTACAAAGCTCTGAACGACCGTATGCTGGAGGTTCTCGCCCCATACGCCAAGAACACCAAAGAACGTTGGACTGAGGGCAACAAGCAGGGCAACCAAGACGCATACGAGGAGTGGGGCGAGTAGCCGAGCGTAGACGAATGCTCCTGCTTCGTGTCCGGATCGGAAAAGAACGAGCCGGGACGGCTCGTTCACGTTGCACGCATTCTCTGCCGATCTCTGTGGTGGCGTAAGCATCCCGGTTGCCAAAAACAGGGTAATATTGGTCGTAAGAAGGTGGGATATGAATTCGAAGATCTTCTCACTTATCCTTGTGTTGCTTACCTTGCTGTCTCTACTCTCTGCCCCACGCGCTCGCGCCGACGAGTCTGACATCGCGCGGGTGTTCAAGGCTCTGCCGGACTCCCCAAGCCAGGAGGACGCCAGCAAGCTCTACAAAGCGATGCTCGCCTCCGCAGCGCTACGGACGGATGACTTCAGGAACTACAGCATCGCATCGCTTCTGAAGATGTTCAGCCTTCCGGAGTTCGAGCCCGACTACTACAACAGTGTCGTCATGGGAAAACCGACCGAAGAGGACAGGAAGTGGGGGAGATGCAACTGCGTTGTGAAGAGCAAGTCCATTCTCCTGCATTTCCTCTTCGTCAAGCTCGCCCTCGAAGCCCCTCCCGCTGAAGGGGCCGTTGTTTCCCAAGACCTGCGCAGAGCACTGGCGATGAAGATCTACTCCGATGCGGTGGTTGCTTATCAAATGAACTTCCGCACTGAGGCAATAGATGCGGAATTCGCCAAGCTTCTGCCGGGTCCCGAGCCTCTATACAAATGGCGCGATCAGTGCGTGGAGGCGAAGCTTGCGACGCTCAACCTTCCGCCCGACGGAGGGATTGCCGCGCTGGACGACTGGAAGAAGCAGGTAGATGCACTGGACAAAGAGCCGGACGCAGACACCTTCTCGGCTCTCTGCCTCTGGTTCTGGCGCAATATCAAGGTGTCGGAAATCCTGCCTGCGGGCCTCAAGCCGCCGGTTGCCGTTGAAGGGAACGACACGCGTTACTCCCTGTACTGCAGGATTCTCTCGCCCTCCTTCCTGCCCGATCTGGAGCATTGGCGCAAAGACAGAAATGGACGCATCACGGGGGTGGAGGGCAAAGCTCCGCTCTCGGTAACCCTCACGTCTTCACTCGCAGTGCTGATGCTCCTGAAGGAGAACGCCTTCGCTCCGCGCTTCCGCAGCAGGCTCAGAATGTACCTGCTGGAATTCCCCGGTACCTACGACATGGTGAGGAAAGAGGGTATCAGGATGTATAACATATGGCTCCACTCCTCGATCCTTCCTACGATACAGGATTATCGGCGCGGGCAGAGGGAGATGAACCGGGCCCAGGTTAACGCCTCGCGGCTTAAGAAAGAAGCTAAAGGAACTGATGGCCCACCGGCCTGCTTCGCGGGAATGTTCGTAATGGAAGGCGAGAACGGCAAGCAGGGCGTATCCGGAGACTTCCTCCATCCCATCGCCTCCACCCTCGTCGCCAAGGGCGCCGAGACAACGCTGCTAGACGGGCTCCAAGATGTCCGCGAATTTGCCGACTTCATTGGTAACATCGGATGGTTCCGCTGGGAACAGGGCTATTACAGATACCTGGAGTGCGATTACATCACTAAGACTGAGTTCCCCAAGCCGGTCGAGTTGTCTTGGGACTATTCAGCAGAAGGCATCCAAGCGATGCTCGACGATGGCCGAATGGCCAAGTATTTCAAGGGTGTCAATTTCGGCCCGGTCCTGAAGGCGATGACCCCAGCCCTGGTTCCCAAATTCCTGCAACGACGCGTGTATTATCAGTATCCTCGGACGGATTGGGCGCTCTACACTATCAACGCCCTGCATCCGCAATCAGGGAAGCCCTTCTACACGTACCCGGACGCCTTCCTCGTCCTCTACCCGCCCAAGGACGTCCAACCGGTGAAGGCCGAGGCGGGCTACGTGTGCAACGTTCTCGGCAACTGGCTCGGGCTCAGCGGTATTCACTTCGACTGCAACAGGATATGGAACGCGAAGGAATGCGAGGAAACGCCTGTGTACAAGGCGCTGAACGCCCGTATGTTGGAGGTTATCGCCCCGTACGCCAAGAACACCAAAGAACGGTGGGATGAAGGCAAGGCGCAGGGAAACAAGGACGCATACGAGGAGTGGGGCGAGTAGCGGAGCGTGGACGAAGAAAGCAAGAGGGACGGCTCGTGTACACTAAGCGACACAATCGCGTGCACGCGTCGTCCCGCTTCGTGTTTTCGGTCGATAGTATGCGGAGAACCTGGAGATGGGGAACAGTGATTCGGAACAGCCCATACCATCGCGGCCAACGCGGCTATAATCTCCCTCCATCCGGAGGACACTATGCGCGCTATTCTCAGGTTTGCCGTGTTACTGACTGCTGTCGGGCTGATCATCGGGACGATCGCGTTCGCCGAGGACGTAAAGCCCACGGCCGGGCCAACCGTGTCCCCCTCACCGACCCCCAGGCCTGTGCCGTCGGCCTTTGAGCAGACCTTCCCCGCCCCCGGCACCGCGCGGGCAGATCTGGTCATCCCCGACCCTCTGTGGAACAAGGTGCTGGACGAGGTGGGCTTTGGCACTGACGGGATGCGCCGCAAACTCGGCTTCCTGCAAGACCAATTGACCGTCTTCGGCCGCGGCACGAAGTACATTCTTCCCCGCGTGCGCGATCTCTTCACTGACGTGCGGGCAATCCCCAACTTCACCGGCAAGATGAGCGACGATATGCTGGCCGCGCCCGACCGGTGGGATCGCATTCTCAGCACGCTCTACGAGATTTCCTCCTCCGAATCCGGCTACGTGATCCTGCCGGAAGAAACCGTGCAGTACCCCGACTGGCTCGCGAAGGCCCAGACGCCCGCTGCACGGGTGCTTGCCGCTCTGGAAAAGATCGGCCCGGCCGGAGAGGGCGATATGCCCGAGCCCGCTGCGTGGATCTCGCTGCCCGGCCCCGTGCTGGACCTTCTCGCCGGCCTGATGGCCGCTGCCGTTGAGGCGGAACCGGAACTGCGCGCGGCGAACTCCGAGCCCTGGCTGCTGGCGCACTTCGGCGTGAAGTCGCTTGACGAGATTGACCGCGACGCGCTCTTCCTGCTTGCCTCTGACCCCGTGCTCGAGATGTACACGGCCGAGGAAACCAAGCCCATCCTTGCATCGTACGAACTGATGGACGTATTCAATCGCAAGGCCCTTGCGCGCGCGACCGCCATCTGGTCGTTCTGGGCCTCCGCTGCGCTCAGGAAATTCATGGCCACCCCCTGGGAAGGAATCGAAGGCGCCACGTTCGACGAGGTCGTCTTTATGACGCGCCTCGGCACCGTGCGCATAAGCGACACAAGGCCGACCAAGCACGCTGGTGGGGACTTCATCTGCATAGACATCGGCGGAGATGACATATACACCGGTTACACCGCCGCGCCGAATTCGCTATCACGGCCGTTCAGCTTCGCCATTGACCTCGGCGGCAACGACAGTTACACGGCTGGAAGCGTTGCAAACGAGCCGAAGATCGAGGCCGAGGAATTCGCCAATGCTGTCGGCGGGGGCACTTATGGGCTGTACACCGTTCCCGGCAAGACCAGGGACGAGTTTGTCAAGGGCGTCGCCAACTGGGCGATCGAGGTCCGGGACGGCATCCTCTACGTCTGGGACAAGCGCGAAAAGGCCGTCGCCGAAGCCCTCGCAAAGGGCGAGCGCCCGACGGGGCTCGTGATCAGGGAAAATGCCACGCGGTTTGGCGCGAAAATCGCAAGCACATCCGACGCGGCCATTAACGCTTTCTGCTGGGACCGGCGCGCGTTTATGATGAAAACCGACGGCTATGAACTCGATGTCTATTTCGAGGACAGCCCGGAGCTTGCAGCAGCGGAAGGCTCAAACAAGTACTGCGCGCTGGCGGCCGGGATGTTCGGCATCGGCGCGTTGTTCGACCTCGGCGGAGATGATGCTTACCTTGCCCGCAGGTCGGGCATCGGCAACGGACTTTTCGGCACGGGCCTGCTGTACGACGCGGCGGGAAACGACAGCTACCGCCTGCTGAGAAGCTGGGGCATCGGCACTGGCCACAGCGGCGTCGGGCTGCTGATTGACCGTGAAGGCAACGACAAGTACTTCTGCGGCTCGATGGCGCAGGGATTCGGCGGAACGCTGGGCGCGGGCGCGCTTATGGACTGCGCGGGTGACGACCGCTACATCGCGGACCTCGACGGCAGGCGCGAGGATATCTACATCAACCAGTCGGTGTCCTTTGTGCAGGGCTCGGCCTGTGGCAGACGCGCGGATATGAGCGACAAGCGTACGCTGGCGGGCGGCTTTGGCATTCTGGTTGACGGCGCAGGCAACGATTTCTACGAGTCAGGCGCTTACGGCCAGGGCAACGCCTACTGGTGGTGCATGGGGGTGTTCGAAGACCGCTCGGGCAACGACTCCTACCACATGATGCAGTACGGCCTCGGGACTGCGCCGCACTTCGCGGCCGGAGTGTTCGTTGACCTTGCCGGGAACGACAAATACAACACCGACTTCCCCATAATGCAGCGTCTGATCGGCCACGGCCGCGACGGCTCGATCGGCATTTTCTTCGAGGGCGCGGGCGACGACGAGTACAAGTTCACTTCCGACAGTTGCGGCTCGGCCGACCTGAACACGATCGCACTGTTCTGGGACCGGATGGGCGACGACACCTACAACTTCATCCCCACGCGGACCAATGAGCGCGGTTTCGGCGATGTATGTCCCTACGAGCCCTTCAAGAACCTGCGGGACGAATTCCCATCGGTGGGGATATTCCTCGATACCGGTGGGAACGACAAGTACCTGGACCGCTTCGACCTGGTTCCCGCGATCAAGGGCTCGTACGGCTGTCCCGGGCGCAACGATGCCGAGTGGTACGGCAACCGCAACCCGACTCTCCACCAATGGGGATTCGGGCTGGACCGGGCGATCTGGAAGTAGGCTGCGCAGGGACTGGCCGTCAGGCGACCGCACTGTTGAACGTCGCGTCGTCGTCTTTCGCACGATTCCGTTGAGACTGGCGTACGCAGGTCTTGCCCTGGAAGTCGCTCGACGGAACGACTCTCTCACTGCTCCTTCTTCCCGAACAGCATCATCCCGAACAGAAAGCGGGATGTAATGTTGGTGGCTTCAGGATAGACCACTCGCTGGCACTTCCAGGGGAGGATTCCCCGCGGGAACTCGGGGGCGACGACGAATACCGCATCAATCTCCTTTCGGAGATCGATCGGCATCAGTCCGCCCATTTCACTGCTGTACCTGAAGTACAGAACCAGTCTCCGCAGTTCGGGCATTTCCTTCAGCATTGCCAGCACTCGGTTAAGCGCAACCTTGTCGCCCTCCAGGTTGACGACTAACAGTTCTCCCTTTAGTTCCGCGGGCGCCCCCAGATCATAGGGGACTTCCTCGATGAGATGCTTCGCCCCCCGCGCGCACAGGGCAAGAGAACCATCGTCTGACTTCAGCAGTTCCCCCAGCCAGACGGTCTCGATCGTCGGGAAGCTGCTCCTCTTGGCATCGCCGCAGCGCAGTCGGCAATTCAGCATCTTCAGAGCTTTCACTCCCGCATCGGCAATTTCGGCGATATCCACGTCCATCCCCGTGAGGTCGAGGGAAGTTATCCCTGTCTTCGTTCGGGCGAGCCTCAGCCCGGAGAAAGTCAGGCTAAGCCTCGTGCATCCCGGAAGGGAATCCGGCCCGATCTCCAGAGGAGGTGCGTCCGCGCCCTTGTACCAGCAATGCACCCCGATGGAACCGGCCTTCGTGTTCGCGAGCATCGCGGCGACCTCGGCAGTCGAGCACTGTCCCACGATTTCGTAAGAAACTCCGGCACATACGATCGGGTGGTCGCGGACATAGCCGATGATCTCTGCGGCGGTCGCTACCACACGAAGGGCCGTGGACGCTGTTACGCGCGGGCAGATTGCAGCCAGCCCGGCCGCGCCCTGTGCGACGGCCAGCCTCGCGGAAAAGTAGGAACCCTCTATCCACTCGATCATCTGGAGTCCGAGAGCGTCCAGCTTTGGCCGAAGATCATTGTCAAATCTGTACATCAAGGAGAGGTATTTCAGCCGGGGCAGCCCCTTCAGCAGCTCGATCGTCTTCTCGTCCAACGTCAATCGAAGCACCAGCGACTCGACAGGGGAGCGTTGCTCAATGTACTTCTCGAGTTGTTTGGGGCTTTCCACGAGGGCCCCAGCAAGCACGCCGTTCACATAATACTCTTCAGGGGCGAAGAAATCAGCCCCGGCACCACGAGAGTTAGTGGTTACGGTTATCGGGCTGCCGGGATATTCCACATACAGAAACACCAGGTGGAAGCCTCCCCAGGCGTCCGGACTGATCATTTTCCCTTGCAGGCGCAGAATGTCCCCTTTCCGCACATCCGACATCGGAAGCTGCACCCAGTCCTCGCGCAATACCGAGACCGTGCAGTTGATCCCCGGCCCGAGCCTCACCGGGGATTCGGGGGTATCAGCGCTTGCCTGTCCGCACCACAGCAATGCGCACAGAAGACTCCCGATCACACTCGTAAGACCTGCAGTTTTCACATCCTCACCCCGTGAATTGGAGTGGGACACGGTTGTCCCTGGAAAACGAACGCCCAGCCGCATGGGCTCGGCGCCCTAATATTCGCTCAACCCCCGTTTTTGTTCACGGATTTTCGGCATTTCCGACGCACAGTCGACCATCGAAACAATGTTGCAGTGTGTGCCCACAGCGCGAAGGGGAAACACGATTTGCATCCATCCCTCCATTTTCCCTGTAACTTTCTGCCCCTGTTAGTCGTTATTCGGATGTGAGCCATGGGTGATGAGGAAAATGGATATGGGGAGCCGGGCTTGAGTAGAAGCGCCAAAGACGCTGGACTCAAGCCCGGTTGTGTTTTCAAGGGTGATTCACAGGGGTGCATGGGATGAACCGGATTCGGAGCTTGAGCCTGCGGATTGAGAACGGATTTGCCACCGTCCGCCTCGCCCGCTTTCTGGACCACTCTCCCTCCCCCTATTGACTAAATCCGCACCGCGACGATAATATGTCAACGTAACTGCCGAATCCCGCATGGTGCGGGAGCGGGGGAACCAATCCTCGGGGCGTATCGCCGCAAGGCGTAGGGCAATCTCTTCCGCCCGAGCCCGTCAGCTAACCTCGCAGGCATGGAAGGGGAACCTCTTGAAAAAGAGAGGCTCCTCGGGTCTCTTTCAGGAGGTTGAATATGACCACCGGTCTACCCGGCAAGCCCTCGCACATGCGATGGGTTTTATCGCGTCTCGTCTTCTTTCTGCCTCAAGTCAGGTCTTTTGCCAGGGGCATCGCCGGTCTCCATCCGTCGAAGCTCGTCTTTATCGGATACCTGTCATATGTTGTGATTGGGTGGATTGCCCTTTGCCTGCCGTTCGTGCAGAAGGGACCCGGTGTCGGTTCCCTTGACAATCTTTTCGTGGCAACTTCGGCCATGTCCACGACAGGGCTATCACCAGTCAGTATCGCCGACTGCTACAACTTCTTCGGGCAGTTGATCATCCTGATCCTCATACAATTGGGCGGAATTGGCTATATGACCCTGGGGTCATTTATAGTCCTCGCCCGACACACCGAGCTTACCCCGACCAGATCGGCAATAAGTAAGACCGTCTTCAGCCTGCCCGCCTCCTTCAAACTTGGCGAGTTCATCAAGAGCGTCATCTGGTTCACCTTCGTAATCGAAGCCCTTGGCGCAGCAGCTCTGTACATAATCTTCACGAGCGCCGGAGTCCAGGACTGCGTGTGGAGCGCGATATTCCACAGCGTTTCGTCGTTCTGCACAGCGGGATTCGGTCTCTACAACGACAGCTTTATGTCTTTTAAGGACGACTTCTGGCTGAACACCGTCATCGCGGCACTGAGCTACCTGGGAGCGATCGGCTTCATCGTTTGCCTCGACTTCTGGCATGTGTTGACAGGGAGATCCGAGCGGGTGACTTTCACCACCAAGATCATCCTTTGGGCGACCATTTGGCTGACCATTATCGGAACCGGACTGCTGTTCATCAGCGAACCAACTATCCAGGCCGCCAATCCGGCGGATCGCCTTCTGGAGGCGTTCTTCCAATGCATGTCGGCCATGACGACGGTGGGGTTCAACACTGTCGACATCGGGACACTATCGAAAGCCTCGCTGTTGCTGATCGTCGTATGGATGGTGATCGGGTCGTCGCCATCGGGCACGGGTGGTGGCGTCAAAGTGACCACGATCAGCGCCATGATCGGGGTGATGCGGAGTGCTATGGTCGGGTCCAAGAGCGTACACCTGCGAGGGCGGGAAATCCCATACGGCCGCGTTATCACAGCGTTTGCCGCCCTGGGCTTCTACCTTACGGCCCTGATGATAGGGACGTATTTCCTGCAATTGACAGAACGCTCGCCGTTCGAAAAGAACTTGTTCGAGGCAGCCTCAGCTATCGGGACAGTCGGCCTGAGCATGGGCATCACGGCAACCCTTACCGCTATGGGAAAGATCATCATCATCCTGCTGATGTTCTGCGGCCGCGTCGGGCCCCTCACATTTAGCAGCGCGATGCTTGGCCATGTTCTCGCCGAGCCCGAAAAGCCTGACGAGGATAGCGACCTGGCGGTGTGAGCCAGGTGCCATCCCCTTTGCCTCGCGTAGCAAAAATAGGGTATCATCCCGGGTAACCCGTTGCACGGGAGGACGTATGAACACGCGCGCGTTGCTGGTCGTGTCGCTACTCGCCCTGATGGCATCGTTGCCGGGATCACAATCCGCGGGCGGAGAACAGGCCGACAAGACCCCTTCCCCGAACGATGACTCGCACATCCCCAAGGTGTTCGAGGTCGGCCCCGGCCAGCAATACTCCACCATCGAGGCCGCCTGCGCCGCCGCATCTTCCGGCGACACGGTGCTGGTGCACGCGCTCGACGGCGACGCCCCCTACCGAAAGCCGGCGCTCTTCGTTTCAAAGGCGAAAATCAAGTTCTCGGCGGCTCCCGCCAAGGGCAAAAAGTACGTCAGGATCGACGGCGAAGGCTTCAACTATACCGGCGCAGGTTCGACGCCCCGGGCTGTTTTCCAGTTCAACAAGGGCGCGGACGGCTGCATCGTGGAAGGCTTCGAGATTTTCAATGCGCGCAACGACTCGAACAACGGGGCCGCAATACGTATCAATGAGGCCAATGACGTTACGATTCGCTACTGCGAGATCCGCAATAACGACATGGGGGTGATGTCCAACGGCTCGGTCGCCGATAACACCGGAGCCAACCAGCGGTTCGAGTTCTGCCTCGTGCACGATAACGCCACCGACAAGGAACCTGGATACAACCACAACTTCTACCTTGGCGGCACATCGGTTGTCATTCATTGCTGCGAAATCCGCAACTCGACGACCGGCCACAACTTCAAGAGCCGGGCGCATTTCAACTGGGTCGAGTACTCGTTTGTACACGACTCATCGAATCGCGAGTTCGACCTCGTTGATGGCGCAGGCAACACGTCAGTTCCAGGCAGCCACACGGTGTTGCTTGGCAACGTTATCGCCAAGGCAAATGACTGCACGGGCAACCGTGCGGTGATCCACTTTGGCCAGGACGGCGGCAAGGGGCACGACGGGACGCTCTACTTAGTCAACAACACCATTGTGACGCCGTTTGCCTCGCCGGTTATCGACCTGTCTGCGGCCAAGGCCGGGACAAGGCTGCTGAACAACCTGGTATTCGATGGCGGGGTCAACGGGCAGCATGTCCTCGTCAACGCTGCGAACGGGGCCGATTTGGCGAACGTGTCGGGTGAATGCAACTGGCTGTCGAGAGGATTTGACCCAATGGGCGCAATGGATTCAAAGACGAACGTATTGTCGAACTCCGAGCCCCCTTTTGTGGCGCCCGGCAGATTCGACTGGCGGCTGATCGCGGGAAAAGCCGGGGAATTCAGGTTCGGCAAAGCCCTCGATAAGCTTGGACTGCCCTCCCCCAACGACGGTGCCCCGACCGCGTTCACGGTGTTCCGGCAGTATCTTCATCCTCTTCAGGTTCTCCTGCGCACGGATGCTGCGAAGCCCTTCGTCGGATCGGGAATCAAGTAGCACAACAGCAGGGCTCGCGGCGCTTCCCGGGAGTCCTATTGCTCTGAGGGCTCCGGTTTTTCTTCCTTTGAGCGCCACTCGAAGATCGAGTACATCACCGGCACAAAGACAAGCGTAAAGAGCGTAGAACTTGCCATGCCTCCGATAACCGCGCGCGCCATCGGCGCCTGGGCTTCCCCGCCTTCGCCAAGGCCCAGCGCCAGGGGGAGCAGGCCGAGGATCGTGGTGGATGCGGTCATCAGAATGGGGCGCAGCCTGCGGCGACCGGCCTCTTCGATGGCAGCGCGCAGTGGCATCCCGTCGCGACGCCTGAGCAGATTGGTGTGATCAACCAGAAGAATTGCGTTGTTGACCACGATGCCGCCCAGGATGATACACCCGATATATGATTGGATGTTGAAGGTCGTCCCCGTCAGGAAGAGCATCAGCACGACGCCGATGATCCCCAGCGGAACGGAGAACATGACCACGAACGGGTCCCTGAGCGACTCGTACTGGCATGCCATGACCATGTACACAAGGATAAGTGCAAGAATCAGCCCCAGCAGCAGTTCCCGGAAGGCCTTCTGCTGTTCTTCATAGTCGCCGCCGAACGCCACGCTGAATTCAGAGGGAACCGCGATGGCAGCCAAGCCCTTTCTCACGTCTTCCAGAATGCTGCCAAGGTCTCTGTCAGCGATATTGGCCGAGACCGTCAGCAGCCTCTCCTGGTCCTTCCGCTCAATCCGGACAGGACCGGTCCGTTGCTTGACCGAGACAACGTTTCTCAAGACCACGGGTTTCCCGTCAGCATTGTTCAGTGTCAGGTTGAGTATCTCATCAAGCTTCGCTGTCTCCGCATTGGCCAGTTGGACTACGATAGCATACTCATCGCCGCCTTCGCGGTAATTTCCCGCGGAAGCGCCGGACATCAGGCTTTCCATAAACTCAGCGACCTGCGTCACGGTCAGCTTCATGTCCGCCGCCTTTTGGCGATCCACGACGACGAGTTCCTCCCGGTTACCGGTCTGTCGGCTGACGGACACATCAGTGACTCCGTCGACATTCTCGACGATTTTCTTCACGCGCGCGGCCAAGTCATCGGCCATAGCGAGGTCGTGACCGCGAATCTCCACCTGCACCCGCTCGGACGACGAGCCCATTCGCAGGATGAATAGCCCCTGCCCTGCGCGTGTCCTAATCGTGATACCTGCAATTCCTGCCAGCTTCTTGCGCAAATCGGAGGCAACCTGCTCACTGCTTCTCGTGCGCTCGGCAAGTGGCTTCAGGGAAATGTTCATATCCGCCGAACTGCCGCCGTCGTGGCCGCCGCCACCGGTGCTCGCGACTGTGCTGATGGCTTCGGGAATGTTGGCCTTGACGATTTCCTCGATCTGTCTCAGTTTCGCGTCGCTTGCCTCGAGTTTCGAACCTACCTCAAGTTCGGCTGTTACACGGACCTCACCCTCATCCGCGGCGGGCATCATCTCGGTTCCGACCAGAGGGATCATCACGACGCTGCCTGCAAGCAGGGCAACTACCACGAAGATGACGACAAACCTGTGGTTCAGTGATACGCGCAGCAGATCTTTGTAGGCCGACTCCAGGCCGGTGAACATCATTCCGCTCAGCCGGTAGAACTTCCTGAAGATAGACTCGTGGCTGCGGTCTCCGCTGGGGAGTTTTCGCAGAAGCCTTGCGGCAAGCATTGGAACAACAGTAAGCGCGACCACAAGCGAACACAGTAGCGCAAAACTCACCACGATGGCAAGCTGCTTGAACATGATGCCTGCCATGCCGCGCACGAACAACAATGGCAGAAAGACCGCGACAGTGGTAAGAGTACTCGACACTACCGCGGCAACTACTTCGTCGGTACCGCTGGTAGCAGCCTCTTCCGCGGGCACTCCGCCTTCCCTGATGCGGAAGATGTTCTCCAGAACCACGATGGAGTTGTCTACAAGCATGCCCACCCCCAGTGCCAGACCTCCGAGGGTCATGATATTGAGGGTGAACCCGCAGAAGTACATCAGGGTGAAAGTGGCGATGATGCTGACGGGAATGGCCGTGGCAATCACCAGCGTGCTTAGAATGTTGCGGAGGAAGAACAAGAGAACGAGAACGGCGAGAGCACCGCCGTACATCGCGGAAGAACCGACATTATTGATTGAGCGCTCGATGTACTTCGACGTGTCCGAGATCGGGACGATGTGGATCTGTGGCAGTTCTTCATTTATCTTGTCGATTTCGGCGAGAGCGGCCTTCGCCACCTCAACCGTATTCATTCCCGACTGCTTGCTGACGGAAAGGCGTACGCCCGTCTGCCCGTTCACACGCACGACCTGGGTTACCCGCTGCCAGGAGTCCTTGACTTCGGAGATCTCCTTGAGCAGAACCGGCTCGCCGTTCCGGTATGCAACCGTCACGTTGCGAATGTCGTCAAGGCTGGAGTATTCGCCGGGCACGCGGATGAGTATTTCGTAATTCCCGCGCTTGATGGTTCCAGCGGGCTTGGTAACGTTCTCTGCCTTGATCCGCGAGATGATCGAGTCTATCGAAAGCCCGAGCGCATTGATGCGGCCCGCATTGAGTTCTATGTGAATTTCACGGTCGCGCCCACCTCTGATGTCCAGCGAGGCGACTCCCGGAACTCGCTCGATGCGGTACTTCACCTGGTCGTCAATTGTGCGCCGAAGCTGCACGGGGTCGAGGTTGCCGTATGCGCCCAGAATGAGAACAGGGAAGCTGGCTATGTCGAATTTGCGCAGCACTGGTTTGCTGGCATCGTCGGGAAGACGCGATACGACGCGGTCCAGCCTGTCACGGATATCGTTGCTTGCGGCATCGAGATCCGTTCCCCAGGCAAAGGAAACACGAATATCGCTGTTGCCTTCGGAAGACGAAGATGTAATTTCCTGAACCCCCGGGACAGCGCTTAACGCTTCCTCAATGGGCCTGGTTACTAATTCCTCCATCTCCTCGGGACCGGCGTTGCCGTAGTTTGTGGAAATACTGATCGTCGGGATGGAGATATCCGGCATCAAGTCAACCGGCAGCCTGAAAAGAGAAATCCCCCCGAGGATCAGGACGATCAGCACCACCATTGTGGTGAAGACCGGCCTGTGGACGCTGAGGTTGGAGAGGCTCATTTCGCGCCCTCGACGGCGGCGCCGGGGGCAGGACTATTGGATGGGGCGCCATTCCCGGGCTTCACGACTTTGATCCCTATTCCGTCAAACAACAGGTGTTGCCCGATCACGACAAACTGCTCGGTTACTGCCGGGCTTATCACTTCGATGACTTCATTGTTGGAGATTCCGAGCTGCAAAGGCACAAACCTGGCCTTTTTGCCCTCTTCCGCAACTACAAAGATCCCACGGCTGCCGTCCCTGCTGACCAAGGCTGCGATCGGAACGACCTGGACATCGCGGCGTTCAGAGAACTGAAGCTCGACGGTGACATACATGCCGGGCCTCAAAAGACCGTCTGAGTTGGCCACGCGGACCTCAACTCTGACCTGTCTGGATAAATCGTCAAATTGCGGCGCAATCCTCGAAATTCGGCCGGTGAATTTCTTGTCGGGATAGGCGCTTACATTCATCGAAGCTGACTGCTGCAACGCAATGTGGGAGAACTCGAGTTCCGAGACCTTGATAACGGCCTTGAGCGTAGCGATGTCGATAACGGATACGATCGGTTCGTTCTGGGAAAGAAGCGTCTCCTGCTCGACAAATTTCTCGCCAACCGTTCGGGTGTCTGGCCCGCCTTCCCACAGGGCATAGACCTTGGTGTACGTGAGACGGAGTTCGGCATCGCTAAGCGCGGTCTTGCGCAGTTCGACCTGTGCCTTCGCGACGCCAAGGCGCGCCTCCAGAACCTGCACCTCGACCTGCGCCTGGTCACGCTCCGATTCGCTTGCAAACTTCTTCTCGTATAGAGCGGCAATTCTCTCGTACTCGCGCTTCGCGGTGTCAATGCTGCTCAGATACTCCCTGACTCCGGCCTCGGAGACTGCCAGATCGGCCTTTGCTTTGTCAATAGCCTGCGCAAAATCCCGACTGTCCAATTCCGCGATCAACTGTCCCCGCTTGACCTGATCGCCGACGTTCAGGCTCATCTTGAGTAGTCTTCCGCCAACCTGCGGAGCGATTACGAACATCGAGTCGCACTCAAGGTTTCCGTTGTACGACCCGGTTTCCCGCAGTGTTGCCCGCCCGGCCGAGGCAACCTCAACGGGTATCTGCGGGGCGGCCTTTGGCGGAGGCCCTTTTGCCAACTCGGCCATCCTGTCACGGACCTTCAGTCCGACGTACACCACGCCTGCGAGGAAAGCCAGAGTGACGATCGTGAAGAATATCCGCTTCATCAGTTCCCCTTGAGACCTCGGTTGCCGGACTGAGCGGCCAGATGTCTTCGCGCGAAATCCGCCCTATAGGGGGCTCGTTTCAGCACTAATGAATATCCGTGGATATGCGCATAGGTCAAGCGAAAATGGGGGTTATCAAGTGATGGCCGCCTGAACTGAGGCTTCCAGGCAAGCGGCATGCAGGGAGTGACAGCATCCCAGACTCGACCGGCTCCTTGTTCAGTGCTGAAGCGGTTTCCAGCGCTATTCGGGAAATAAATCACAATAGTAATCGTGAATTATTGCACGATAATATTTCCGCTTTTTTTCCTTGCTTTGGCTTTTTTTCTTGGATATACTCCACTGGCAATCAGGAGATTTTTCCCAGGAGGAGCCGTGAACGAAGCAAAATGCAGACATCGGTGGATGGTCACCAACAGACGTAACGGCTATCTGGTAGTGGAAGGCTGCTTCCATTGCGGAGGGCGAATTTCGTTCTTCACCGAAGAACCGCGGCCGCCTGTGGATGACTACCGCGAAGGAGACCACTTCTGGGGCTACATGGGAAGCTACCAGGCCACGAAGTTCGACCTGACCTGCGAAGAATGCTACGAGACAGTCGAACTCAACGATGTGATGGCCCTGATGCTGTGCATGAACTGCAATCCGGATTGCGAACTCGCCAAGCTGGCCAAGGCCGACAAGAACAAAAGGGCTTGGGTATACGTTGCCCTTTGTGCTGATACCTCCCATGCGGGAGGCAAATGCGTTTCGCCGCAAGGGATCGCGGCGCTCAATGAGTACTTCAACCAAGGTTCCAGAGACCAAA
>JBAZOJ010000056.1:0-16075 GCA_041648755.1 Candidatus Brocadiia bacterium
GGAGCAGCCACTTGTTAGTGTACAGGGCTCTTACTTCAGAGCCGGGTGCCAGTGTAATGATATCGGTCAAACGACGCTCAGATTCCCTGTTTCGCCGGTAGCAAGTCAGGCCTTCGTTGCCCACAATAGCAGCAAATGCATCTGATGGCCCGTTGAATGCAAACAACAGTGCGCCCGTTGCCGGTTGAGTATCCAGCGCAAAAGTAAGGAGAATCCCGCCATCTGAAAATCCGAGCCCCTGCCGCAATGCGGAGTCAGCAGCAGTGGGGAAAGGTGCGTCAACCGAAGAAGATGGCGCGGGAGAGGTCTCAGGAAGCTGAACCGAATTGTCGGCCACCAGCACTATCATGGCGACCAGCGCCAGCAGAAGAAGAACGGCGAGAGCGGCTTTCGCCATCATCTCTCCCTGAGCGTCTTGGAGACCGCGATTAGATCCCCTCTGACCGAATACCCTAACTTCTCGTAGAATCCGAGCACCTTCTCATTGTCGCTCTCGACTAGGAACGTGATCTTCACGACCCCCATTGATTCGAACCGGCGCTCCAATTCCTTCATCATCGCCTTGCCCGCTCCGGTTCCCTGGACTTCCGGGCGGATGGCCAGGTGATGCACAAAACCACGGCGCCCATCCCACGAGCCCATAACCGCTCCGATAATGCTCCCATCCGACAGGGCAACGAAGCAGGTGCCGGGATTGCGCGCGAGCATCTTCTCAATTTCCGGACGGCTATCAGACAAGGTGAGCTTGATCCCGGCCGTGCTCCACAGGGCTGTGACTTCGTCATAATCCTGGGGTGTAAAAGGGCGAAAAAGCAGCTTCTGCATGGTGAAAGTGTAGCCTTCTTTGACTGGACGGCAAGAGCAGAGACAATGTGCCTTGAGACTTTGGACCGGACCACAAGAAAAGGACGTGCAGGTTGAACATGCATTCCAAGCGCATACACGCTAAGTGGCTGCTGACTGCTATTCTGGTTTTTGCCGGGATCCCGTTGTTCCCGTCCGCCGAAGAGCAGGCGGCGCAAGTCGTGCCCCAGGCACACAAGCAGTTGTACAGCGATCTATCCACGCGGATCAAGGCTTTCGCGGATAATGTGTCGCAGTTGAAGTACGACGACAAATTCACACCGGTCTTCGGCGCGGAAATGCTCGGTGCCAATGCTCATCGCGGCGAAGAACTGCTCACTCCTCAGTGTTACGCCGGGAATCTCTACATCCTCACCCGGCTTCAGGCCCTTGGCGTCAAGGGAGTCACCATCCAGATCGCCTATCCGATCCTGAGCGATTTCACACCCCGATCCTCCGAGTACCTGGATTTCTACGTTCGCCTGGCCACAGAAATCCACAAGCGCGGGATGAAACTGCACGTCAAGAGCGGCATGATCTTCCCACAGGCCGAGTTCAGCAGCATGCACATGGACTACAGCAAAATCACGACCGAAGCGGTATTCGCCGAATGCCGAAAGTACGCCAAGGTCATTATCGAGCGCATGACCCCTGAGTACTACACCATCATCAACGAGCCCACCACCGCAGCAGCCATACTGGGGCGTCCCGTTACAGTCGAGGAATGCACACAGCACATCAAATTGACCATTGAATCTGTCAGCTCCCCGAAGACACTGATGGGGGCGGGTTCTGGAACGTGGGAAAAAGAGGCGTATATGCGTGCCTTTGCGGAGATCCCCGGTCTGGATTTTCTCGACATGCACATCTATCCGGTCGCAACTCCCATGTCTGACTGCCTCGCACAGGCGGCCCGTTTCGCGGATATGGCGATTTCCTACAAGAAAAAGGCGGTCATCGGGGAGTGCTGGCTCTACAAGGCCGATATCGCCGACTTGACCGGCGGCCCGATTCAGCCAGCGTTATTCGCGCGCGATGTATTCAGCTTCTGGTCTCCGCTCGATTCCGCGTTTCTCGCTTCAGTGGCCACAATGGCGCGAGCCAAGCGAATCGAGTATATATCGCCCTTCTGGAGCAAATACCTGTTCGCCTACGTTGATTACACGGAGGAACTCGCTGCCAAGAAGCCCGGTGAACTGCTCCGCCTTGGTGACCAGGCCGCCGCAAAGAACATCCTTGCAGGCACATACAGCCCAACCGGCGAGGGATACCGCAGACTGATCGCCGACATGCAGCCGCCGACATCAAAAGGAACCCCTGCGCGAGAGTAGCCATCAGGAGGGGATTTTCCGATAGCCATCGCGAATGAAAGCCAATAGGGATATTGCCAAGGCAGACTGCCAAGACCAAAGGGGAGCACCAGCCGTTGGGCTCCTCTTCCCTTGACACATTCTCACCGCAGGTAGAATCGTGCAGATTGAGGACACCAGAAGAGGGAGCGGAGATGTTCTGCCAGAAATGCGGCTCGCCAAACGACGACAATAACCACAGATGCACGGCCTGCGGGGAAGTGTTGTTCCGTTCTCCGGAGCGCATGGCCGTTGAGGTGAACAGTCATCTGGCATGGGCCATCCTGGTCACGATTCTCTGTTGTGTCCCGTTCGGCGTGGTGGCAATCGTCTATTCCACGAATGCCGATCGGGCCGCGATGCAGGGGAACCTGGAGTTTGCCCGAGCATCAGCGAAGAAGGCGATGATGTGGCTCAGGCTCGGGCTGATCGCCGGGCTGACCATCTGGATTGTCCTGGGCACACTCATTGCCGTGCTCGAGTATCAGAGCAAAAAGAGCAAGAGGGAATTGCAGCTCCTGCAGAACTTTATGCGGGAAATCCATCAGGACTACCCGTACCCCAGCCCCACTTATCCCAATTTGGAGACAGACTATCCCCCGTACGTCCCGCCGTCCGCCCCGCCCCCGAGTCCCTTCGGAGCGATAGCGCCTGTTCCTCCGCTCCGGGGACTTCAGGAGAATGTACCTGCGGCTGGAGGGCTCGAGGGGGAGCGCAGATGGTTCTGCATCGCGAGGCGACCATATTCGATGGTTCTCGGTTCGGCTGGATCCTGATCATGGCGAAGGAGTGAGAATGTTCTGTGCAAAATGCGGCGCAGAGAACGGTGACAATAACTACAGATGCGCACATTGTGGGGTGGAACTGCTGCGCGCGGCGCAGTCGCACGAAGCATGTATTGTCAAAAGCCACTTGGCATGGGCGATTATCGTTACCTGCCTTTGCTTCCTTCCCTTCGGCATAGTGGCCATAGTATATGCGGCTCATTCTCAACAGTCGGCAGCGCTGGGCAACCTGGAGCAGGCGAAGAAGAGCGCGGCACAGGCAATGACCTGGATCAAGCTCTCTTTTATCATCGGGCTGATAATCGGCATCGCTCTGGCTGTCTTATTTTGCGTGGATGAGTATCAGGATAGCCGGCGCAGGCACGCGTCCGATCAATATTGGGAGGATCAGATGAAGCAGATACGCGGCATACAGCAGGAAATTGAGCATAGATTTCGATCCAATACACCCGGTTCTTCCATTCCATCGATGAGTTGTCCCCCGGCGGACTCGCCATCACAGCCGCCATCAGGCCCCGTTGGATGGATCGCGCCTGCCCCACAGCTCGCGTTGTTTTCGCCGGGTCGTGCTTGCGAAGAGCGGACTTGGGCAGAGGAAAGAAGAACCGGCTTGCGCTCGATCAGTATTTAACCTGAGTTCCCCGCAGCCCTCGATGGGCTGTGGCGAACCTTCTCCCTACAGTGACTAAGAAAAGCGGCAGGTTTTCACCTGCCGCTTGGGTATCATCGGATTTCGATTCGATTACTTCTTCTTCCCGCAGAACTTCCGCTTCATGATCTCGCGCTTCAGGAAGGCGATGCCGCTGGTTGGATCGAGGTCCTTCGGGCAGGCGGTCTGGCAGTTGAAAGCCGTGTGGCAGCGCCAGACGCCGTCGAGGCCATCAACAAGGGACAGGCGGGTCTCGACCGAATCATCGCGGCTGTCGGCGACAAAGCGCCAAGCCTTGAGCAACGCGGCGGGCCCAAGGTACTTGGTGTCAGTGAACGACATCGGACATGATGCGCTGCACGCTCCGCAGAGAATGCAGTCGATCGTGTTGCCCAGCCGCTCTCGCTGGTCGTTTGTCTGAGGGAGTTCCTTTTCAGGGGCTGGGACTCCGGGCTGCAAGTACGGCTGCACGTATTTGTACTTCTTCCAGAACGAGGACATGTCAACAATCAGGTCCTTGATAACAGGAAGATTCGACAGCGGCTGGATCGTTATAGGCTGCGACAATGCAAACACCTGGGTCTCGCAGGCAAGCCGATACTTGCCATTGATGTGCATCGCGCAACTTCCGCAGATTCCCGCGCGGCAGGAAGAGCGGAATGCAAGCGAGCCGTCCTGTCTATCAAGCAGCATGTACAGCGCGGTAAGCACGGTCGTGCCTTTTTCGCACTGCAGCTTATACTCCTGAAAACGAGGAGCCTTGTCAACTTCGGGGTCGAATCTCTGAATGCGAAATATGGCTTCCTGCATCTTGGCCTCCGCGCTTAGTACTTGCGCTCCTTGGGCTCCCAGACACCTAAAGTAACAGGCTTGTAATCGAGCTTGGCCGCGTTTGAGGACGCATCGAACTTCGCCACCGTGTGACGAAGCCATTTGCCATCGTCACGGGTCGGGAAGTCGTCCCGGAAGTGCGAGCCACGCGACTCTTCGCGGGCCAGCGCACCTGCCACAACTACCTCGGCAACATCCAGGTTTCCCTTCAGGTCAAGCGCCCACATAAGATCCCAGTTGAAACGTTTGCCTTTGTACCTGACCTTGATATCACGGTACTTTGCCTGGAGTTCCTTGACCTTGTCGTAGGCCTGCTGCAAATGTCCCTTGTTCCTGAAGATTCCGACCTTTTGAGCCATCGTGACTGTGAGTTCGTCGCGGATATCGGCAGGAAGGAGCGAGCCGTTCTTTGCCCTGGTGTCCTCGACGAAAGCGAAATCGACTTTCCCAAGCTTCTCGGCTTCGGGAACACTCGAAGAGCCGCCGCCCAGAACGTACTTGGCTGCTGAATCGCCGGCGATCTTGCCGAACACGATGGTCTCAAGCAGGGAGTTTCCTCCGAGCCTGTTCGCTCCGTGGACGGAAACGCAAGCGCACTCGCCTGCCGCAAAAAGACCAGCAACAGCCGTCTTGCAGGATGCGTCCGTGTCAATTCCGCCCATCGTGTAATGGTTGCCCGGCTGAACAGGAATAGGCTCATTGACGGGGTCAACGCCTGAGAAGTTCATCGAGATATCCCGAATGCCGGGCAGACGGGTAATAATCCGCTTCTCGCCGAGGTGACGCAGATCAAGATTCACGTACTCGGCGTTGTTCTTGCCGAAACCTCTGCCCGCGAGCAGCTCGCGCGTGATGTTGCGGGAAACGATATCGCGGGGCGCGACTTCCATCGCCTTGGCGGAGTCGGGATAGTTGACAAGGAAGCGTTCGCCCTTATTGTTCGTAAGGAAACCACCTTCGCCGCGGCAGCCCTCGGTCATGAGGATGTTCGTGCCAACGAGCGTCGTCGGGTGGAACTGGATGAACTCCATGTCCTTCAGGCCAACGCCCTTCCAGTATGCCAGCGACATCCCGTAACCTGTGCTGATCAGTGCGTTTGTGGTGTTCGAGTACATACGCCCTGCACCACCGGTCGCAAGGACTACGGCATCCGCGCGAATCACATCGAGCTCGCCGGTAGCCATGTTCATAATGGAAACGCCGTGGCACTTGGCGCCGTCCGACAGAACGCCGACCACGAAGTATTCATCGTAGAAGACGAAATTCTGCCGCTCTGCATTCGCCTCGAACTGGCAGGACTTCTCATAAAGTGTATGGAGCAGGACATGCCCGGTCTTGTCAGCGGCATAGCATGTGCGCGGGAATCCGGCGCCGCCAAACGGACGCTGAGCAATCAGGCCACGGTCGTTGCGGGTGAACGGGCAGCCCCAGTGGTCAAGTTCGTATATGCACTCGGCCGCTTCCCGGGTCATCGTCTGCACAGCATCCTGATCCGCAAGGTAGTCCGAGCCCTTTACGGTATCGAATGCATGCTTCTCCCAAGCGTCGTTCGATCCGCGAAGGTTATTCCCAAGGCTCGCGTTGATTCCGCCCTGTGCCGCAAGCGAGTGCGAGCGTAACGGGTGAACCTTGGAAACGACCGCGACATTGATGTTGTTCATGTTGCACTGGATGGCGGCACGAAGCCCCGCCAACCCGGCGCCAACTACTACAACCTGATGGTATTTCATTCTTCCCTCTCCTTATGCCAAGATTGCGGTGCGCAGTTCAGGGAAGAAGAACAACGCTCCAAACGCTGCGAATACGGCGCAAAGCCCAACGACCCAGAAGATGTACTCCCTCTGGTTGCGAGTCAACGGGAAGAAATCCACCAGCATTATCCTGAACCCATTGAAGGCGTGGAAGCAGCATCCGATGAAGAGTGCCCATTCTCCGATGTGGAACAACTGGTTGTCGTACAGGAGCATCGTCGAGTTGAATTTGTCCGGCGATGCGAGCCGCTGCGCCAACGAGTAGAGATGCACGAGAACGAAGACTACTACGCCAAGCCCGGAGATGCGATGCAGCAGAAACGACAGCATCTCATAACGGAAGTTCAGGCGTGTCTCGCGAATCCAACCGGCTATTATGTTCACGGTTTCCTCCGCCCTTCTATTGCCAACTGAACCAACTGACGTTGGTCAAGGAGTAGTACACTACGATCCCGGCAGCCAAGGTGGCAAAAATGCCCACCCACATAAGCGCGTTCAGCCACTTGACAAAGCCGGGGCTCGTGTTGTGATCCTCGATCACCTTCACAACACCGGCGAAGGCATGGTATGAAAGGCAGAAGAGGAAGAGCAGGTAGAAGACTGCCCACCACCAGTTCCCCGCAAGCCGACCGGAGATCTGGTCCGCGGTAAAGAACCGTGCGCCAGATATTTCTTCGTTTCCGGCTTTGAACGTGAAGTGCTGCAGGTAGAAATGCACGATCAGGGCGAATGCAATGTACACCGCCGTGACGCGCTGCAGAAGCCAAGCCCACATGCCTTCTCGAGTCTCGAACATAGGTTCCTCTGATTGCTGTTGTGAATTCTATTGTGTCCCGCGCTGACGAAAATCAAGCCATTTTTCACAATTCACCGACAAAATCAGCCTTGGCGGCCGCATCCAGGCGGCCGTTACAACACGGAGGCGGCTCTGAAGCCGCCTCCGATTGATGGCAATATCACGGACTCTCAGCACTACGGGAAGTAGTAGGCTCCGCTGGAGACCGGGCCGAGGGACGTGGAGCCGCCCCAGAGGATGATCACGCTGCCGGTGAACACCGCCGGGCAGTAGCTGCGGGCGTCCGGAGCGTCTGTCTCGGTTACCGCAGACCATACGCCGGTGTCGAAGTTGTACTCCGAGCCCGCGCCATTGTAGCCGAGGTAGTCTCCGCCCCACGCGAAGAGATACTTGCCCGTGTAAGCGACAGAACGGTCGTTGTAGGGGCCGGGGGCATCGATTCCGGCGGGAATTGCAGACCAGGTGTCCGTGCCGGGGTCATAGATTCCGCCATCGCTCGCCGGAAGGTCGGCACTCTTCCCGCCCCACACGATGAAGCCGCGGGAGAGCGAATACGTCGAGAAGGCGTCCTCGCGGGCATTCGGAGCACCGGTAACGGTCATCGTGCGCCAAGAGTTCGTCGTCCAATTCCATATGCCGCCTGAGTTCAGTGCGCCGCCGCTATCGCTGCCGCCCCAGATCACGAGCTCCGAGCCTGTCCACCCGAAAGCGGGCAGTTGCCGCGCCGAGGGGGCATTGGTGGAGGAGATGGCGGTCCAAGCGCCGGTGGAGGGGTTGAAGAACGCACCGTCATTCAGGTATCCGGTGTCGCCGTAGCCGCCCCAGACGAGGAAAACCGCGCCGGTCCAGACCGCGGCGCAGTTCTTGCGGCCTTCGGGCGCCGAGACGGTCGTAATATCGGCCCAGGTGTCCGAGGCCGGGAAGTACATCGAACCGGTGTCCAGATACGTGCCGGAGCCCTGCCCGCCCCATACGATGACGCGGTCGCTGCACCAGACTGTGGAGAAGTCCGTCCTCGGCGTAGGCGCGTTGGTGTTCGACACGGGCTCCCAGGAATCGTCCCAGGGCGAGTAGAGTCCTCCGGAGGACAGGATGCTCGTGGCACCGCGGCCGCCCCAGACGAAGTACTGGGTGCCGGTCCAAACCGCTCCATGATCATACCGCGCCTCCGGAGCGTTGTCGGCGCTCATGGCCTGCCACTGGTCGTGCACTGTGATGGTAATCAGGAACGGAGTGTAAGCCCAAGTGAAGAAGTCGCCGTGCCGGACGACGAAGCCTATGTAATAGGAGCTCGGGGTCAGGCTGCTGGTCGCCCAGTTATAGGAGAGCGGAGTCGAGCCGGCGAGCGTGGCAATCCTGATCTTGTAGTTCAGCGGGTCGGTGTCCCAGCCGGCCAGGAGTTCCCAGGTGAACGTTCCGCCGTTGGTGACGGTGGCGCCGAGAGGGATGGTCGCACCGATGATGTACTCGCCCGGTGCCGTCGGCGCTGTAATCGTTATGCCCGGCAGGGATCCGGTGGTCAGAGTGAATGAGGACGGCGGGGTGAACCAGTAGGTCTGGGAGTCAACTTCCGTGGAGATGGCCACGTAGTACGTCCCGGCGGCCATAGCGGAGGTGTCGAAGAACTCGATCACCTCGTTGCCCGTGCCGCTGCCCATCAGCGTGGAGCCGGTGGCAAAGTCCAGGTCGGTATCGTAGTACACATGCCAAGGGGCTGTGCTTGGGACGTCGGAGAAGTACATGTCGAAGTACAATTTCTCGCCGACGGTCCCTGTCTCGGCGCTCAGTTGTGAACGCCAGTAGGCATAGGGAAGCCCGCCGCCAGCGCCGCAGGCCGCTGAAACTCCGACGAGGGCCGCGAGAAACGCGGCAACCAGGATTCTTCTCGACAAACTCATACACACCTCCACAAGGATAATGTACTAGGTGATGCGGGATCTTCCATGAAGGAGACGCCGAGACGGGGGAAACGTTCCCGTTTGTGCGGAAAGCGGCTTTTCTGTTGCCCGTGGCGGCCAAGTACTTATAATTTCGCCTCTTATGGACTACGGCTATTCACGTTGTCGGCGGCTCACGAAGAAGACTGAATTCGACCGGGCATTTGCCGACGGGCGAAGGTACGGCGGCGAGCTGCTGAAGGCCGTAATCCGGCAGGTGGAAGGTGAGTCCCGCCTTGGGACAATCGTCTCCCGGAAATGGGGAGGCGCCGTAGCACGGAACCGAACCAAACGGCTCATGAGAGAAAGTTTTCGGTTGCTCCGTCCCAGCCTCCCGTCCCCGGTGGAAATCGTCCTGCTGCCAAGAATCCCGGTTGCCCCGTTTGGCTTGGCGGATGTTTTGCGCGATCTGAAAAATCTTCTGGAAAAGCACTTCGGTGCGGAGTTGACGACTTGCCGGGAATCCTGAAAACCATGCGTCTTGTCTTCGTATTCCCGATCTTCGTGTACCAGAATACGCTTTCACCTTTGATCGGCCGGAATTGCAGATTCACCCCGACTTGCTCAGCATATGTATTTGCTGCCATCATTCGTCACGGAGTCCTGAGAGGCACTGCTCTGGCAATGGCGAGGATTGTCCGGTGCCATCCATATAACCCGGGCGGCTACGACCCGGTACCCAAGGAAGATTAATGAGCAAAAAGGTTCTGTTCGTCTCATCCGTTTTGGCAGCAGTCGTGCTATACTACATCGTCATCCTGCCCAACCTGATGGTAAAGCCTGTTGTCAGGCCTTCACCCTCACCAATCGCCAGCACTTCTCCCTTATCGCCGCCTCCATCGGGAATATTCATCGCCCCGGCTGTGTCGCCATCGATACTCCCGAGTGCATCCCCCACCAATCCCGCCATCACTCCGCCGCCGGACGTCCCGGCAAGAAAAACCGAAGTGGCATCTCCGTTGTTTTCATCTTCCTTTACCAGCAAAGGAGCGGCTCTCGAATCCTTGACATTTACTGTCCCCGACAAGGCTCTGCTGGCCAAGGGATACCGGGCGTACTTTGCCCCCACCGACCGTGCGAAGCCTATGCCCATCCTGCATCTTCTCAAGGAAAAGGCAACCTCGCTTCGCCTGTTGTTCAATACAAACGCCGACCCTACAAACCTCACAACCCTCATCGAGGACGGGTACGACTACGAATGCACCGTCGACCCGCAGAACCCCAGGAAGGTCACCTTCCGCACTAACGCCGGTGGATTGATTATCGAGAAGGTTTTCACGTTCTCGGAAGACTCCTACCTGATCGAAATGCAGGTCAACTTCACGAATACAACACAGGCCGATATGCCGGTCAACTACCTGTTGGTTGACTCCGCAGGCGTCATCCCTGACGGCATCGAGAATCCCGCCGCCAACATGAATATGACCATTGGCTATGTCGAAGCCAAGCACAACCTGTACGCCCCTGAAACCACTGCCGTAACAAAGCTGCCAGAAGACGGAACGTACAAGTTCTTCCCGATTCCGCCTGAAAGAACACTCGACTGGGTCGCCGGTTCTTCCATGTACTTCGTCGTGTTCTTGAACCCCGACAAGAGCATTCCCCTCAAGGGAGCCTTTGCCCGGCAGTTTAAGCCGGATTCGGCTCTCGCCGCAGCAATTCCGACCTATCTGGCCAATATGCAGAACATTGAGTGCGGAGTTGTTCCCGACACCACGGTGATTCCAGCCGGAGCATCGGTAACACATGCCTACTCGATCCTGCCTACCCCGAAATACCTTGCCCTGCTCCGCCAGTATGAGGGCAGCGGGTACGACAAGATCGTCTCCCTTGGCTTTTGGGAGTTGCTTGTCCGGCTGATTCTGATGCTCCTCGAAGGCATCAACTATGTCGTCCGAAACTATGGCGTGGCTATAATCATCCTGTCGATTGTACTGCAGATTGCCCTGCATCCTTTGACGCGAAAACAGTATATCGCGATGAACAAGATGCAGAAACTACAGCCACTCATTTCCGAAGCCCAGAAGCGCTTCAAGGGCGATAACAAGAAACTCGGCGAAGTCACGATGGCTATCTACCAGAGGACGGGAGTCAACCCCTTGGGCGGATGTCTGCCGATCCTGCTGCAGTTGCCTGTTTTCTTCGCTCTCTACACCGCCTTCAGCAGTTGCATCGAACTTCGCGATGCACACTTCCTTTGGGTGGCGGACCTTTCGAGCCCTGAGCGCATCCCCGTCGGTGCCTGGGCTCCCTTCGGCATTCAGTATCTGAACATCCTCCCGATTGTCATGACCGCTGTGTGGTTCATACAGTCCTCACTCTCTCCCAAGCCCGCAGACCCGCAGCAGATGATATCCTATCGCGTAATGCAGTTCATGCCGCTGCTTTTCGCCTTCCTTTTCTATAGCATGGCCTCCGGTCTCGTGCTCTACTGGCTCGTGCGCAATACCGCCTCCATCTTCGAGACGCTCTGGATTAAGCATGGTATCCGCCTGAAAGAGGAAGCCGGTGACGCCGGGTTCACCACGCTGACTCTGGACGCCATTCTTAAGGAGCAGAAGATCGCGGCAAAGAAAACCAAGTAGCGCAAGGTCTGCGCTTACTCTAAATGAGCACAATCTGTGCAGTCTCCTCCGCATCAGGAAGTCCAATCAGGGCAGTGGTGCGAGCGAGCGGCCCATTGTCATTTTACTGCGCTGAGATTCTCTCTTCCTGCGAACTCCATGAGTTCCGGCATCTCTCTGCAATAGAGACCACTCTCCGCATTCCCCCTCTCGCAGAGATCCCGGCCCTCATGCTGCCTTTCCGAGCCCCGTACTCCTACACGGGTGAGGATTTGGTCGAATTCCACATCCCTGCCTCGCCGACAATCACCGGAGCCCTTCTGTCTGCTCTCCTTGAGCAGGGCTGTACGCCAGCGGGACCGGGTGAGTTCACACGGCGGGCCTTTGAAAACGGCAAACTGGACCTGACACAGGCAGAGGGGGTTCTTGCCCTGATCGAAAGTGTTGATTCCTCAACGCGCAGAGCAGCCTTTGACTCTTTGCACGGGGAACTCTCCAAGCGTATGCTCAAGTGCAGAGAACTCCTGCTGGACGTTCTGTCAGGCGTGGAAGCGAATCTCGATTTTGCGGATGAAGATATTCGGGTAATGGAAAGGGACGATGCTGGCTCGCGTATCCGGTCGGTCCTGACAGTTCTCGCTGAGCCGCTAAGGCTAGCCAGAGCCAGAAGCGGAACGAATTGCACGGTTGTCGTCTGCGGTCCGCCCAATGTAGGCAAAACAACGCTTCTGAACGCCCTGACCCTTACAGATGCCCTTGTCAGCCCCGTTCCGGGTACGACAACCGATAGTCGGACGATTTCGCGGGAAATCCGAGGAGTATCAGTGGATTTCCTCGATACGCCCGGAATGCCACATTCTCAGAACTGCGACAAAGACGACTCAATCACTTGTTCCGAAACTGCCTTGCGCAGCGCCGATGCAGCGCTGTTGGTCTTTACTGCACAGACAACTACTGAGGAAGTCTCCCCTCTTCTCCCCATTCTCCCGCGCAATCTGATCGCGGTATGTAACAAAGCAGACTTGTCTCCGGGCACGAACAGCGCAGTGGAGCAAATGGAAAAGCTATTTGGCGGAATTGCCGTCGTCAGCGCATTGACAGGGCAAGGGCTCGACCTTCTGACGGAACGCATCGGCAATCTTGTCGGTGATATGACCGTTTCCGGACGATCCGCTCTATCGGAAAGGCAAATCGCATCGCTTACTGTCGCTGAACGAGACTGTCGCGACGCCCTTGCTTCACTCGAATCCGGCAGAGGAGAGGAAATGGTCGCTGTCCCTCTTCGAGAGGCCATAAGCGCCCTGGGCGAGATGGCGGGGCGCGAAGTGACAGAAGAAGTGCTGGCAAGAGTCTTCTCCCGGTTCTGTATCGGGAAATAAAAAGGGCGGCACGAGGCCGCCCTTTTTGCCTTTTCCGGTTCGCTCAGCGATATCGTCCGATGAATTCGATCAGGATAGAAATGAACTCCTCCAATTCGGCCACATCGAGATACTCGTTAGCCAAATGCGCAACACTCTCGTCACCGGGGCCGAATGCGACCGCCGGAATCCCCTTCTCGATGAATGTCTTGCAGTCAGTTGCTCCGCCAAAGCCCTTGAATTCAGGCTTCTTGCCCTTGACTTTCTCGATGGCGGAAGACAGTAGACGCAGATCCTCGTTGTCGGGAGATAGTTGTGTCGGCCTGAGGATATGCGTTTCGTCAATACGCACGGAGCATTTGACGTCCGGATTGTCAGAAGCGTCAAGGTTGGACAAGTACAGAAGTTCCTGCCTGACTTTCTCTATGTCCATTCCCGGAAGATAGCGCATGTCCATCACAGCCTTGCAGTCTCCCGCGACAACATTCGGTGCGATACCGCCGGAGATCATTCCCACGTTTATCGTCGGGGCAGACAATATGTGGTGCGGCGAGAACTTGAACTCGTACCTCCGGATCCTGGCGATCCAGTCAGCCATCGCGTAGATGGCGTTGCGACCCTCATTCGGGACTGAAGCGTGAGCCTGTTTGCCCTTCACCTCAAGGTGGAAATGCGCCACGCCTTTCTCGGCAATGTCGATCTCCTCGCAATGCCCGGCAATGTCACCGATAATGCAGAAGTCCGCGTTCACAAGACCATTGGCCATAAGGTACTTGAATCCCTCGTTCGAGCCCCTCTCTTCGTCTGCGGCGGCAACCACCAGCAATTTGCAGTGGAGCATATCGGGGTTCTCCACGAAATAGCGGATCGCCGACAGAATTCCCGCCAACGGGCCCTTGTCGTCGCTTACACCGCGCCCGAACATTCTCCCGTCCTTCACTGTGAGTTGGAAAGGCGGGGTGTCCCACCCTTCACCCGCTGGAACCACGTCGATGTGTGCCGCCAGCAGCAAAGTCTTCTCGCCCTTACCGAGTTCTGCCACAACATTTGTTCTTCCGGCGACATGCTCGTGCGTCCGGTAGGAAATGCCATGGCGGTTCAGAAAGGAGCATACGACCTTCGCGGCCAAATGCTCGTCCCCGGGTGGGTTGGTTGTGTTGCAGCCGACCATATCGGCAATCAGGGAAATCGTTTCGTCAATGTTGTGTGAAGCGTAGTCTCTCATATGCTTTCTCGCTTAGTAGTGTAGAAGGAAATCACCTTCCTTCGGGCGATATCCGCGAAGGAAGTCTGTCCCGGACATAGTTGTACGACCTTCGGGCCTGAGCGATTCTATTCGGACAATCCCGGCTCCAGCCTGAACGTCAAAGCCGAGCTTCGGGTTAGCACAAATGATCCTGCCCGCAGAATGGCCGGTATCGGGCTCCAGAGGAAGACTCACATCCAGGATTCGAAGTCTCGTTTTCCTATGCCCTTCCCCGATGGCAGGCGAGTATCCTGAGTGCCAGTATGCATACGTTCCGGGGTAGTCCTTGAAGGCCTGCACAAGCTTCTTCATACGCCATGCCGGGACCATGAAATTAAGCGATCCGTTGTCGGCTGTGACTTTTGGCGCAAAAGTAGCCAGACTGTGATTCTGCTCGACAAGGCTCACGTCTGAGTCAAGACGAGCCATTGAATCCAGTGCGAGGTCAACACAAGGCTCGAACAGCTTGGCGAATATGGATTCCGTAGTATCATCCTGGGCAATAGCTATTTGCACAGCATTCAGTATCGGTCCTGCGTCAAGTTCCCTGACGATCTTGAACACGGTGACGCCGGTGGTGCTGTATCCCCTTGCGATAGCCCAGGGAACGGGAGCGGCTCCCCTCAGTTCAGGCAGCAGGGACAAATGCACGTTATAGAATCCCCGTCTCAGGGAATCCAGAAGAGCTTGCGATAGGATCTGGCCGAATGCCATCACAAGAGCGACGTCAGCGCCGCTTTCACGAACAGTCTCGATGAACTCCGGTGCGTTCACGGTCTTCGGCTGCAAACATTTGATGCCCAGTTCATCCGCTGCACATCTGACGGGCGGAGAAGTCAGTTTCAGGCCGCGCCCGGCAGGCTTGTCCTGCCTGGTGACCACGCAAACCGGCCGAAAGCCCTTTTCCGCCAGCCGTTTCAGGAGGCAGGCGGAATAAACCGATGATCCGAAGTAGATGAACGGAGGGGCGCTAACCTACGCCTCCTTCAACTCCGCGAACCTCTTCTCCAGGTTCCGGAGGTCTTTGCTGAATCGAATCTTCTGTGCCGGAGAGAACAAGTCGATGAACAATCTGCCTTCCAAGTGATCCATCTCATGCTGAACTACGCGGGCAAGGACTCCGCTTGCACTCAGTTCAACGGTCTCGCCCGCCAGGTTCTGGGCACGAACCCTGACAACAGACGGACGCTTGATTTCCGCGAAGATGCCCGGGAAGGACAAGCAGCCCTCCGCCATGGACTCCATACCCTCGGACTCAATGATCTCCGGATTTGCCAGAACGGTCTTCGGCACATCATACTCATCGTAGTGGATCACCAGCAAACGCAGCAGGATGCCGACTTGAGGCGCAGCAAGGCCAACACCACGTTCTCCCTCCATCGCAGTGAACATCGCCTCCGTAAGCTCGGCGAGGGTGCTGTCGAACTTCGACACAGGGGCTGGCTTCTTTCGGAGGATCGGGTTGGGATAAACGATGACTCTCAGTTGCATTGCTTTGAACACCGCCATTTCCCGTGATGATACCACAGATTCGCTTGCTGGCAAGGCCGTTTTGAATTGACCCGGCGACCGCTCCGTCTATAATACAATGCTTCTACTCTGGTAAGATTGGGACGGTCCATATGGATATCGAGAACCTGTATCAGAAGGCCGTGACTGCTGCCGACAGCGGGAACCACGACTACGCGATCGAAATCGCGCAGCAGATACTGCTTTTCCAGCCCGATGCCGGAAAGGCGAGGCGGCTTCTACTCAGTGCGGCTACTCGCAGAGCCAAGAAATTCCCCAAGAGCAAGGGCTCGACCCTTGCCAGCGGCGGTTTCATTCTTGCGCTCGCGCACGGTTTCAAGCTGCTCAAGAAGTACGACAAGGCTGTCACCAACTTCGAGAAATTCCTGCTGATTGACCCCTCGAACTCCGGTGCCCTGCTGGGGCTCGCGGAGTGCTGCGCGCTTGCAAACTACTC